>JBBSMN010000159.1:0-7193 GCA_038233135.1 Propionibacteriales bacterium
TGGGACCGGCTCGAAGCCGTCGGGCTCACCACCCAGGAGGCGTGCGGCGACACCCCGCGGGTCATCCTCGGCAGCCCCCTGGCCGGGATCGCCGCCGACGAGCTCATCGACGGGACCCCGGCGATCCGAGCGATCGAACGCCGCTACATCGGGGACCCGGAGCTGGCGAACCTGCCGCGCAAGTTCAAGACCGCGATCACCGGGCACCCCAGCCAGGACGTCGTCCCGGCGACCAACGACGTCGCCTTCGTCGGCGTGGAGCACCCCGAGCACGGCCCCGGGTTCGACGTATGGGTCGGTGGCGGGTTGTCCACGAACCCGATGTTCGCCCGGCGCCTCGGCGCCTGGGTGCCGCTCGAGCAGGTGCCGGATGTCTGGCACGCGGTGGTCTCGCTCTTCCGCGACCACGGCTACCGCCGGCTCCGCACCCGTGCACGCATCAAGTTCCTCGTGGCCGACTGGGGTGCGGAGAGGTTCCGGCAGGTGCTCGAGGACGACTACCTGGGGCGCCCCCTGGTCGACGGCCCCGCACCCGCGGTCCCGCCGGAGCCCGGCGACCACATCGGTGTGCACGCCCAGGCCGACGGCCGCTCGTACGTGGGGGTGACACCGACCGTCGGCCGGGTGCGCGGCTCAGTGCTGGCGCAGGTGGCCGACGTCGTCGAGGCGCACGGCAGCGCCCGGGTGCGGCTGACCGCGTACCAGAAGCTGGTCGTCCTGGACGTGCAGCCCGAACGGGTCGAGTCGCTGGTCGAGGCGCTCGCCGGGCTCGGGCTGCACGCGCGGCCGTCGGCCTGGCGACGCGGAGCCATGGCCTGCACCGGGCTGGAGTTCTGCAAGCTCGCCATCGTCGAGACCAAGGCGCTCGCCGCCGGCCTGGTCGACGAGATGGAACGGCGCATCCCCGAGCTCGACGAGCCCCTGACGGTGCACGTCAACGGCTGCCCCAACTCATGCGCGCGCCTCCAGGTCGCCGACATCGGGCTCAAGGGCCAGATCGTCACCGACGACGCCGGGCGGCAGGTCGAGGGCTTCCAGGTGCACCTGGGTGGCGGTCTGGCTCTGCAGCAGCGCGCGGAGCCCGGCGTCGGCCGCAAGCTGCGCCGGCACAAGGTGACCGCGGACGGGCTCGCCGACTACGTCGAGCGGGTGGTCCGGAGCTGGCTGGACACCCGCAGCGGGGCGCAGACCTTTGCTGAGTGGGCGGTCGCCGCCGACGAGGAGGCATTGCGATGAGTGCGATGTCGTCACCGCAGCACTGCCCGTACTGCGGTGACGAGGACCTGTTCCCCCATGCCGAGCAGCACGGCACGTGGGAGTGCCGCAGTTGTCTGCGGGCGTTCTCGGTGAAGTTCATCGGGCTGCTGGCGCCCGGCACATCCGCCGCTGCCGGAGGTGCCTCGTGACCGCGGTGCCGCTGACCTTGAGCCGGCCCTCGTACGACCGGAGCCCGGCCGAGCTGCGCGAGATCGCCGAGGTGGCCGGCCCCGAGCTGGAGCTCGCCTCGGCCCCCGACATCGTGGCCTGGGCGGTGTCGACGTTCGGCTCACGGTTCTGTCTGACGTCGTCGATGGCCGACGCCGTGCTTGCGCACCTGGCCTCCCGGGTGGCGCCGGGCATCGAGGTCGTGTTCCTCGACACCGGCTATCACTTCGCCGAGACGATCGGGACGCGGGACGCGGTCGAGGCGACGCTGCCGGTCACGGTGCGCACCGTGACCCCGGCGCCGACGGTCACCGAGCAGGACGCGGCGTACGGTCCGGACCTGTTTGCCCGTGACCCCGACCTGTGCTGCGCGCTGCGCAAGGTCGCCCCGCTGGCCGAGGCGCTGGCCGGCTACGACGCGTGGGCGACGGGATTGCGGCGCGCCGAGACCCACAACCGGGTGATCGCGCCCGTCGTCGGCTGGGACGCCAAGATCGGCAAGGTCAAGGTGTCCCCGCTGGCGCGGTGGACGGGCCCCGACGTCGAGTCGTACGTAGCGCGGCACGGGGTACTGGTGAACCCGCTGGTCCACGACGGCTACCCCTCGATCGGATGCCGCACCTGCACCCAGCGGGTCTCCACCGGTGCGGACGCCCGCGCCGGGCGCTGGGCCGGTCACGCCAAGACCGAGTGCGGCATCCATGCATGAGCCGCAGGACGCACCCATGACCGAGCACGACCCGACCGAGCACGACCCGACCGAGCACGACCCGACCTCCTGGAAGGGGCAGCTGCCATGACAGCACCGGCCCTGCTCACCCTCGCCCACGGCAGCCGCGACCCGCGCTCGGCCCGCACGGTCCGCGGCTTGCGCGACGTGGTGCGCTCGCTTCGACCCGATCTCCGGGTGGAGGCAGCGTTCCTCGAGCTGTCCCGCCCGAACCACAGCGACGCCTTCGCCCGGCTCGCGGCCGACGGGGTCGAGGAGGTCGTCGTCGTCCCGTTGCTGCTGAGCGAGGCCTACCACGCTCGCGTGGACGTACCGTCGGCGGTGGCCGCGGCAGGGGCCGCGCACCCGGAGCTGCGCATCGACACCACCCCCGTGCTCGGCGCCCGGCGCTCGTTCCTCGGGGTGCTGGACCGCCGGCTGCGCGCGGCCCTGGCAGCGTCGCACGTACGGGAGCTGGACGCGCTCGTGCTTGCCGCCGCCGGGTCGTCAGACCCGATCGCCAATGCCGCGATCGCGCGCGTTGCGCGGGCCTGGGGTGCACAGCACAAGCTGCCGGTGCTCACGGCCTTCGCCTCGGCCGCACCACCGTCGGCGGGTGAGGCAGTGCGCGCGTTTCGCGCCGAGGGTCGCCGCCACATCGCGGTCGGCTCCTTCTTCCTGGCGCCCGGCCTGCTGCCCGACCGGGTGCGAGAACTGTCCCTCGAAGCGGGCGCGGTCGCGGTGTCCGACCCGCTGGGCACCGATGCCGAGGTGGCTCGTACGGTGCTCGATCGGTACGCCGTCGGCGCGGTCGAGCTCGTCCCCCTCCCCGCTTCACCGCGATCCGTGAGTTTCTGACGATCGATCCGTGACTTTTTGACGCCCGTGTGGCGGAGGATGCCGGCCTCGTACGCAGAAACTCACGGATGAGCGGGTAGAAACTCACGGATGGGCGGGTAGAAACTCACGGATCGGCGAGGAGGGCGCGCTGTTCGGGGACGTCGAAGTCGGCGACCGGCCACTGCGGGTCGATACCACGCAGCTGCTCCAGCAGCAGGCGGCCCACCGCCCAGTTGCGATACCACTTGCGGTCGGCGGGGACGACGTGCCAAGGGGCATCCGCCGAGGCGCAGTCGGTGAGTACGCGCAGGTACGCCGCCTGGTAGTCGGCCCACCGGGCCCGGTCCTCGAGGTCGTGCGGGTCGTACTTCCAGTGCTTCTCCGGCTTGTCGAGCCGCGCGACCAGCCGCTCCTTCTGCGTCTGGGCGGTGATGTGCAGGAAGCACTTGAGCAGCACCACCCCGTCGTCGACGAGTGCCGACTCGAACGTGTTGATCGCCTTCAGCCGGCGCCGGTGCTCCTTGGCATCGATGTCACCGTCCACGACCGGCACCAGCACGTCCTCGTAGTGCGACCGGTCGAAGAAGGCGATCTGCCCGGCCGGCGGCAGCCCCTTCTTGATCCGCCACAAGAAGTCGTGGTCCAGCTCCTCCTTGGTCGGGCGCCCGAACGTCGACAGCGTCCAGGTCTGCGCGTCCAGCAGCGGGGCCACGTGTCGCACCACCCCGCCCTTGCCCGAGGTGTCCATGCCCTGCAGCACGACGAGTACGCGAGCGGGTGAGCCGTGGTTGCCGGCCGCGAAGAGCCGCCGGGTGAGGTCGTTCAGCTCGTCACCCATGTCGGCAAGCGCGTCCTTGCCGTCGGACTTGTCACCGTCGAAGGCCGGGGTGCTTCCGGGGTCGACGCCGGGCAGGTCCACCGGCCCCTCCCCCAACCGGAGCAGATCGGTCAACCGCACGTCGGGCTCATCGCTCATCTCGCGGTGTCTCCTTCTCCAGCCGGGGCGACCAACCTACTGACCGCGCGGGCGAGCGCACATCGGGGCCGATCCGGTGGCAGGATCGGTCCATGCAGATGCTGCAACCGGTCGGGGAGGTCGACGACGACGACCTCGAGGCCGCCTACGCCTATCCGGCCGAGCGCACCTGGTCGCGACTCAACTTCGTGACCAGTCTGGACGGCGCCACCACGGATGCCGGGGGACGCTCCGACGGGCTGTCCGGCGCCGGCGACCGGCGCGTGTTCGCGCTGCTGCGCAGCCTCGCCGACGTGATCGTGGTCGGCGCCGGTACCGCCCGCGCCGAGGGGTACGCCCCGGTGCGGCCGCACGAGGTGGACTCCGAGCTGCGGGACCGGCTGGGCCTGGCCCCGTTGCCGCCGCTCGCCGTCGTCTCCCGCGGCCTGGACCTGCCCGACGACCTGCTCGCGACCACGGACCGGCAGGCGGCGCCAACCCTTGTCGTGACCAGCGCGGCCGCACCGGAACAGCGCCGCGCGCATGTTCGCGAGCGAGCCGACGTGCTGGTCTGCGGCGAGGAGGAGGTGGACCACCACGAGGTACGCGAGCAGCTCGCGGCCCGCGGGCTGCGCCGGATCCTGTGCGAGGGCGGCCCGTCGCTGGCGGGGGCGATGGCTGCCGCCGGCACGCTGGACGAGCTGTGCCTCACCCTGGGCCCGGTGCTGGTGGCCGGCAACTCCCCCCGGGTCACCACTGGGCCGGTCATCGACCCGGCCGTCGCGATGCGACCGGTGCACGCCATCGCCGACGGCGACCACCTGCTGCTGCGCTACGTCCGTGCCGGCGCGCGCTGACGTGGCCGTCGCCGACCTGCCGGTCCCCCCGCCGCTGAGCCCGATGCTGGCCCGGTCGGTCAGGGGCGTCCCATCGGCAGACTCCGTCGAGGGCGGCTTGGCGTACGAGCCCAAGTGGGACGGCTTTCGCTGCATCGTCTTCCGCGACGGCGACGAGGTCGAGCTGGGCAGCCGCAACGAACGGCCGCTGACCCGCTACTTCCCCGAGGTCGTCGCGGCGGTCCTCGCGGCGCTGCCGCCGCGCTGCGTCGTCGACGGCGAGATCGTCGTGGCGGTCGACGACCGCCTGGAGTTCGAGCGGCTGCTGGACCGCATCCACCCCGCCGACTCCCGGGTGCGGCTGCTCGCCGAGCAGACGCCGGCCTCCTACGTCGCGTTCGACCTGCTCGCCTTCGACGATCACGACCTGACCGGCAGGCCCTTCGGCGAGCGCCGGCAGCTGCTGGAGGAGGCGCTGCGCCAGTCGGCGCCCCGCGTGCACCTCACGCCGCTGACCACCGACGCCGCCACTGCGCGCGACTGGTTCGACTCGTTCGAGGGCGCCGGACTGGACGGGGTCGTGGCCAAACCACTCGCCGCACCGTACGTGCCGGGGGGCCGCACCATGCTCAAGATCAAGCACCAGCGCACCGCCGACGTCGTGGTCGGCGGATACCGGCTGCACAAGACGTCGACGCAGCACTCACCCCGGCTGGGCTCGCTGCTGCTCGGCCTGCACACCGTCGACGGCCGGCTGCAGCACGTCGGCGTGTGTGCGTCGTTCACCGCGGCTCGCCGCGGTGAGCTGGTCGCCGAGCTGGAGCCGTGGCGGGTGGGCACCGACGAGGAGCGCGCGACACACCCGTGGGCGTGGGGCGCCGAGCCGTCCGACGCCGAGCAGGGGCGGCGGCGCCCGGGCAACACCTCGCGCTGGAACGCGGGCAAGGACCTGTCGTTCGTGCCGCTGCGTCCCGAGCGGGTCGTCGAGGTGGGCTACGACCACCTGCAGGGGGACCGCTTCCGGCACACCACGCAGTTCAAGCGCTGGCGACCCGACCGCGAGGCCGCCTCCTGCACCTACGCGCAGCTGCAGGAGCCGGTGTCGTACGACCTGCGCTCCCTGCTCGACACGTGACGGCACTACGATTCGGGGGTGCAGGAGACCGGGACGTACGACGTCGTGCTGCTCGTGGAGCGCGAGCTCAGCGCCCTCGACGCCAGCCAGGTCGTCTCGCTGCACCAGGGGATCGACACGCCGGTCGGCTACCACGTGCTGCTGCCGGTCGAGGACGCGGCCAGCCGGGTGCAGGCGGCGATCGGGTCGATCGCGCGCTACGAGATGGTGCCGCCCATGGATGCCGTCGACGCCGAGACGCTGCAGCGCCTCGACCGGGAGCTCGTCGACCGGGCGCGTGGCGAGCTCGCGCGCAGCCTCGACCTGCTGCGCGCCGAGGGCCGCGCCGCCGACGGGCGCGTCACTCCCGACGACCCGGTGCGCGCACTGGCGGCCGAGGTCACCAGGCACGACGCGGCCGAGGCCATCGTGCTGACCGCGCCGCACGCGGTGCGCGACTTCTTCCACGTGGACTGGGCCTCGCGGGCGCGGCGAGCCATCGGCATCCCCACCCTGCACCTGCTCGAGCACGAGACCTTCGACGAGCAGGGCGGCGGCGGCGAGGGCGTCAGCGGCGTCTGACCAGCACCGCGCCGGCCGAGCACACCGCAACGACACCGACAGGAGCACACTGCATGGAGGTCTGGCCAGGCACGCCCTACCCGTTGGGCGCCACCTACGACGGGGCGGGCACCAACTTCGCGCTGTTCAGCGAGGTGGCCGAGTCGGTCGAGCTGTGCCTGTTCGACGGCGACGGCGGTGAGACGCGGATCGGGCTGAGCGAGCGCGATGCGTTCGTCTGGCACGCGTTCCTGCCGCGGGTCAGCCCCGGGCAGCGGTACGGCTTCCGGGTCTACGGACCGTACGACCCGGAGGACGGCATGCGCTGCGACCCGTCCAAGCTGCTGCTGGACCCCTACGCCAAGGCGATCGAGGGCGAGGTGGACTGGTCGCCGGCGTCGTTCTCGTACGACTTCGACGACCGTGACGCCCGCAACACCGAGGACTCGGGACCGCACGCGATGAAGTCGGTGGTGACCAACCCGTACTTCGACTGGCAGGAGGACCGGCCACCGCGGCGGCCCTACCACGAGACGGTGATCTATGAGGCGCACGTCCGGGGGCTCACGATGACCCACCCGGGGGTGCCGGAGGAGATCCGCGGGACGTACGCGGCGATCGCGCACCCGGTGATCATCGACCACCTCACCAGCCTCGGGATCACAGCCGTGGAACTGATGCCGGTGCACCAGTTCGTGCAGGACTCGCACCTGGTCGACCGGGGCCTGAGCAACTACTGGGGCTACAACACCA
>JBBSMN010000160.1:0-7149 GCA_038233135.1 Propionibacteriales bacterium
GATCGTGCTGGTCGCCGACCTCGACCACGGGCTCGACGTCGTCAACGCCTACGCCGCTGAGCACACCGAGATCCAGACCGCGGACGCGGGGGAGCGGGCGCTGCGTGTGACCAACGCGGGCGCGGTGTTCGTCGGTCCGTGGACCCCGGTCTCGCTGGGCGACTACTGCGCGGGGTCCAACCACGTGCTGCCCACCGGCGGCTGCGCGTGCCACTCCTCCGGGCTGTCGGTGCGCACGTTCCTGAAGACCGTCCAGGTCGTCACCTATGACCGGCCGGCGCTCGCAGCTGTCAGTCGACACGTGATCGCCCTCGCCGAGGCCGAGGACCTCCCCTCGCACGGCGACGCGGTCCGCGCGCGCAACCGGTGGTGAGCGCCCAGCCGGCGGGGCTGCCCCTGCGTCCGGAGCTGGTCGGGGTCGAGCCGTACGGTGCCCCCCAGCTCGACATCCCCGTGCTGCTCAACGTCAACGAGAACCCGTACCCCCCGGACGACACGGTGGTCGCCGACCTGACCCGCGCGGTCGCTGCCGCCGCCGCGACGCTGAACCGCTATCCAGACCGGGAGGCCTGGCGGCTGCGGGTTGCGCTGGCGGGCTACCTCGGCCACGGACTGCTGCCGGAGCAGGTCTGGGCGGCCAACGGCTCCAACGAGGTGATGCTGCAGGTGCTGCAGGCGTTCGGGGGGCCAGGTCGCACCGCGCTGTCGTTCGCCCCGACGTACTCGATGTACCCCGAGTACGCCCGCGACACCCATACCGGGTGGACCACGGGCCAGCGGGCTGAGGACTTCACGGTCGAGCCGGCCGCCGCCGCCGCCCTGATCCGTGAGGTGGGCCCGTCGGTGGTCCTGCTGGCCTCGCCGAACAACCCCACTGGGACGGCGCTGCCGCTCGACACGGTGCGGGCGGTCCTGGCCGCGGCGCCCGGTGTGGTCGTCGTCGACGAGGCGTACGCCGAGTTCCGCCGCGTCGGCACCCCGACGGCGCTGGAGCTGCTGGACGACCATCCCCGGCTGCTCGTGACCCGCACGATGAGCAAGGCGTTCGCCGCCGCCGGGGTCCGCCTGGGCTACGTCGCCGCGGCGCGACAGGTGATCGACGCGCTGCGGGTCGTGCGGCTTCCGTACCACCTGTCCGCGGTGACCCAGGCGGCGGCCACCGCGCTGCTGTCACACGCTCCGGCGCTGCTCGCGCAGGTGGACGCGTTGCGCGCCGAGCGGGACCGGCTGGCCCGGTGGCTGAGCGGTCGCGGACTGCAGGTGGCCGAGTCCGACGCCAACTTCGTGCTCTTCGGGTGTTTCGACGACCGGCACCGGGTCTGGCGGGGGCTGCTCGATCGCGGCGTGCTCATCCGCGAGACTGGACCCGACGGCTGGCTGCGGGTCTCGGTGGGTACGCCTGAGGAGACCGCCGCCTTCACCCAGGCGCTGACGGAGGTGCTCGGCCCATGAGCCGCACGAGCCGGATCGAACGCACGACCACGGAGTCGACCGTGGTCGTGGAGCTCGACCTCGACGGCAGCGGGCGGGCGGACGTGTCCACCGGTGTCGGCTTCTTCGACCACATGCTCGACACCGTCGCCCGGCACGGCCTGCTCGACCTCACCGTCCGAGCCGACGGCGACACCGGCATCGATGCGCACCACACCGTCGAGGACTCGGCCATCGTGCTGGGCCAGACCCTGCGCGCGGCGCTCGGTGACAAGCACGGCATCCGGCGGTTTGGTGATGCGCTCGTACCGTTGGACGAGGCCCTGGTGCAGTGCGCCGTCGACGTGTCGGGCCGTCCATACTGCGTGCACGCCGGCGAGCCCGCCGGGCAGGAGCACACCGTGATCGGTGGTGACTTTCCTGGCTCGTTGACCCGGCACGTGTTCGAGACGCTGGCCCACCACGCGGCGATCGCCGTGCACATCCGGGTGCTCGGCGGGCGCGACCCGCACCACGTCGTCGAAGCCCAGTTCAAGGCGTTCGCGCGCGCCCTTCGCGCCGCGGTCGCGATCGATCCCCGGGAGAGCGGCGTGCCGTCGACGAAGGGTTCACTGTGACGGCGGCCGGTGCGCGACGCCGGACCTGCTGACGTGGACACCCTGCTCATCGTGGCCTCCGGGCTGCTGGTCGGCGGCGCGTGGTCGGTGCGCAGCCAGGGGGCGCCCTGGTGGGTGAGCGCCGGACTGGTGCTGCTCGCCGTGGTCAGCCTGGCAGCCGCGCTGGTGAGCGGGTGACCTCATGACGCGCTCGGTCGCCCCCCCTTCCGTGGTCGTCCTCGACTACGGCTTCGGCAACGTGCGGTCGGCGGTCCGCGCCGTCGAGCGGGCCGGCGCCGCCGTCGAGCTGACGGCGTCGTTCGAGCGTGCCCTCGCCGCAGACGGGCTGGTCGTGCCGGGCGTCGGTGCCTTCGCCGCCTGCATGCGTGGTCTCGGCGCCGTGCAGGGTCCACGGCTGATCGGACGCCGCCTGGCGGGCGGCCGGCCGGTGCTGGGCATCTGCGTCGGGATGCAGGTGCTGTTCGATTTCGGCGTCGAGCACGGCGAGACGACGCCGGGGTGCGGCGAGTGGCCCGGCCGCGTCGAGCGGCTGCAGGCGGCGGTCGTGCCGCACATGGGCTGGAACATCGTCGAGGCGCCGACCGGCACCGCCATGCTCGCCGGCATCGAGCGCGAGCGGTTCTTCTTCGTGCACTCCTACGGTGTCCACGACTGGACGCTGCGGACCGCGGGGTACGCCACGCCCCCCGGTGTGGCCTGGTCGACCCACGGCTCTGATCGCTTCGTGTCCGCGGTGGAGAACGGCCCGCTGTGGGCGACGCAGTTCCACCCGGAGAAGTCCGGTGACGCCGGCGCCCGGCTGCTGCGCAACTGGCTGGATACGCTGCGTCCGCGAGGGCGAGCAGCAACCACCGACGACCACTAGGGTGTCGGCCGTGGCGGCAGAAGGCGGCAGCAAGGCGATCATCGCGGCGCTCGGGGCGAATCTCGGGATCGCGTTGACGAAGTTCGTGGCGTTCCTGCTCACGTCGTCCTCGTCGATGCTGGCCGAGACCATCCACTCCGTTGCCGACTCCGGCAATCAGGGCCTGCTGCTGCTGGGCAAGAAGCGGTCCCAGCGGGAGGCCACGTCCAAGCACCCGTTCGGCTACGGGCGCGAGCGCTACGTCTACGCCTTCATCGTGGCGATCGTGCTGTTCAGCCTCGGCGGGCTGTTCGCGCTGTACGAGGCCTACCACAAGTGGGCCGAAGCAGAGCCGATCGAGAGCTGGAAGTGGGTGCCCGTCACGGTGCTGCTCATCGGCATCGCACTCGAGGGCTATTCCTTCCGCACCGCGGTGGTGGAGTCCAACCAGGTGCGCGGCGAGCGCTCCTGGGTCGAGTTCGTGCGTCGGGCGAAGGCACCGGAGCTGCCGGTCATCCTGCTGGAGGACCTGGGCGCACTGCTAGGGCTGACGTTCGCGCTGATGGGCGTCGGCATGACGCTGATCACCGACAATGGGCGCTGGGATGCCGCCGGCACGGCGATGATCGGCATCCTGCTCGTCACCATCGCCATCATCTTGGCCATCGAGATGAAGTCGCTGCTGCTCGGCGAGTCCGCCACCCCGGAGTCGGTCCGACGCATCCGGGCGGCCCTGGTCGGTGACGGCGACGCGGGTGTCACCGATGTCGTCGAGATGCGCACCATGCACCTCGGTCCCGAGGAGGTGCTGGTCGCCGCTCAGATCGCGTTGCCCGGTGGCGCCAGCGCCAGCGACGTCACGGCGGCGATCGATGCCGCCGAGTCCAGGGTGCAGGACGCGGAGCCGATGGCACGCATCATCTACCTCGAGCCCGAGCGGCCGGACTGAGGCCGGACCGGCGGCTGCCCCGGCATAGGGTCGGCGAGGTGCCTACCCCGCTCCAGCTGTTGCCCGCCGTCGACGTGGCAGGCGGTCAGGCCGTCCAGCTGGTGCAGGGGGTCGCGGGCAGCGAGCGGGCGTTCGGCGACCCGGTCGAGGCGGCGCGACGCTGGCAGGCCGCCGGCGCCTCGTGGATCCACCTGGTCGACCTCGACGCGGCCTTCCGTCGCGGACACAACCGTACGGTGCTGGCCGCGGTCGTGGGCGCCGTCGACATCGATGTCGAGCTGTCCGGTGGCATCCGCGACGACGAGACGCTGGCGGCGGCACTCGCCACGGGCTGCCGGCGGGTGAACATCGGCACCGCCGCGCTCGAGGACCCGCAGTGGTGCGCCCGGGTGATCGCCTCGCACGGCGACCGGGTGGCCATCGGGCTCGACGTCCGCGGCACGACGCTGGCCGCCCGGGGCTGGACCCGGGACGGCGGCGACCTTTGGCAGGTGCTGGAGCGCCTGGACCGGGAGGGGTGCGCGCGCTACGTCGTCACCGACGTGCATAAGGACGGCATGCTGGGCGGTCCGAACGTCGACCTGCTGCGCTCGGTGTGCGCCAGCACCGACCGCCCGGTCGTCGCCTCCGGCGGCATCTCGACCCTCGCCGACCTCACGGCGCTCGCCGAGCTGACCTCGTCAGGTGTCGAGGGTGCCATCGTGGGCACCGCGCTCTACACCGGCGCGTTCACGCTCGAGGAGGCCCTCGCCACCGTGGGGGAACCCCAGTGAGCGTCGCCGTGCGGGTCATCCCGTGCCTGGACGTCAAGGGCGGCCGGGTCGTCAAGGGCGTCAACTTTGTCGACCTGCGCGATGCCGGCGACCCGGTGGAGATGGCCCGCGTCTATGACGCCGAGGGCGCCGACGAGCTCTGCTTCCTCGACATCACCGCCTCATCGGACACCCGCGAGACCACCTACGACGTGGTCTCACGCACCGCCGAGCAGGTGTTCATCCCGCTCACGGTCGGCGGCGGCGTACGCACCGTGACCGACGTCGACCGGCTGCTGCGGGCCGGTGCCGACAAGGTGGCCATGGTCACCGCTGCGATCGAGCGGCCGCCCGTGATCGCCGAGATCGCCGACCGCTTCGGGTCGCAGGTCCTGGTGCTGAGCATCGACGCTCGCCGCAGCCCCGACCAGCCGAGCGGCTTCGAGGTCACCACCCACGGCGGCCGGCGATCGGCCGGTCTCGACGCGGTCGAGTGGGTCCGCCGTGGCTGCGAGCTCGGCGCCGGCGAGATCCTCCTGAACTCGATGGACGCCGACGGGACGCGCGCGGGCTTCGACCTCGAGATGCTGCACGCCGTACGCGACGCGTCCACGGTGCCCCTGGTCGCCAGCGGAGGAGCCGGCTCGGTCAGCGATTTCGCGCCGGCGATCGACGCCGGGGCCGACGCGGTGCTCGCGGCCAGCGTCTTCCACTTCGGCGACCTGAGCATCGGCGAGGTCAAGCAGGCGCTGCGCGCCGACGGGCGGCCCGTCCGCTGACCGTGGACGTAGGCTGGACCGGCCGGACAGCCAGCCCGCTGTCGCCCCCACCACAACGCCCCCCACCACAACGCCCAGGAGCATCCGCGTGTCCACCCGAGCCGGCACCACCCGCCGCGGGCTTGCTGTCATCGGCGTCGGCGCGATGGCGCAGTGGCGGCTGTTCAGCGTGGCCGTCGTCGGCAGCGTGCTGTACGGCGGCCTCACCGTCGCCGACGCCTGGGTGCTCGGGTGGGCGACCGACGAGGTCATCACGCCGGCCTTCACCGTGGACGCGGTGGACGTCGACGGGTTGGTGGCGGTCAGCCTGCTGTTCCTTGGCGTGGCGGCCGGCCGGGCGCTGGGGGTCATCGCCCGCCGGCTGGTCGGCGGCACCGTCTACTTCCGGCTGATGGCCGCCTACCGCCGGGCCGTCACCCGGCAGTACCTCAGGCTCCCGCTGACCTGGCACCAGGCACACCCCACCGGCCAGCTGCTCTCCAACGCCAACGCCGACGTGGAGGCGGCGTGGGCGGTGATGATGCCGCTCCCGATGGCGGTCGGGGTGCTCGCGATGCTCGTCGTCGCCATCGTTGCCATGCTCACCGCCGACATCGTGCTCACGGTGGTCGGGCTGGTGGTCTTCCCGATGCTGTTCCTCATCAACGTCGGCTACCAGCGGATCCTGTCGCCGCGGGTGACGGTCGCCCAGCAGCTGCGCGCCGAGGTCAGCGACGTCGCCCACGAGTCCTTCGACGGCGCCACCGTGGTGAAGGCGCTGGGTCGCGAGATCGAGGAGACCCGCCGCTTCCAGCACGAGGCGATCCGGCTGCGTGACGCCAACATCGCCGCCGGCCGCATCCGCAGCGTGTTCGACCCGGCGCTGGAGGCGCTGCCCACCATCGGTGTGCTGCTGGTCATCCTGGTCGGCGTCCAGCGGGTGCTGTCCGGCGCCGCCCAGCCGGGAGACGTCGTCCAGGTCGCCTTCCTGTTCACCGTCATCGCCTTCCCCGTGCGTGCGATCGGTTGGGTGCTCGGAGAGCTCCCGCGCACCGTCGTCGGGTGGGACCGGGTGCGGGCGGTGCTGGACGCCGACGGGTCCACCCCGTACGGGAAGGAGGTCGTCGCCGGTGCCGGTCCGGTGGACCTGGAGGTGCGTGGCCTGCACTACGGCTACGCCGCGGACCGCCCCGTGCTGAGTGACCTGCAGCTGTCGGTCGCCGCCGGCCGGACCGTCGCGCTGGTCGGTCGGACCGGTTCGGGCAAGAGCACCCTTGCCTCCCTGCTGGTCCGGCTCGTCGACCCCGACACGGGGGCCGTCCTGCTGGCCGGCAACGACGCCAGGCAGCTCAGCCACGCCGCGCTTGCAGACACGGTGGCGTTGGTGCCGCAGCACACGTTCCTGTTCGACGACACGGTCCTCGGCAACGTGGCGCTGGGCGCTGCCGTGGCCGACGAGCAGGTGTGGGCCGCCCTGCGCACCGCGCAGGCAGACCGCTTCGTCGCCCGGCTGCCGCAGGGCCTCGACGCGCCGCTGGGGGAGCGGGGCACCACCTTGTCGGGTGGCCAGCGCCAACGGCTGGCTCTGGCGCGGGCCCTGGTCCGACGCCCAAGGCTGCTCGTGCTGGACGACGCGACCAGCGCCGTCGACCCCGAGGTCGAGGGTGCGGTGCTGGCGGGGCTGCGGGAGCGGGCCGGCACCGGTGGACCCACCACCGTGGTGGTGGCCTACCGCAAGGCCACGATCGCGCTGGCCGACGAGGTGCTGTTCCTCGACGGCGGTCGCATCGTCGACCGC
>JBBSMN010000161.1:0-7116 GCA_038233135.1 Propionibacteriales bacterium
CCATCGCGGTGTAGAGCTTCTTCATGAGGTAGTTCTCCTCGTTGTCGAGGGTCGCCCCTCCGAGGCTCGAGATGCCGGTGGTGCGCCGCACCCTTCGCCCGTCGTGCTGGTCCTGCCAGTGGCTGCGCCGCGCCGCGAGCACCCGGTCGGCGATCATGTCCATGGCGGTGTCGAGGTCGAGATCCTCCCACTCGGTGGCGTGCGGCCGGCGGTAGCGCACCGTGGTCACGCGACCGGGCGACGTGACCAGCTGCTTGCTGGCGCTGCCCTTGGGGCACAGCCGGCCGCGCGAGATGGGGCTCGCCGGGTCGCCCTCGATCTGGACGATCTTCTCGTCCTTGACGAAGACCTTCTGCCCACAGCCCACCGCACAGTACGGACAGATGGAGTCGACCACCCGGTCGGCGGTCTCGGTGCGGTTCTGCAGCGTGTCGGTGGCCTGCGAACGGGCCGCGTGCCCGCGTCCCAACGGGTCGCTGCCGGTCAGCTGGCGCCAGACCGGCCAGCCTTCGATGAAGGTCCTCGCTCCCCGCATGGCGACAGCCAACCACGCGGCTCCGACACCCACCACTCCGGCACGCTGATCGACGTCGGCCTAGCATCGGGGCCGGAGGCGTACCTCGTCTGGTGACGGGCGCGGTCTTCAACACCGACGTGACCGAGCATCTCGGTCAGGCGGGTTCGATTCCCGTCCGCCTCCGCCAGCTTGCCTGCGCAGAAGGGACCCGATGAGCATGGTTCCGGCGCCCGACCGGCGGCGTCTCGTCCCGCGCACCGACGCGGTGCTGGCCGACCCCCGCCTGCTGGCGGCCGCCGCCCGCCTCGGTCCGGGGCTCGTCAAGGAGGCCGTACGCGCCGCGCAGCAGCGGGCCCGCGCCGGTGACGTCGCTCCCGAGGCGGTCGCCGACGTGGCGGTCCAGGCGCTGCCCCGGTCGGCGTCGTCACTGCGCCCGGTGGTCAACGCCACCGGCGTGCTCGTGCACACCAACCTCGGCCGGGCGCCACTGTCGGCTACCGCCGCGGAGGCCGTCCGGCTCGCGGCCACCAGCACCGACGTCGAGCTGGACCTGTCCACCGGGCGCCGCGGACGGAGGGGCGCGGGGGCGCTGGCGTCGCTCGCGGCTGCGGTGCCCGACGCGGAGGCTGTGCACGTCGTGAACAACAACGCGGCAGCGCTGGTGCTGGTGGCCACGGCCCTGGCCGCCGGTCGCGAGATCGTGGTCAGCCGCGGCGAGCTGGTCGAGATCGGCGACGGCTTCCGCATCCCCGACCTGCTGGAGGCGACCGGCGCGCGGCTTCGAGAGGTGGGAACGACGAACCGGACGCACCTCGACGACTACGAGCAGGCGATCGGGCCGGACACCGCGATGGTGCTCAAGGTCCACCCGTCCAACATCGTGGTCGCGGGGTTCACCTCGCAGGTGCCGGTGGAACCGCTTGCCGGGCTCGGCGTCCCGGTGGTGGCCGACATCGGGTCCGGCCTGCTCCAACCCCATCCCCTGCTGCCCGACGAGCCGGATGCGGCGAGCGCGCTGCGGGCCGGTGCCGCGCTCGTCACGGCGAGCGGCGACAAGCTGCTCGGCGGTCCCCAGTGCGGCCTGCTGCTGGGACATCGCGACCTGGTCGAACGCCTCCGCAGGCACCCCGTGGCCCGGGCGCTGCGCGTCGACAAGCTGACCTTGGCGGCACTGGAGGCAACGCTGCGTGGGCCGCAGACCCCCGTCGCGTCCATGGTGGCCGCCGACGTCGGCGAGCTGACCCTGCGGGCCGAGCACCTGGTCGAACGGCTCGCCGGTGCCGGGGTCGCGGCATCGGTGGTCCCGAGCGTGGCGACCGTCGGTGGTGGCGGTGCCCCCGGCGTCGAGCTGCCGAGTGTCGCGGTGGCCCTGCCAGCGGGGTACGCCGAGGCGCTGCGCGCCGCCCGTACCCCGGTGCTGGCGCGGGTCGAGGGCGGGCGGACACTGCTCGACCTGCGTACGGTCGCGCCGGCCGATGACGCGCTGCTGGTCACCGCGGTGCTCGACACCTGATGCACGTCATCGCGACCGCCGGGCACGTGGACCACGGCAAGTCCAGCCTGGTGCGCGCGCTGACCGGCACCGACCCCGACCGGCTGGACGAGGAGCGGCGACGGGGGCTGACGATCGAGCTCGGCTACGCCTGGGTGACACTCCCCGGTGCTGCCGAGCCGGTGGCGTTCGTGGACGTCCCCGGGCACGAGCGCTTCGTGCCGACGATGCTGGCAGGAGTGGGCCCCGTGCCCGCCGCGCTGCTGGTGGTGGCGGCCGACGACCCGTGGATGCCGCAGGCCGAGGAGCACCTGCGAGCGCTGGACGCCCTCGGTGTCCGGCACGGGATGGTCGCGGTCACCCGAGCCGACCTCGCCCACCCGGCCCCCATGATCGCCAAGGTCGAGGAGCGACTGGCCGGCACCAGCCTCGGCGGCTCCCCCGTCGTGGCGGTGAGCGCTCGGACCGGAGCAGGTCTGGATGCCCTGCGGGCGGGCCTCGGCGAGCTGACCGCCGCACTTCCCGCGCCTGACCCCACAGCCGACGTCCGCATGTGGGTCGACCGGGTGTTCACGATCGCGGGAGCGGGCACGGTGGTGACCGGCACCCTGCCGGCCGGCACGATCGGGGTCGGCGACCGGTTGCAGGTCGGCGCCGGGGACGGATGGGTCCGCGTCCGGTCCATGCAGAGCCTCGGCCGCGACGTCGAGCAGGCGAGCGGCACCGCACGGGTCGCACTGCGGCTGGGAGCCCGCGGCGGGGACGGCCTGGTCCGTGGTGCTGCCCTGTGCACCCCCGACGCGTGGTGGCCTTCCACGGTGTTCGACGTCCGGCTGCAGGGTCCGGATCGGCCACCGCGTGCCCCGATACTGCACGCCGGTGCCGACGCGGTCGCCTGCCGTCTCAGGGTGCTTGAGGACAGCTGGGCGCGGGTGACGGTGCAGGCGCCGCTGCCGCTGCGGATCGGCGATCGGGCGCTGCTGCGCGACCCGGGCACCCGCACGGTGTGGGGTCTGCAGGTGGCGGACCCAGCGGCACCCCCGCTGGCCAGGCGCGGCGACGCCGCCGCGCGCGCCCGGATGCTCGCGCGGTCGCGCACCGGCAGTCTCATCGACGAGGTGGGGCGCCGCGGCCCCGTGCGGTCCGAGCAGCTGTCGAGGCTGGGGGTGCCGCGTCCGGTCGGTGAGCTGGACCGACTGGCCCGCGTCGGAGACTGGCTGTTGACCTCCGAGCAGCTCACCAGCATCGCCGACCGGCTGGCCCTGCTCGTGAGCGAGCACTGCCGCCGACAGCCGCTGGACGCAGGGCCGCCGTTGCCCGCCGTGGCTCGACAGCTCGGCCTGCCCGACGTACGGCTGGTGGAGGCCGCCGTCCGACCGCCTCTGGCGGTGCGGGACGGACGGGTGGTCGTCCGCGGGGCGGATGGACCGGCGGACAGTCTGCCGGCCGGGGTGGATCGCGCGGTCAGCGAGCTCATCGCAGTGCTGGACGCCCAGTCACCGTTCGCGGCTCCCGACGCGCAGCGACTCGCCGAGGTGGGCCTCGATGACCGCGCGCTGGCCGCAGCCCACCGGGCCGGGCTGCTGCTGCGGCTCAGCGGTCGGGTGGTGCTGCTGCCCGGCGCGGACCGGCTCGCGGTGGACCGGCTGACGGCCCTGCCCCAGCCGTTCAGCACCAGCCAGGCAAGGCAGGCCCTGGGCACCAGCCGACGAGTGGTACTGCCGCTGCTGGAGCTGCTCGACAAGCAGGGTTACACCTTGCGGCTGCCGGACGACCGGCGCCGGGTCCGCGGCTGACGTGCGCAAGGTACCCGGCTGACGCGCGGCAAGTGGGCTGCGGAGCGCCGTCAGCCGGAGAGTGCGCGCGGGTGCGCGGCAGCATAGACCTCGCGCAGCTTGTCCACGGTCACCAGCGTGTAGACCTGCGTGGTGGTCACGGATGCGTGACCCAACAGCTCCTGCACCACGCGTACGTCGGCGCCGCCGTCGAGCAGGTGGGTGGCGAACGAGTGCCGCAGCGTGTGCGGTGAGACGTCCGCGTGCACGCCGGCCCGCTCAGCGGCACCCGCGAGGATCGTCCAGGCCGACTGCCGCGACAGCCGGCCACCGCGGGCGTTGAGGAAGACCGAGGGAGTGCCCGCGCCGACCGCGGCCAGATGCGGCCGAGCGCGTACGAAGTAGGCGTCGACGGCTGCCACCGCGTACGACCCCACGGGTACGACCCGTTCGTGGCCGCCCTTGCCACGCAACCGCACCACCGCCGCATCGGTCAGCTCGATGTCGTCGACGTCGAGCCCCACCGCCTCGGAGATGCGCGCCCCCGTGCCGTAGAGCATCTCCAGCAGGGCGCGGTCGCGCATCGCGAGTGCTGTGCCCGGAGCCCCTGCCGCGTCCAAGATCGCGGACACGTCGCTCACCGGCAGCGCCCTGGGCAGTCGCTTCGGCGGTCGCGGCGGTCGGATGCCAGCCGCCACGTCGGTGCTGATCGAACCCTCGCGCAGGCAGAACCGGTGCAGTCCCCGCACCGCCACCACGGCGCGGGCGGCGCTGCTCGCCGACAGCGCGGGGTGCTCGTCGTCACCGCGGCGGAGCCTGGCCAGGAATCCGGCGACGTCCTGCTCACCCACTGCGGCGATGTCGTCCACTCCGGCCTCCGCCAGGTGAGCCGCATAGCGGCGGAGGTCGCGGCGGTATGACGAGATGCTGTTGCCGGCCAGACCGCGTTCGACGGCCAGATGGTCGAGGAAGGACGTGATCGCAGCACGGATCGTGGTGGCTGTGGCGGGGCTCAGGCGAGCACCTCGCCCACGGGCCGCGCTGCCCGGTCGTGCGCCGCGGCGACGGCGGCATTGGTCAGCTCCCCGTCATGGGTGTTCAGGCCGCGGGCGAGGCTGTCGTCGTCGCGCAGCGCCTGGCGCCAGCCCTTGTCCGCCAACGCCAGCGCGTACGGCAGGGTCACGTTGGTCAGCGCGTACGTCGACGTGTGCGGCACCGCACCCGGCATGTTGGCCACGCAGTAGAACACCGTGTCGTGCACGGCGTAGGTGGGCTCGTCATGGGTGGTGGGGCGCGAGTCCTCGAAGCACCCGCCCTGGTCGATCGAGATGTCGACGAGGACGGCGCCGGCCTTCATGCGGGACACCAGGTCGTTGCTGATCAACGTCGGCGCCTTGGCGCCCGGCACCAGTACCGCCCCGATCACCAGATCGGCGTCGAGCACCGCCCGCTCCACCTCGTAGGTGTTGGACGCCACCGTCTGCAGGTGCCCCTGGTAGATGCGGTCCGCCTCCCGCAGCCGTTCGATGTTGCGGTCCAGGAGCAGCACCTCGGCCTGCATGCCCAGCGCGATGGCCGCGGCGTTCATGCCCGAGACGCCGGCGCCGATCACGACGACCTTTGCCGCGTACACCCCCGACACCCCGCCCATGAGCACGCCGCGACCGCCGCCTTGACGCATCAGGTGGTACGCGCCGGCCTGGGGTGCGAGCCGACCGGCAACCTCGCTCATCGGGGCGAGCAGGGGCAGCGCCCCCTCGGAGTTCTGCACCGTCTCGTACGCGATGGCGGTGACCGCACGCTCGAGCAGCGCTGCGGTGCACTGCCTCGAGGCAGCCAGGTGCAGGTAGGTGAACAGCGTCTGCCCGGCCCGCATCCTGTGGTACTCCTCCGCGATGGGCTCCTTCACCTTGAGGACGAGCTCGCCGGCGTCCCAGACGTCGTCGGCGGCAGGGAGCATGGTGGCCCCGGCCTCGACGAAGTACGCGTCGGGGATCGACGAGCCCACGCCGGCGTCGGCCTCGACGTAGACCTCGTGGCCGTGCCACACCAGCTCGTGCACGCCGGACGGTGTGATGGCCACGCGGTACTCGTGGTTCTTCACCTCGCGGGGGATGCCGATCCGCATGGCGCACGTCCTTCCCACTGCCGGCCGACGGTGCTCGCCGGAGTGTAGCGATCGCGGCCGACCTGCCCGCACCGGCCGCGCGCCACGTTTACGTGGCGCGCAGCAGCGGCGCCCTCACGGGGCGCACGCGACTGCGAGGATGCCAGCGGCGGCCATCGAGTCGCAGATCCGGCCGGCCAGCACCGCCCGCACCGCCGCACCGAGCGGCACCCAGACGAGGTCCATATCGGCTTCCTCGTGCTCCGCGGCCGGCAGGGCCGCGCGCGCCTGCGTCGTCAGGGGGCTCAGGCCACGGGCTGCAAACAGCTGCCAGTGCTCGTTGCTCACACCAGGTGATGGCCACAGCTCGAGCAGCGGGGTCCACTGGCGGGCGGTCACGCCGGTCTCCTCGGCGAGCTCGCGCGCTGCGGCGTCGAGAGGCTGCTCCCCCTCGACGTCCAGGATCCCCGCCGGGATCTCGAGCAGCCGGCGCCCCACCGCATGACGGTACTGTCGCAGCAGGAGCAGCCGACGCTCCTCGTCCAGCGCCACGACACCGACGGCACCGGGATGCTCGACCACCGTCCGGCTGAAGACGTCACCGCCTGGCCCGCGCACCTGGTCCTCGCGCACCGAGACGAACCCGCCGTCATATGGACGCTGCGTGTGCTGCACCGGCCACTCCTGCGAGACGTCGCGCAGATCGGCCGGCGGCGTCCAGACCTCGCCGGGCAGCCGTGGGTGGCTACTCACGCGGGCGCCTCGGCACGCGGGCGCTGCTCGGCGGGGACATGCGCGGCCGGAGCCGCCACGTCGTCCACGGGCAGCAACAGCTCACGTTGCCGGGCGATCGCCGCCGCCACCAGGCCGGCGAACAGCGGGTGCGGCCGGGTGGGGCGGGAGCGGAGCTCCGGGTGTGCCTGGGTGGCGACGTAGTACGGGTGCTGGTCGGTGGACAGCTCCACGAACTCGACCAGCGCCCCGTCCGGCGAGGTGTCGGACACGATGAGGCCGGCCGCCTCCAGCGCCTCACGGTAGGCGTTGTTGACCTCGTAGCGGTGCCGGTGGCGCTCCTGTACCATCGTCTGGCCGTACGTCCGAGCGACCAGGGAGCCCTCGCGCAGGGTTGCCGGGTACAGGCCCAACCGCATCGTGCCGCCAAGGTCGCCGGCGCCGTGGACGAAGTCGTGCTGCTCGGCCATGGTGGCGATGACGGGGTGCTCGG
>JBBSMN010000162.1:0-6966 GCA_038233135.1 Propionibacteriales bacterium
ATGATCTCGGCGGCGATCGAGACGGCGGTCTCCTCCGGCGTACGGGCCCCGAGGTCGAGACCGATCGGGCTGGCGAGCAGGTCGAGCTCGGCCTCGGACAGGCCGGCGGCGCGCAGCCGGTCCAGCCGGTCGTCGTGGGTGCGGCGCGAGCCCATGGCGCCGACGTAGGCGGGCCGGTGCGCGTCGGGCAGCCGCAACGCGACCTCGAGCAGCGGCACGTCGAACTTGGGGTCGTGGGTGAGTACGCAGATCACGGTGCGCTCGTCGAGATCGCCGGCCTCGGCGTGGCGCCGCAGGTAGCGGTGCGGCCAGTCGATGACCACCTCGTCGGCTTCGGGGAAGCGGGCGGCGGTGGCGAACACCGGACGGGCGTCGCAGACCGTGACCCGGTAACCCAGGAACGCACCCACCCGGGCGACGGCGGCCGCGAAGTCGATGGCGCCGAAGACCAGCATCCGAGGCTTGGGGGCGTGCGCGGCCACGAACACCCGCATCCCCTCGCCCCGACGCTGCCCGTCGGGGCCATAGGTGAGCACGGCGCTGCGGCCCTGCGCGAGCAGTCCGCGGGCGTCGTCGACCACTGCCGCGTCGACCCGCTCAGAGCCGAGACTGCCGGCCGGACCCCCGTCGCCCGGCTCGCCGCCCGGGCGCACGACCAGGTGCCGCCCCAGCCAGTCGGGATCGGGGTGCTCGATGACGGTGACCACGCCGACCGGCCGGTCGGCAGCGATGTCGGCGGCAACCTGGCCGAGCTCGGGAAAGGTCTGCTGCGACACGGTCTCGATGAACACGTCGAGCACGCCGCCGCAGGTCAGGCCGACTGCGAAGGCGTCACCGTCGGACACGCCGTATCGCTCCAGGACCGGCTGCGAGTCGGCCACGACGGTCTGCGCCCGCTCGTAGACGGCTCCCTCGACGCACCCGCCGGACACCGAGCCGACCGCGGTGCCATCGGGGCCGACCAGCATCGAGGCCCCCGCCGGCCGCGGCGCCGACCGCCAGGTCGCGACCACAGTGCCCACCCCGACGTCGTCACCCGCGCGCCACCACTCGAGCAGCTCACCCAGCACCTCACGCACGCGCCAACACCTCCACCAGCTCCTCGAACGTCGCCAGCGAGTGCCCGGCGAGCAGCTCGTCGATGGCGGGCGCAACCGCCACGATGCCACCTTGCACGGGCAGGTAGCCGGGCTTGCCGCGGTGCGGGTTGACCCACACCAGCCGGTGCGCGAGCCGCCGCAGCCGCGCCGCCTGCTCGGCCAGCAGTGCGGTGTCACCCCGCTCCCAGCCGTCGCTGAACACCACCACCGCCGCGCCCCGCGCCATGCCGCGCTGACCGTGCCGGTCGAGGAACACCCGCAGCACCTCGCCGAGCCGGGTGCCGCCCGACCAGTCCGGCACCGTACGACCGGCCGCTGCCAGTGCGGCGGTCGCGTCCGGCAGCCGCAGCGCGCTGGTGACGCGGGTGAGGCGGGTGCCCATCGTGAGCACCTCGGTTGTCGCCGGCGCGCACCGCACGACTCGGTGCGCCAGGCGCAGCAGGTGGTCGGCGTAGGGCTCCATCGACCCGGACACGTCGACCAGCAGCACCACCCGGCGGCGGCGCGTGCCGCGGCGCCGGTGCCGCAGGCGGCCGGGCTCGCCCGCCCGGCGCAGCTGGTCGCGCAGCGTACGGCCGGCGTCGACCCGGCCGCGACGGCTCGGCTGCATCCGGGGGCTGCGACGCAGCGGCGGGCGGACGTTGAGCCGGTCGAGCAGCTGGTCGAGGCGACGCCGCTCGGCCGGGCCGAGGTCGGCGACGTCCCGGTGACGCAGCAGCTCCACCCCGCTGGCGACCGCCTTGAGCGCCAGGGTGTCATCCCCACCGCCGCCGTCGGGGTCGCCGGCGAGATCGGGTTTGCGGACCGTACGCGGTTTGCCGCGCCTGACTTGGCCGGACGAGCTCTCGGCGCCGAACCATGACTCGAACACCCGGTCATAGCGGTTGATGTCCTCGGTGCCGCCGCACAGCGTGGCCCGACCGGCCCAGTAGACGGCGTCGCGGCTGCCCGCACCGGCCAGCGCCGCCGCCCGCAGGAACTGCTGACCACGGTCCGGGGTCACCGCCGAGCCCGCCGCACGCAGCGCCGCGGCGAACCCCAGCAGCAGCTCGTCGGCCCCGACCGCAGCACCCACGCGTCAGCCCGCCAGCACCCGGTCGAGCTGGTCGCGGGCGCGGTCGATGTCCTCGCGGTACTTCACCACCGCCCCCAGCGTCGCCGCCGCCGCCGCCAGGTCGAGCCGGTCACGACCGAGGGCGTGCAGGGCGCGCGCCCAGTCGAGCGTCTCGGCCACACCGGGCGGCTTGAGGAGGTCGGCGCCGTCGCGCAGCCGGTGCACCGCGCCGGCAACCTGCTCGGCGAGCTGCTGGCTGACCTCAGGGATCCGCGTACGCACGATCTCGACCTCCCGCGCGAGGCCGGGGTGCTCGATCCAGTGGTAGAGGCAGCGCCGCTTGAGCGCGTCGTGCAGCTCACGGGTGCGGTTGGAGGTGAGGACGACGACGGGCGGCGGGTCGGCGGTCACGGTGCCGTACTCGGGGATCGTCACCTGATAGGTGGACAGCACCTCGAGCAGGAACGCCTCGAACTCGTCGTCGGCACGGTCGACCTCGTCGACGAGCAGCACCGCGGGACTGCCGCGCAGCGCCCGCAGGACCGGCCGGTCGAGCAGGAACCGCTCGTCGAACAGCGACTCCTCGACCGCGGCGGTGTCGAGCTCGGCGCCCGGCGTCCGGGTGGCCTCGACCGTGCGCAGGTGCAAGATCTGCCGCGGGAAGTCCCAGTCGTAGAGCGCCTGGGTGGCGTCGATCCCCTCATAGCACTGCAGCCGCACCAGCGGCGCGCCCAGCAGGCTCGCCAGCGCCTCGGCAAGGGCGGTCTTGCCGGTGCCCGGCTCGCCTTCCAGGAGCAGCGGGCGGCGCATCTGCAGCGCCAGCCAGGTCACGGTGGCGAGCCCGTCGTCGCTCAGGTAGCCGGTGCGGGACAGCGCCGCACTGAGCGCCTCGACGGTGCCAGGCCCGGGGTCGTGAGTGTGCACGCCCCCAGCATCACCCATCGGCGTCCCGGCCACGACCCTGCGGGCGTTGTGCACCCGGGCGGTCCACGTCGGCGCCGGTGGCCAGGTCACCGCACTCGACCAGGTCGACATGCCGCGCGGCCAGGTAGTCCCGGGCCCCACGGTCGCCGCCCGCCGCCTCCGCGACGCCGGCCCAGTGCGCCCGCCCGATCAGCACGGGATGGCCCGGCACGCCGGCGTACGCGGCACGGACAAGTGCATCGGCCCGATCGCCCGGGGCACTGCTCAGCACCCGGCTCAGCACGCCGACGCCGACGTCGGGCAGGTCGACGAGGTGCACGAGCGCGCCGGTGGCGTCCGCTGCCAGGTCATCCAGGCCGGCCAGCCCGGCGCGCAGCGAAGCCCCCATCCCTTGGGCCCAGTCGGCAGCGACCACCACATCGAGGGGTGCGCCTGCCTGCTCGAGAAGTGCGGCGGCCGCCACCGCCTCGGCTCCGAGGACCACGCGCACAGGATCGCAGCCGGCCTCGAGCAGGCGCCGGCACGTGCGCACCGACCAGGGCAGCCCGTCGGCGCCGCGGACCAGCGCCTTGGGGCGGCCCATGCGGCGGCCGGCACCGGCGGCGAGCAGGAGCCCCACTATCGGTGCGTTCACCCGGCCAAGGCTGACACCCGCTGCTCACCAGCCAGGCAGCGAGTGGCTGGCAACGAGAGCCGAGAACGTGGCGTCGCTCATCGGGGCGGCGGTGTAGTAGCCCTGCAGCGACTCGCAGCCCAGCGCGATCACCGCATCGCGCTGGGACCGGGTCTCGACACCCTCGGCGGTGACGCTCATCCCCAGCTCGTGCGCCAGGTCCGTCACCGCGGTGACGATCGCCGTCGCCGCCGGGTCCCGCCCGAGGTCGGCGACGAAGCTCTGGTCGACCTTGACGATGTCCACCGAGAACGTACGAAGATACTGCAGCGAGGAATAGCCGGAGCCGAAGTCGTCGAGCGCCACCTGAACGCCGAGCGTCTTCAGGTCGACCAGCACCTGAGCAGCGCGATCGCCGTCTCCGAGCAGGATCCCCTCGGTGATCTCGAGCACGAGCGCACGAGGGTCGAGACCCGTTCGTTGCAGCACGCCCTCGACGATGCGGGCGAAGCCGTAGGCCATCAGCTGGTTGCTCGACACGTTGACCGCGACGTAGGGCCGCGGGCCCCGTCCGACCCGACCATCGTCGAAAGCTGGCAACCATCGACGCGCCTGGTTGCAGGCGCGCTCCAACGCCCAGGCGCCGATCTCCCCGATCAGACCGATGTGCTCAGCAAGCGCCACCAGGTCACCGGTGTTGACGTGCCCGCGGGTTGGATGCGTCCACCGCAGCAGCGCCTCCGCGCCGACGAGCTGGCCATCGCGCGCGCGTACGACAGGCTGGTAGAAGAGCTCGAGCTGGTCATCACCTAGAGCCCGACGCAGATCGACTCGAAGGTCGTCGTCGAACAACGGCACGTCGCTGCCGATGTCGACCATCTGGTGGCCGCCGCCGCCCGCCCGCTTGGCTTGGTACATCGCCATGTCCGCGTCGCGCAGCAGCTTGCGGGGAACGTACTCGCCGTCCCCGGCGAAGGCGATGCCCACGCTGGCGCTGACGGCCACGGTGGCGTCCGGCAGCTCGAACGGCTCCAGCATCGCCGTCGCGATCCGCTCCGCCAGCGACTTCGCATCCGACGGTGCGTTGAGGTCCTCACACAAGACCACGAACTCGTCCCCGGACAGCCTGGCCAAGGTGTCGGCCGGGCGGAGCAGCTGCGACAACCGGTCCCCGACCGCGACCAGCAGGGTATCTCCGACCTGATGTCCGTACCTGTCGTTGACCCGCTTGAACCGGTCGAGGTCGATGAACAGGACGGCAAGGTCGACCTTGGCACGCCGGCCCCGCGCCGAGGCGTGCTCCATCCGCTCCTGCAGCAGATATCGGTTGGGGAGCCCGGTGAGGGGATCGTGCAGCGCGCTCTGCCGGTATCGGTCGGAGATCTCGTGTGCCAGCGCGCGCCTGGGCGTTCAACAGGTACGCCGTCGCCACGTCGGCCAGGGTCTGGGCAGTCTCCAGCTCCCAGGCGTCCAGCTCCCCGGGCGATCTCCGGTAGAGGCCCAGGGCTCCGAGCCTGCGCTGCTGATGAGACAGCGGGAAGGTGAAGACCGCTCGCAGACCGGCCTCGACTGCGGCCGGAACAAACATCGGGTAGCCGCGCGCGTGGTCCAGCTCCGGGATTGCCACCGCGGCCCCGGAGCGGTAGGCCTCCAGGCAGGGACCTTCGCCGATCTCGGTCTGCAGCTCCTCGTAGCGTCGGGCCGCAGGATCGGACGCGGCGATGTAGTGGGGGTCCCGGCCCGGCGAGATCAGGGTGACACCCGCAGCGCATACGGGCAGGAGCTCCACCGCCCGGTGCACCAGCTGGTCGAGGATGCCCTGGATGGGGAAGTCGGTGACCAGCGTGTGGGTGAACTCGCGCAGGACGATCGCAAGCCGCCGCTCGCGGCTCGCGTCCTCCACAGCCTCTCGCTGCGCACTACCCGTACCGACAGCGACGACGCTGCCCTGTGCTGGACCCACGCCAGACCCCACATCCGGTTCTCACGAGCCACCGGGGTCCAGGGTGGCAACGACCGAAAACATTACGCACCGTCAAATCGTGCGTGCAGACACAATACGGATCGGCGCACCGATCGCAACATCTCTGAATCAGGCTTTCCGCGCGCCGCGGTCGATGTCGGGCGGTGTACCGGTAGACATGGACGAGGCCCCTCCATGTATGAGATGGAGGGGCCTCGCTCTGCACGGTGCCGTCACGCTGGCCCGGTCGGCGGACCGACCGCACCAGCGTCGCGGGATGACGCCCGGCCGGGGTGTCGCACTGCCTGGCCACCCAGAGGCGGCCACGCACTGCTGAACCCTGGTCTACACCGCCCGACCGGGTCTCCGGGCCCGGCGCCTCGTCATCGGCACCGCCAGTCGGGTCTCCCCCACTGGTATGGCCCGTCGGTGTCCCGACCGGTCCGCCCCTGGTCCGGTGCACCTCCGGCAACGGGTCTCCCGGTTGCCGCCGGTGCGCCTTTCCGTACGGCGTGTGACGACTATGGAGCCGATTCGGTGTCAAGCACAAGGGGACGGCACTCGCTGAGCCTCCGCACGCGGAGGTGCCCTGGCGCCGGCCTGGGGGCAGCGTGTGGACAACCGGTCCGCGCGGCGCGGAGGGTCGGCCCGGCAAGGTTGTGAGTCTGTGGACGGCCGCTGTCCACAGCTTGTGGACATGAGGAGAAAGATTCCCCCGCCACATCTCACCATCCGGACACTCGCGGCCGCTCTCGGGACGCTCTCGACGATCCGTGAGTTTCTGACCGGCGATCCGTGAGTTTCTGACCGGCGATCCGTGAGTTTCTGTCACCTCGGGGGTGGTGGGCGGGTACGGCGACGGGGCGGGCCCGGCGTACCGGACCCGCCCCGTCGGCGGTTGCGCGTGTCAGGCGTCGAACGCCTGGACCTCAGACCCGCGTGGGTCAGAAGTCCATGCCGCCCATGCCACCCATGCCACCGTCGCCACCCGGCATGGCCGGGGCGGCCTTCTCGGGCTTGTCGGCGACGACTGCCTCGGTGGTGAGGAACAGCGCGGCGATCGAGGCGGCGTTCTGCAGCGCCGACCGGGTCACCTTGGCCGGGTCGATGATGCCCTCGGCGATCATGTCGACGTAGGCGCCGGTGCTGGCGTCCAGGCCGTGTCCGGGCTCGAGCCCGGCGACCTTCTCGGCGACGACCCCGCCCTCGAGGCCCGCGTTGATCGCGATCTGCTTGAGCGGTGCGGCGGTCGCGGCGCGCACGATCTGCGCACCGGTCAGCTCGTCGCCCTCGAGGTCGATCTTCTCGAACG
>JBBSMN010000163.1:0-6901 GCA_038233135.1 Propionibacteriales bacterium
AGCTGGTGGTGCTGGTGATCAGGGCAGCTGCAGCGTCTGACCCACGTAGATCAGGTTGACGTTGCTGACCGTGCCGCTGTTGGCGGCGTAGAGCGCCTTGTAGCCACCGGCGACGCCGAGGCGGTTGGCGATCTTCGACAGCGTGTCGCCGGCCGCCACGGTGTACGTGCCGCCCGACGAGCTCGACGAGCTGGTCGACTCGGTGCTGGGTGCACTCGATTCGGTGGTCTCGACCGGAGCCGGCGCCTCAGCGGTGGGCGCACTGGGCGTGCCACCGGCGTCGGCGCTGCTCAGACCGAGCGAGGCCGAGCATGCCGGCCAGGCGCCCCAGCCCTGTCCCACGAGCACCTTCTCGGCGGTCGCGATCTGCTGCTCACGAGAGGCCAGGTCGGCGCGCGGTGCGTACTGCGTGCCGCCGTAGCCCTCCCACGTCGGCTGGGAGAACTGCACCCCGCCGTAGAAGCTGTTGCCGGTGTTGATGGACCAGTTGCCACCGGACTCGCACTGTGCCAGTGCGTCCCAGGTGCTGTCGTCGGCGGCGGACGCGGGGGCGGCCAGGCCGATCACGGGGACTGCGACTGCAGCCGCGGCGGTGGCCGTGGCTGCTGCGAGTCGTGGTGCACGGAGCGCCGACTTTTGGGCGCGATGACGCGGGGTGTAGCTCATGTACGTGTCCCTCTCCGAGCGCCTGCGAAGTGAGCTGTCGGGTTCGGGCTGGAGAGTGCCCGGCCGCAGATCGCGACTTAACCCCTAGGTGGCGAGACGGTCGAGCCGTCCTGTCACCGACAAACTTGGGTCCTCCGCTCCCACCCTTGTTCGGATCGTTGGTCAGAGGGGCCCGCGGCGGCTGGGTGGGATTGGGCGTGCTGCCGCGGGTGATCAGCCACCGACCGTACGGACGCCCGGGGCTCTTCGCAAGTGTTAGCGAAATGTGATGCGAATGAGTTTGCTGCAATCCCGCCGGGGGCTGCGCTACGCAACCTCTGTACCGGTTTGCGTCACCACCACCTCCCGCCCAAACAGGGACGAATAGGGATGTCGCGTCGACCCACCCGGTGCACCGTGATCTCGCTCACCACAGCCCCGGCGTGTCGGGGCGGCGGCTCAGCGTGCCAGTCGCCGGAGTGCGGGCGACAGCGCATCGACACCCAAGACCAGCACCACGTAGACGAGCAACACCAGTGCCACGTCGGTCCACCGCCGAAACGCCAGGTCGAGGCGCAACTGATACCCGAGGCCGGCGGTGGTGATGAAGCCGACCACCACGGTGGCCCGAACGATCACCTCCCAGCGGTACAGCAGGAAGGTGACCAGCCGCGGCAGCGCCTGCGGCAGCACGCCGTAGAAGATCATCGCGACCCGGCCGGCTCCGGCGGCCCGCAGGCTGCGCAGAGGTCCGCGGTCCAGGTTGTCGACGACGTCGGAGCCGAGCCGTCCCAGCACGCCAGAGTCGTGCAGCGCCAACGCAAGCGCGCCGGCGAGGATGCCTGGCCGGACGAGGAACACGATCAGCAGCGCCCAGACCACGTCGGGCACCGAGCGGGCGACAACGTGCATCGACCGCGCGAGCGGGTACAGCGGCCAGGCCAGCAGGCGCCGATGGGTTCGGAACTCGCCGACGGTCAGCAGTCGACTGGAGTAGCCGATGGTGGCCAGCGCGCCGACCGCGGCCAGCCCGACCGCCAGCACGCTCATCACCACCGTGTCCACCGCTAGCGGCAGCACCTCACCCCAGGCGGCCCGGTCGGCGTACGCCGGGGTGCCCACCGAGTCGACGCCAAGCAGGTCGCGGCCGAAGTCCAGCGACCGCTGCCAGGTCACGCCGAGGCCGGGCAGGGTGGTGGTCGGCTGGGTGAGGATCACCACCCACGCCCCGAGCGCCACCGCCACACCCATCGATGCGCTCACCAACATCGGGCCTGGCCGCCACCGAGCCTGAGCGTCCCCGCTCGCCGGCGCCGGCGCCGGCGCCGACGTGCTGTGCGTCGGGCGGCGGGTGAGCCGCACATCGGCACTCATACGGTGCCGGCCTCGCGGACGTAGCGCGACAGCCGGTCCACCCCGACGACGAGCACCAGCAGGGCACCCATCAGCGGCCACACCCGCTCGAAGCGCAGATCGGCCAGGGCGATCTGGATCTGGAAGCCGATGCCTCCCAGCCCGATGAACGACAGCACCGCCGCCGCCCGCACCGCACACTCGAAGCGATAGAACAGGTAGCCGGCGAGGTCGGCGCCGGCCAGTGGCAGCCGGCCATAGAAGAGCATCTGCCACGGGCTGGACCCAGCCGACGCCAGCGCGGCCAGCGGGGCGGCGGGCACGTCGGTGAGCCGTTCGCCCAGCACCCGGGCCACGGTCGCGCCGTACGGCAGGCCGATCGCGATGACGCCGGCGATCGGGTTCGGTCCGAGGATGATCAGCAGCAGCAGCGCCCACACCAACTCGTGGATGGCTCGCACGGTGGCGAACATGCTGCGAACCACCGACACCGAGGCGACCTGTGCACTGCGACGTCGCACCAGCACGCCGCTGACCGCCAGCGCGCCGGGGATTCCGACAGCCAGTGCGACCGTCATCGCCGCGACCGCGTACGCAGCGGTCAGCAGCGTCGCCCCGGCAATGGTGCGAAGGAACGGCAGCGACAGGTCCGGCCTCAGCAGCGACGCCAACACCTCACGGGCGGCGTCCACTCCGCCGCTTCCGGCGACCGGGTCGCCGGCGACGGCCAGGACGCTCAGCCCGAACGCCACCACCAACAGCAGACTGAGCAGACTGCGCCCGGCCGGTCGAGCGCGCACCCAGACAAGCGTGGGTGTGCTCACGGCCGGGCCGCGTCGGGTGCAGCGGCTTCCGGTGTCATGCCCGGCGTCCCGCCCGGTGTCATGCCCGGTGTCAGGCCTGGTGTCAGGTCGAGCAGCTCGTACAGCGCCTGCAGGGCACCAGGGGTGACCCGGCTCGGCGGCAGGTCAAAGACGATCCTGCCGGCGCGCAGACCGATCACCCGGTCGAAGTGCCGCACAGCCAGCTCGGGGGAGTGCAGGCTGACGATCAGTGTCCGCCCACCCTCCCGTCCGGTGGCGCGCATCATGCCCAGCAGGTCATCGGCCCTGGCCGGATCGAGCGATGCGACCGGCTCGTCGGCCAGCACGACCGCGGGGTCCTGCACCAGCAGGCGGGCCAGCGCGACCCGCTGCAGCTCGCCGCCGGACAACTCGGCGACGCGCCGCGGCAACAGCTGCTCCAGCCCGACACGGCGGGCGGCGGCCCGCGCCGGCGGGTGTTCGAGTGGCAGCAGCAAGGCCGCCAGCGACCGGGTAAACCCCCAGCGGCCGAGCGCACCGGACTGCACGTTGTGGCGCACCGACAGCTGTGGGATCAGGTCCAGACGCTGCGACATCAACCCGACAAACGCCGGCAGCTCGCCGCTGCGCAGCCCGGAGATGTCGCGGCCGGCGAGCTGCACCCGACCGCTGCCCGGCCGCAGCTGACCGGCCACCGCGCGGAGCAGGCTGGTCTTGCCGGCGCCGCTTGGCCCGACGAGGGCAACCGCCTGCCCGGTGGGCACCTGCAGATCCAGCGGGCCAAGCGCCGGCTGGCCTGCATAGCTGATGCACACACGCTCAAGCGCACACCGTACGGGTGTGCGCCGTCGGCCGATGGCGAGGTCACTGGATCAGGTCGAGCGATCTGGCCACCTTTTCGATCTGGGCGTAGTTGGCGTTCTCGGTGGCAATGAACGAGTCGGTCTCGAAGAGCTCGAGGGTGTCGCTGGCTGCTGCCCCGCCGTCCTGCATGCCCAGCAGCGCCTCGACCAGCTTGTCCGAGGTGCCGTCGCCATACATCTCGTCGATATCGGGGTGGACCACCCAGTGGTAGTCGAAATAGGTCGGGGTCCTGGCCACCTCACGCACGGTGTCGGTGTCCACGGCCCCGTCCTCCACCGCCTGGTCCCACACCGAGGAGTTCAGCGCCCCGGCCTCGAAGCTGCCTCGACCAGCTTGTAGGTCTTGTCGTGCGAGCCGGAATAGCCCGGCTGGCCGTCGAAGTCGGCCTCCGGGTCGATGCCCTCCTGCTGCAGGAAGTAGCGCGGCATCAGGTGACCGGAGGTCGAGCTCTCGCTGCCGAAGGTGAACCGGCTGCCTGCCAGGTCGGCGATCGTGTCCGCCTCGATGTCGGCGTTCGCTATGAACACTGAGCGGAACTCTGCGTCGATCGGGCGCTGCAGCACCGCTTCGGCACCCTCGGTCTCCAGACGCGCCTGCACCCCGGTCAGTCCACCGAACCAGCCGAGCTTCACCTCGCCGTTGGCGAACGAGGTGACGACCGCGGCATAGTCGACGGACGGTTGGTACCGCACCGGGATGCCCACCTCGTCCGAGAGATAGGTGGCCACCCCGTCGAAGCGCTCCTCGAGCAGCGCCACCTCCTGGTCGGGGATGCCGCCGATAACCAGTGTGGGCGGGGCCTCCTGCGACTCGGGTTCTGACGCGGTGTTGGCGGCAGGGTCCTCACCCCCGCAGGCGGCGAGCACGATGGCCATGGCGGCAACGGCAGACGCGAGACGATACATGTGGGACTCCTGGGGCTAGAGAGCACAGACCGGTGGTCAACGCGCCGACGACCACTGACCCTTCCCGAGACTCGCTGCGGGTTTGTGCATGGTGTCACCGGACGGCTGCGCGCGCCGCTCAGCGCGCCGCGACGATCACCTCGAGCGTGCGTGGACGGTGCACGCCTTCGACCCGCTCGAGCTCGATGTCACTGGTCGACGAGCAGGTCGAGGTCGACCGGCCCGGCTGCGCCTGCGTGCCGGTCCGCCCGCTCGCTCGCTCAAGAGCTAGCCAAAGATGATGTGAATGAGTCTGGTGGGACAGCAAGAACATGTGAACTTTTTGCGGATTGAGTGCCGCGGATGTGGGCGGGAACACTCCCCTAGCGGCGGTAGTTGTGGCCGAGCATGACTGATCACATGCCCAGGACATGGCTCATCACCGGCGCGTCGCGGGGCCTCGGCCGGGCTTTCGCCGAGGTGGCTCTCGAGGCCGGCGACGCCGTCGTCGCCACCGCCCGCAAGCCCGAGCAGCTCGACGAGCTGGTGGAAAAGCACCCCGACCAGGCGCTGGCCCTCGCCTTGGACGTCACAGACCGCCGTGCCGTCGCCGATGTGGTCGAGCAGGCAACGGCCTTCCGGAGCCGCCTCGACGTGCTCGTCAACAACGCCGGCTACGGTCTGGCCGGCGGCGTCGAGGAGACCACCGAGCAGGAGGTCCGCGACCAGTTCGAGGTCAACGTGTTCGGTGCGCTCTGGTGCACCCAGGCGGTGCTTCCCGTGATGCGAGAGCAGGGGTCCGGGCATCTGTTCCAGATCTCGAGCATCGGCGGGGTCGCCGGGTTCCCCAACACCGGCATCTACCACGCCACCAAATGGGCGGTGGAGGGCTTCTCGGAGTCGCTGGCCCAGGAGGTGGCGTCCTTCGGGATCGGCGTCACGATCGTCGAGCCCGGACCGTTCCGCACCGACTGGAACGGCGACAGCATGACGCGGGCCACCCCCATGCCGGTGTACGACGACGTCCTCGGCCCGCGCCGTGAGTCGATGTCGGGTGCCCACGCCCGCACCCAGCCCGGGGATCCGCGCAAGGCGGGGCAGGCGCTGCTGCAGGTGCTGGACAGTGCGGAGCCGCCGCTGCGGCTGCTGCTCGGCGAGATGGCCGCCGACGTTGGCCCGAAGACGTACGAGCAGCGGCTGGCCGAGTGGGCAGCCTGGGACGGGGTCGCGCGGGCTGCAGACTTCGACGACTGAGCCAGCCAGCGGACGAGCGATGAGGCATGGCGGGGGCGCGTGGCCCGCAGATGCATCATCGTCGGCGCGTAGGGCAGGTCAGCCGGCGGCCAGGATCACCTCCAGGGTCCGCGGTCCATGTACGCCCTCGACCCGCTCGAGCTCGATGTCGCTGGTGGCCGACGGCCCGCTGATCCAGGTCAGCGGCCGGGTCGGGTCCAGCGCCGCCACCGCGTCCGGCACGCTCGCGACCACGTCCTCGGCGCGTACGACGCACAGGTGGTAGTCGGGCACCAGGCTCAGCAGCCGGCGGCCCTGGTCCGGCGACGCGTCCAGCACGATCGTTCCGGTCTCGGCGATGGCCAGCGCGCACCCGGTGACGACGCCGTCCAGGCTGTCCAGGTCGGCAGCAGTCACCGAGCCGTCGTCGACGACCAGTCCGTCGTCGCCAGGGCCCGCCACCAGCGCGTCGAGCCACGCCGCCGGCAACCCCGGGGGCACGACCAGGCTTCGGGCGCCCCGCTCGCGCACCGCGTCAATGAGCAGGTCGGGGACCGAGCCGGACCGCCCGGTGCGCACCAGCGCCCGGTAGTCGCGCAGCCGGTCGACCAGCAGGTCGAGGTCGACGGGACCCGCGGCGTCCGCCGCCCGGTAGGCGCGCGGCACGGGCGGAACGGCTGGCGGCGGCTCGCCCAGCGCCGACCGTACCCGAGCCAGCACCTCAGCCCGGGCCCCCGACCCGCCGCCCGTCACGAGTCGCCCCCGCGGGTGCGGCGCCACCAGGCACGGAACGACTCCGCCGGCGGCGCGGGCAGGTCCCGGCTCGAGGTCCATCCCGCCAGCGGCGGCGGCAGCGCGCTGATCCGTCCGCGCCGGCCAGCAGCCAGCCGCCCGGCCCCGCCGGCCCGCTGAGCTGCAGCAAAGCGCCGTTCGTCACCCATCACCCAGCCGGCCGCCGCCATCGCCACCGCCTCGCCGCTGGGCAGCCGGTGCGTCGCGCGGTGCTGCTCGACGTGCTCGGCGCGCAGGTGCACCAGCAGCGACGGGATGTCGATCTTGACCGGGCAGGCGTCGAAGCACGCCCCGCACAGGCTGGAGGCGTACGGCAGCGTCGCGTTC
>JBBSMN010000164.1:0-6865 GCA_038233135.1 Propionibacteriales bacterium
GGGGTGGCGATGCCGCCGGCGGTGAACATCACCACCGGCAGCCGGCCGGCGCTCGCGACCTCGGCCACCAAATCGTACGGGGCCAGGAGCTCCTTGGCGGCGACGTACAGCTCGTCGGTGCTCATCGACGTCAGCCTCCGGATGGCCCCGCCGATCGTGCGCATGTGCGTGGTCGCGTTGGAGACGTCACCGGTGCCGGCCTCACCCTTGGACCGGATCATCGCCGCGCCCTCGGTGATGCGGCGCAGGGCCTCCCCGAGGTTGGTGGCGCCGCACACGAACGGGACCGTGAACTGCCACTTGTCGATGTGGTTGGCGTAGTCGGCCGGCGTCAGGACCTCGGACTCGTCGACGTAGTCGACACCGAGGCTCTGCAGGACCTGCGCCTCCACGAAGTGTCCGATCCGCGCCTTGGCCATCACGGGGATGGACACCGCCGCCACGATCGCGTCGATCATGTCCGGGTCGCTCATGCGAGACACCCCGCCCTGCGCGCGGATGTCGGCCGGCACCCGCTCGAGCGCCATCACGGCGACCGCGCCGGCGTCCTCGGCGATCTTGGCCTGGTCGGCGGTGACGACGTCCATGATCACGCCGCCCTTCAGCATGTCCGCCATGCCGCGCTTGACGCGGGCGGTGCCGGTGCTGGGGTTCTCGTCCCGGGTGCTGCTGGTGTCGATCACGGTGTCGCCTCGCTGCGTTGCGCTGGTCGGTCGTCGGGGATCGTACCCATCGTACGGCCGCTGGGGGGTGCCGTGCGCCACGCGTCCGGCGGCGGGCAGCGACCGCGCCGCGCGTGCGGGGGGAGGCGGGGCCGGTCTAGGTGGCGGCCGGGTGTGCGTACGAGTCGGCCGCCGCTAGCAGAGCCGCCGGCGGCTCGTCGTCCAGTGCCGCGACGACGGGCCACGTGGCGTACCCGGCCAGGTGCAGCCACCGGACCAGGCGCCGCTGTCGGACCGCTGCGGTCCGTGCCCCGAGGTCGTCATGGAAGCGGCGGGCCAAGCGCACCCGGTCGCACGCCTCGGCGAGCTCGATGAGCAGCGGTCTGGCGGCCTCGGCGCGCCAGGCAGCAGCCACCGCGGCGGGATCGCCGAGGACGGCCCGCAGGTCGACCGACAGCGCGGACTCGGCGGCGTCCCGGGAGTGCGGGTCCCCGACGCGGGCCGCCCGCCCGGTCGCCTGCCTCGCGACGTCGGCGACGGTGAGCAGCAGCACCGACCCGGCAGGGTCGAGGGCGCCACTGTGCGCGACGTCGGCGGTGGCGGCTGCCCGGTCGACCAGCTGGCGGTCCAGCGACGCCTGCGCGGTGGCCAACCGGATGTGCAGCCGGTCGAGGCGGCCGGCGGTCGTGCTCAGCCACACCGCCGTCGCGCCGAGGACAAGCAGGCAGGCGAAGGTGACGGCGAGGAACTGGGCGCTCATGGCCGGACGAGCCCCCCTGCCCGGAGCGGGTCGGGGCCAACGGCTGGACCCGAGCCCGGGCGGCGGCGGTCGCGAGCGGCGGCGCGGCCGCTGCCGGCGGCCGTCTCGTAGACCCGTAGCACCCGTCGGGCCACGACCGACCAGTCGTACGCCTGGACGCCCCGTGCCGCCCGGTGCGCGGTGGCCGTTCTCCGGTCCGGGTCCTGAAGCAGGCCGAGCACCCCGGCCGCCAGCGCAGCGGGGTCACCGGTCGCGAACAGGTCCCCGGCGCCGCCGCCCTCGAGCACGTCGACGAAGGCCGGCAGGTCGCTCGCCAGCACCGCCGCACCCGCCGCCATCGCCTCCACCCGCACCAGGCCGAAGCTCTCGCCACCGGTATGGGGGGCCACGAAGACATCGGCCGCAGCCAGCAGGCCCGCTTTCTCCGGCGGGCGCAGCGCCCCGAGCACATGGACGGACCCCGCGGCTCCGGTCGGCAGCCGGGAGACCACCCGGCTCCGCACCCGGGCGACGTCACCATGTCCGGCGACGAGCAGTCGAGCCTCCGGCCGGGACCGCACGACCTCCGGCCACGCTGCGACCAGGACGTCGAGCCCCTTGCGTGGCTCCTCCATGCGACCGAGGAAGACCACCGTGTCCCCCGACGCCCAGCGCGGGTCGGGCGCGGCGTCGGCGAAGGCGGCCACCCACAACCCGTTGGGTATGATCACCGCGGAGCCGCCGACATGGCGCTGCATGGTGCCAAGCGCCGGTCGGCTGACCGCGATCCGGGCGCTGATCTGCTCCAGCGCAGGTCGCAGCACCGGACCGGCGACTGCCAGTGCCCGCGAGGTGGTCGCCATCGAGGCGTGGAACGTCGCCACGACGGGGACCTCCGCCGCCCACGAGGCCAAGAGGCCGAGACTCGGCACCGCCGGCTCGTGCACGTGCACGACGTCGGGTCGCTCGTCGGCCAGCCAACGCCGCACCCGGGCGACCGCACTCGGACCGAATGCCAATCGAGCGACTGACCCGTTGTAGGGCAGCGCGACCGCGCCGCGTACGGGCACCACGTTAGGCGGCAGGTCGGCGTCGACATCGGCCTCCGCGGGTGCCAGCACGCTCACCCGCACGCCCAGCCCAAACAGCGCCTCGGAGAGCTCAAGCACGTGCTGCTGCACCCCACCCGGCACGTCGAGCGCGTAGGGGCAGACGATCCCGACCTTCACGGGCCGACTCCCACGGGCCAAACCCCACCGGGCCAAACCCCACCGGGCGTGAGATCGGCGACGAAGACTCGTTGCAGCATGTGCCAGTCGGCGGGCTCGGCCCGGATGGCCGCGCTGAAGGCGTCGGCGACGGTGCGGGTCATCGCGGCGGACCCTTCGCGTCCGGTCGCGTGCTCGACCGGCTCGTGGATTCGCAGGTGCATCCGCCCGACGCTGCCCTCCGGGCCGCCGTAGTCGCAGGTGATCGGGAGCAGCGTGGCACCGGTCAGCTGCGCCAGCCGCGCCGGCCCGCTCGGCAGGCTCGCCGGCTCACCCAGCAGCGGCACAACGATGCCGGCCCGAGACAGGTCGCGGTCGGCCAGCAGCGGCACGAAACGTCCGGATCGGAGCCGGTCGACCAGCAGCCGGAAGGACGACCCCGCCCCAGTCAGCGGCAGGATCTCCATGCCGAGGGAGGCGCGATAGGCCACGAAGTCGTCGTACAGGCTCTCCGGCCGCAGCCGCTCCGCCACGGTTGTCACCGGCATGCCGCTCGCACACGCCCACGCGCCGGCAAGGTCCCAGTTGCCGCAGTGCGGGAGTGCACCGACCACCCCGCGCCCCCTGGCGTACGCGTCGTGCAGCCGGTCGGCGTCATGCAGCACGATCCGGTCCCGCACCTCGCGCTCGGACCAGCGTGGCAGCCGGAAGGCCTCCCCCCAGTAGCGCAGGTACGACCGCATCGCCGCGCGTGTGAGGTCGCGACGATCCGCTTGGTCCAGCCGGGGTGCGGCCCGTACGAGGTTGCACGCGAGCTGCCGCACCCCGGCACCGCGGGCACGCGAGACCCCGTCGGCGGCGCCGCGCAGCAGCGGGCCCGCCAGCGGCTCGGGCAGGCGGGACGCCACCGCCCATCCGGATCGGTACGCCCGCGCCGAGACCTGCTCCCAGCCGCTCATCGGGTGCGCGCCGGCGGGGGGGCCGCCTGGCGGTGCACGGCACGTGCCCGCTGCAGCACCGTGACGGTGCTGGCGACCGCGAGCACCCACAAGGTGAGCGTGAGCAAGATGTCGAGGTCGAGGGCATCGGCGAAGAACGCTGCGAGCAGGATCGCGACCACCCGGTCGGCACGCTCGGCGATGCCTCCCTTGGCCTGCATGCCGAGGCTCTCAGCGCGGGCGCGGGCGTACGACGTCACGGAGCCCATCACCAGGCACCACAGCGCCACGGCGCTCAGCACCCGGTCGTCGCCACCGCCGGCGAACCACAGCACCAGGCCGCCGAAGATCGCGGCGTCGGCGATGCGGTCCAGGGTGGAGTCGAGCCAGGCGCCCCACGGCGAGGAACGGCCCGAAGAACGCGCCATGTAGCCGTCGATCAGGTCCGAGAACACGAACACCCCGATGACCAGAACGCCCGGCCACAGCAACCCTTGCGGGAAGAAGATCAGCGCTGCGGCACTGACCCCGGCGGTGCCGACCAACGTGACCGCATCGGGGCTGACCCCGGCTCGCAGCAGCGCGTCGGCGACAGGGGCGAGGACGGCGGTCCAGAACTGCCGGAAACGTTCGAGCATCGTGGTTCCCAGGCTAGCGAGGACTGCTCTTGTGCCGGCCGTCACGCCGGTGTTGGCTGGCCCCACATCGCGCGGAGGGTGGGCGAGCATGGCGGACAGACCATCGGCGTCGCGGAGCAGGGCACCCGCGAGCGTTCCCGATCGGCCCGGCGAGGTCCGCAACGTGGTGCTGGTGGGGCCGTCCGGGTCGGGCAAGACGACCCTCGTCGAGCACCTGCTGCTGGCCGCCGACGTCATCGGCCGGGCCGGCTCGGTCGAGACCGGGGGCACCGTGACCGACCACGACGAGGCCGCCGTACGCCAGCAGCGTTCGGTCGGCTTGACGTTGGCCCCGCTCCCCGTGGAGGGCACGACGGTCAACCTGCTGGACACTCCCGGCTACGCGGACTACGTCGGGGAGCTGCGGGCCGGTCTGCGCGCGGCGGACTGTGCCCTGTTCGTGGTCTCGGCCACCGACCAGATCGACGGCGTCACGCGGGCGTGCTGGCACGAGTGCGAGGCCGTGAGCATGCCGCGGGCGGTGGTCATCACCAAGCTCGACCAGGCGCGAGCCGACTACGCGGGCACCCTGGCAGCCGTGCGGTCGGCGTTCGGTGCGTCCGCGGTGCCGCTGTACCTGCCGTTCGGCACCCCGTCCGACGCGCTGGCCGGTCTGCTGTCACGCCAGGTGCAGGACTACGCCGGAACATCCCTTACCGAGCGCACCGCCACGGCGGACGAGGCCGACCAGGTGGACGGTGCCCGCGGCACTCTGATCGAGGCGGTCATCGACGGTTCGGAGGACGAGGGCCTGATGGACCGCTATCTCGCGGGCGAGGAGATCGACACCAAGATCCTCATCGACGACCTGGAGACCGCCATCGCCCGCGCCACGCTCTTCCCCGTCATCCCGGTCGGCTCGCAGAGCGGCCTGGGGCTGGTCGAGCTCATCGAGGTGATGACCCAGGCGTTCCCCGCCCCCACCGAGCACCCGATGCCCGCAGTGTTCACCGTGGCTGGCGCCCGGTTCGACGGCGTAAGCTGCAACCCGTCGGGTCCGCTGCTCGCCGAGGTCGTGAAGACCACCACCGACCCCTACCTCGGCCGCGTGTCGTTGGTGCGCGTCTTCTCGGGCACGCTGACACCCGACACGGTGGTGCACGTCTCCGGCCACGCCTCCTCGTTCCGGCCACGACCGAGCGTCGCGCCTTCAGACGACGCGGTCGACGGCACCGGGTCTGACACCGGGTCTGACACCGGGCACGCCGACCACGACGTGGACGAGAAGGTGGGCGCCCTGTCCTCGCCCCTCGGGGCCACGCTGCGGCCCGTCCCGCACTGCGTGGCGGGCAACATCTGCGCGGTGGCGCGCCTGACGCGGGCGGAGACGGGTGACACGCTGTCGGACAAGGCGAAGCCACTGCTGATGGAGCCTTGGCAGCTGCCCGAGTCGCTGTTCCCGGTGGCGGTCGAGGCGCACACCAAAGCCGACGAGGACAAGCTCAGCCAGGGACTGATGCGGCTGGCCGCCGAGGACCCCACGCTGCGCATCGAGCAAAACGCCGGCACCCACCAGCTGGTGCTGTGGACGATGGGTGAGGCGCACGCCGACCTCCTCACCGAGCGCCTGCACAACCGGTACGGGGTCAGCGTCGACCGCCGCGAGGTCACGGTCGCCATGCGCGAGACCTTCGCCGGACCTGCGACCGGGCACGGGCGGCATGTGAAGCAGTCCGGTGGGCACGGTCAGTTCGCGGTCTGCGACATCGAGGTCGAGCCGTTGCCGCACGGGGCGGGCTTCACGTTCGTCGACAAGGTCGTGGGCGGTGCGGTGCCGCGACAGTTCATCCCCAGCGTCGAGAAGGGCCTCGTCGCGCAGATGGCCCGCGGTGTCGTCTCCGACCACCCCATGGTCGACATCCAGGTGACGCTGGTCGACGGCAAGGCGCACAGCGTCGACTCCTCCGACATGGCCTTCCAGGCCGCCGGCGGGTTGGCGCTTCGTCAGGCCGGCGCCGGCGGGCACGTGCGCGTACTGGAGCCCGTCGACCGGGTCGACGTGCTCGTCGACGACGACGACGTCGGCGCAGTGATGGGCGATCTGTCGTCCCGTCGATCCCGCGTGCTCGGCACCGAGGCGGCACCCGGCCGCCGTACCGTCGTGCACGCCGAGGTGCCGGCCGCCGAGCTGGTCCGCTACGCGGTCGAGCTGCGCTCGCTCAGTCACGGCACCGGCTCGTTCTCGCGCACCTTCGCCCGCCACGAACCGCTCCCCTCATAGCCGCGCACAACGCGCACAACCGCGATCCGTGAGTTTCTAACCCGTCGTCCGTGAGTTTCTGCGGCTCGATCCGTGAGTTTCTGTCACCGAGCGGGGTCAGGCGACCCATGCGTCGGCAAGCAGGTCGCGGGTGTCGGCGAGCAGCTGCGGCAACAGCTTGGTCTCCCCCACCACCGTGATGAAGTTTGCGTCGCCGGACCACCGCGGCACGACGTGCTGGTGCAGGTGGTCGGCCACCGACCCGCCCGCGACGCCACCGAGGTTGATCCCGACGTTGAACCCGTGCGGCGCCGACACCTGCCCCACCGTGCGCAGCGCCTGCTGGGTGAGCAGTGCGACGTCCGCGACCTCGCCCAGCGTCAGGTCCTCGTACGCCGCGACGTGCCGGAACGGCACGACCATCAGGTGCCCCGGGTTGTA
>JBBSMN010000165.1:0-6730 GCA_038233135.1 Propionibacteriales bacterium
CGACTGGCCGGGCTGTTGACCAAGCGGGGCGTCCCGCACGAGGTCCTCAACGCCAAGCAGCACGAGCACGAGGCCGCGATCGTCGCGCTCGCCGGGCACAAGGGCGCGGTGACCGTCGCCACCAATATGGCCGGGCGCGGCACCGACATCATGCTCGGCGGCAGCGTGGAGTTCCTCGCCGACCGGACGCTGCGCGAGCGCGGACTTGATCCGACCGAGACCCCTGAGGCCTACGAAGCGGCCTGGACGGAGGCCATCGAGCAGACGAAGGCGCTGGTCAAGGGCGAGCACGACGAGGTGACCGATGCGGGCGGCCTCGCCGTCATCGGCACCGAGCGCCACGAGTCGCGACGCATCGACAACCAGCTGCGAGGCCGCTCCGGCCGGCAAGGTGACCCGGGAGACTCGCGCTTCTATCTGTCGCTCGAGGACGACTTGATGCGGCTGTTCAAGTCCGATTGGGTCGACTGGGTGCTGCAGACTCTGAAGGTCCCCGACGACGTCCCGATCGAGAACAAGCGCGTCACGGGCGCGATCGCGTCAGCGCAGTCACAGGTCGAGTCGCAGAACTTCGAGTCCCGCAAGAACATCTTGAAGTACGACGACGTCATGAACCGCCAGCGTCAGGTGGTCTACGGCGAGCGCCGTCGGGTCCTCGAGGGCGAGGACCTGCACGAGCTGGTTCGGACGATGATCGACGACGTGGTCACCGGCTACGTCATCGGGGCCACCGACGGTTTCCCGGAGGAGTGGGACCTCGACCAGCTCTGGACGGCGCTCAAAACGCTCTACCCGGTCTCGGCAACCCTCGCCGACGTCGAGGAGGAGTTCGGTGGGCGCTCCGCCCTGACCCGCGAGGTCATGATCGACAGGCTCCGCGCCGACGCCCAGGCCGCCTACGATACCCGTGAGGAGGACCTGGGCGAGGAGGTCACCCGTGAGCTCGAGCGGCAGGTCATGCTCAGCGTGCTGGACCGCAAGTGGCGCGAGCACCTCTACGAGATGGACTACCTGCGTGAGGGCATCGGGCTGCGGGCGTACTCCCAGCGCGACCCGTTGATCGAGTACCAACGGGAGGGTTTCGACCTTTTCGCCGCGATGATGGACGGGATCAAGGAGGAGTCGGTCGGCTTCTTGTTCAACCTGGAGGTGCAGGTGACCGACGAGCCCGAGGCGAACGACGCGGTCGGCGCCGAGGCAGGGGATGACGAGACTCTGGACGAGCCGGAACCGCACATCGTGGCCAAGGGGTTGGGCGGGGCCACGACCCCGCAACGATTGACCTACTCCGCCCCCGACGTGGACGGCGAGGCCACCGAAGGCGGTGGCGCCGAGGCTGTGGACGAGTTCGCCGACGTGCCGCGCAACGCGCCGTGCCCGTGCGGGTCGGGTCGCAAGTTCAAGCGCTGCCACGGCGACCCTGCGGTGCGTGCCGGCCTCGGCGTCTGACCCGGTCAGCCCACCTGCAGGGCCGTGCACACCCACTGGCCGCCCTGTTTCTCAAGGCGCAGCGCGACGGCGCGGCTGCGTCGGCCCTGGCTGACGTGCCCGCAGACCTCGGCCACATCCTGAGCCGGTTGGCTCACGTGCACGCTGAGCAGCCGTGGCCGCTCGGTGCGTGCGCGTGCCCCTGAGTCGGTGCGGCGGTTCGTCGTGGCAGTCAGCGCGGCAACGTCGTCGAACGCAGCCGGGGTCATCCACCGCTCGAGCTGGCTGGCCGGGCGATCCCCGCTGAGTGTCTCGACTACGGCAAGGGCGAAGCGGCCGGCACGCGCCCGCACCGCGTCGTGCCCCGCCAGCGCAGCGGCGTCGACCGACGGCTGCGGAATCGGCTCCAGATCAAGACTCGCCTGCGCAGCCAGCACCGTCGTGCTCGTGGGCCAGGTGATGACCTCGCCAGGTAGTGGCGGCAGACGGCGCAACAGACTGGTCACGGTCGTTCCCTTCGGTGTTTGGATGGTTGACCGGGCAGCGCGAGTCGCTGACCCGGGACGATGAGGTCGGGGTTTGGCCCGATGACGTCGCGGTTCGCCGCATACAGGCGTTGCCAGCGTGTGCCGGCGATCCCCCACAGCGAGTCCCCGGGCCGTACGACGTGTACGCGCCGTCGCTGCGTCCCGGTGGACAACGTCGGCAGCGGCAAACCGTCGAGGCTGTGGCTGTCGAACCGTTGGACGACTCCGCACGAGTCGTCGACGTCCGTGGTGGTGGTTGTTGCCGCAGCGCCTGACGTCAGGCCCAGGCCCGTCACACCCAGTGCGAGCGCCGCAGCGCGCAACCACAGCGTCGAGTCGGCTGTCCGCACGGGGCGATGCGGCGTGCGGCGGCAGTGCGTCCAGACCCGGCCCAACGCCACCAGCCAGTTGGCCCAAACCCAGACCGCAACACCCAGCGCCAGCGTCGCGAGCACGGCGCAGACCTGTTGGTCGGCGCTGGACGGGTGCAGCGCGGCCCCGACGCTGCGCAGGCAGGCGACGCCGAGGACGCAGGCCACGAACAGGCTCGGCAGGGAGATCGAGCCTGCCCGGAGTGCCGACACGGGTCTCTCCTTGGCCTCTGGATGTCTTTTACTTACGTTTGCTTCCCCGCGGTCTGTTTTAGATCCAGAAAGGACCAGTGTCAACCCGATGTCCACAGCGATACCGTCGGCGCCATGCGTTGGGAGCGGCTGTTCGACGACCTCGAGGGTGAGGTCGTCGAGATGGCGGCGCTCGAGCGAGACGCCGAGATCTCCGAGCGAGTTCGCGCGGAGGTGTCTGCCGTTCGCTGGCTGGAGCGGCTACGGGGCAGCCTCGGCGCCACGATCGGGGTGGAGCTGATGGCCGTCGGGCCGGTACGTGGTGTGGTGCGCTACGTGGGGCCGAACTGGTTGCTGCTCGACGACGGCGGCCGCGACTTTCTGGTACCCGCTGGCTCGGTCATCGGGGTCGAGGGCGCCGGGCGGTCCGCACCGGTCGAGTCGGAGCGGGTTCCCCTGACCTGGGCGGCTGCTTGGCGGTCGCTGGCACGTGACCGCGCAGTGGTTCGCCTGGTCCGTCTCGACGGCACGGCTCTGCGCGGCACCGTGGGGCAGGTGGGCGCCGATTTCATCGAGATCGAGGGGGCCGGTGAGCGGGCGCGGGCGCGTCTGGTCCCGTTCGCCGGTATCGCGATGGCGCACACCGAGCGCGAGGGGGAGCGGTGATCAGGCGGGGTCGTCCGCCTCGTCGAACGGGTGCTCCTCGATGAAGGTCTCGGTCTCGGCGTAGAGCCGCTGGATGTATGCCTCCAGCTCGTCGGACTCCACCCGCCAGGCACCCCGCCGCCCGATCTTGACCGCCTTGATGTCACCGCGGCGGACCAGCGCATAGGTCTGCTTCGCCGAGATGTTCAAGATCTCGGCGACGTCGGTGAGGTGGAGGAAGCGGGAGCCGTCCGACCCGAGTGGCATGGGGCCAGTGTGCCAGCAGCGACCCGGGGGACGAACGGGTCGAGGAAAGTCTGTGGACAACCTGGACGCGACGATTCAGACGCGCACAATGTCCGTTATGTCCCTCACCGACCTCGACGAGGAGCCTGCTCGTTCGCCCGCCGCGATCCGCCTGCGGCGTCCGGGCTGGCGCGACCCCCGGCTCATCGTCGGCGTGCTGCTGGTGGCCGTCTCGACCGTACTGGGCGCCCGTCTGTTCGCCGCTGCCGACGACTCGGTACCGGTTTGGGCGACCTCCACCGCGGTCCGCGCCGGCGACGACGTCGGCGAGGCACAGCTCATACCGGCGCGGGCCAAGCTAGCCGATGGAGCCTCCGTCGAGGCCTATCTCGGGACGGGCACCGCACCGGTCGGAGTGTTCGATCGGGACCTGCAACCCGGCGAGCTCGTGCCCGCGGGTGCGGTGGACCCGCCGGACGCTGCTGTTCACGCCGACGTACCGGTAGCTGTCGCCGCTGGCGACGCCCCGGTCGATCTGGCCACCGGCGACCTCGTCGACGTGTGGTCGGTACCCGACCTTGAGCCGGGAGGGCGGGAGCCAGAGCCTGCCCGCCGGGTGCTGAGTGCCGTGTCCGTCGCCGTCGCAGGCGCCGAGGACACCCTTGGGGGCGGCGACCGGCAGCTCGTCGTCCGGGTCGATCCAGCCGGCAGCTCCAAGCTCGGCGACGTCCTGGGCGGGCTAGGCGCGGGGCGGGTCGTGCTCGTACGGGTCGGCGGCTGACGTGGGTGTCACCGCGCACGTCCTGGTCGCCGCCGCGGGGGCGCGGTGGGAGTCCCCGCTGCTGCCAAAGCTGTCGGCACCGGATGCACAGGTGCGGCTGGCCAGGCGCTGTGTCGACCTGCCCGACCTGGTCGCGGCCGCAGCCGCCGGCCGAGGATCTTTGGTGCTGGTCTCGTCCATGGTGGACGGCTGGGACGGCGACGTGGTCGCCCGGCTGGCCGACTGCCAGGTGGCGACCGTCGTCGTCGCCGAGGATCCCGCCGATGCCGAGCGCAGCCGACGGCTGGGCGCCGACCGAGTGCTGTCGGCAGACACCGCCGCCGACCCGCGGCTGCTGCTCGAAGCCCTGCTCGACGCGGCACGTGATGCGCCAGCGGCAGACCCGGATCTTGCCCTGGCGGCCGACCCGGCACGTCAAGCCGCCGACCCCGACCTCGCACCGGTTGCCGATGGTCCAGTGGTGGCCGTGTGGGGACCGACCGGCGCCCCCGGACGCTCGACGGTGGCCCTCGGTGTCGCGGCTGCGGCCGCTCGGCAGGAGGTCAGCACCTTGCTGATCGATGCCGACGTCTATGGCGGTGCGACCGGGCAGATGCTGGCCGTGCTCGACGAGGTGTCCGGAGTGCTGGCCGCGGTCCGTTCCGCGTCGGCCGGCACGCTCGACCGGGCCGAGCTGGCTGCCGCGGCCCGAGGGGTGTCGCCGGGGCTCCGGGTGCTGACCGGGCTGCCGCGAGCCGACCGGTGGACCGCGCTACGGCCGGCGGCCGTTCGTGAGGTGCTCGCCGTGGGGAGGCGCAGCGCAGAGCTGGTCGTCGTGGACTGCGGGTTCTGCATCGAGCCGGACGACGAGCTGGCCTTCGACTCCGCCGCGCCTCGGCGGAATGGGGCGACCACGACCGTGCTGGAGCGGGCCGACATGGTGCTCATCGTGGGCAGCGCCGACCCCCTCGGCCTCACCCGGCTCGCGCGGGCCCGGGGTGACCTGCGCGAGCTGGTGCCCGCCGCACCAGTACGGCTCGTCGTCAACAAGTTGCGTCCCGGGCTCGGCTGGTCGCGGGACGAGGTGGCGGCAACGCTGCTACGTGCCATCGGCGAGGTGCCGCTGGCTTTCCTGCCGCACGACCAGGGCGCCGTGGACCGCGCTTGGACCAGCGGGCAGGCGGTCGGAGAGGGTGCAGCGGCGTCCGCGCTGTCCAGCTCGCTGGACGACCTCGCCGCCAGGCTCGCAGTCGAGCTCGGGGTGGCGCGGCCGGCGCAAGCGGGTCGGCGGACACGTCGACGTACCCGCCGGCTGCGGGCCATGGTCAGGCGTTGAACAGCAGGAGCAGTCCTCCGACGGTGTAGCCGAGCATCACCGCCAGCATGGTCAGCTGGCCGGTGACCGCCGAAGGCGACCTTGAGCCCAGCCACCAGACCGGGACGTACACAAGAAGTAGCTGGTCCCCCAGTCGATCGTGCCGAGGTAGTCATGCCGTCCGGTGACGAGCGGGTCGGACAGGTAGACGACGTAGCGCTGCCCCGACTCAAGCAGCAGCGTCAGGTAGTGGGCGCCCAGGTAGCCGACGCCGATCGGCACCAGCGAGTGCGCGAGCAGGCCGGGCAGCGCGCGCAGCTCGGACCGGGCCAGACCGGTGGCCACGACGGCGGCAGCGCTGAAACTCAGCGCGACCAGCAGCACGAAGCCGGCGAGCACGAGCGTGCCCTCCAGCGTCGAGTCGACCACGACGGCTGCGCTGAGGCTGTCGTATGCCGTGGAACCGAGGACGACCGACACGACCGCGACCAGCCCCCGGTCCACGGGAGTTGCGTCGAGGTTGTCGAGCGGGTTGCGGGCGACGAGGTGGCCGTCCCGCCGGCCCCACACCAACAGTCGAGACACCAGCCCGAACCAGACCTCGAAGGGGTCCGCCCGCTCGAAGAACCGGTTGCCGAACACCGCTGACAAGGCCGAGGACCGCACCCACCAGTGCGGGAAGGAGCAGCACGACCATCACGGCGTGCACACCGCGGCTCCGCACGACGAAGTCCCCCTCTCCCACCTGTCCTGACGCTCGTGGCACGATGCCAGTGCCCGAAGGCCAGTCCCCGGGGGCCACACTGCGCGACAGGAGCCACGATGTCAGAGCGCGTGCGGGCCGCGGACATGCCGCTCCTGACCACCGAGACCGCCCGGGCGCCTCGCCAGGTGGCGGTGCTGATGGTGTTAGACTCAGGTGAGCACGGCCTGGACCACGACCGGTTGCTCCGCCTCGTCGACGACCGCATCGCGTTGGTGCCGCGATACCGCCAGCTGGTCAGACCAGTGCTCGGCGGCCTGGCGAGCGCCGCCTGGGTGGACGACGACCGCTTCGACCTGACCTACCACGTCCGCCGCTCGGCACTGCCCGGGCCCGGGTCGATGTCCCAGCTGCACGACCTGGTCTCGCGGCTGGTGGCCCGTCCGCTGGACCGGCAGCGGCCGCTGTGGGAGCTCTACCTGGTCGAGGGGCTCGCGGACGGGCAGGTGGCGATGCTGCTCAAGGGCCACCAGGTGCTGATCG
>JBBSMN010000166.1:0-6709 GCA_038233135.1 Propionibacteriales bacterium
CAGGGCGCGCAACCGCTGCAGCAGGTCGGTCATGTCGCCGGGCGTGATGGCCTTGGGCAGCTTCTGCACGTGCTTGGACAGCTTGGGGATGGCGATGGCGCCGTCGTCGTCGCCGGCCACGAGCTCGTGGATTGGGGCGTCCTGGGCAAGGCGGGCATGCTTCCTGCGCTCGACGGCCAGCAGGTTGCGGACCCGGTTGGGGTTTCCCTCGCCGACGAGGACGATGCCGGGGCGACCGACGACGCGGTGGACGACGTCCTGGTTCTTGGTGAACGCGACGCCAGGCTTGACGTCCCAGCCACGGCGCAGCATCTGCAACGCTGCCGCGGCCGCACCGGGCTTGCCTTCAACCTGGGCGTACGCCGCCTTCTCGACCCGGCGTCCGAAGACCACGACCACCGCCAGCAGTCCGGTCGTGATGCCGAGCAGCACCCCGGCGGCCGGGTGCACCCAGACCCAGCCGGCGAAGCCGACGACCAGGCCGACCGCAAGGAAGATCCCCAGCAGCAGCCAGCCGATCCATCGGTACTCGCGTCGGGTGAGCCGGTACGCCTGCACGATCTGCTTGCGTCGACCGACGGGTGGTGTTGCCGGGGTGGACATCGGGGTTCCTTGCTCTCTGGCGTGGACGGCTGGGATGAGACCGCGCTCCCGCAGGCTACGCGTTCGCGGCAGCGCCCACAGGCTCCTGTCGGCGCGCCTCGAGGGCTTGGTCGTAGAGCCGGCCGGCGCGGTACGACGAGCGCACCAGCGGGCCGGACATCACACCGGCAAAGCCCATCGCCAGCGCCTCGTCGCGCAGCTCGACGAACTCCTCAGGGCGCACCCAGCGCTCGACCGGGTGGTGGCGGGGGCTTGGCCGCAGGTACTGCGTGATCGTGAGCAGGTCGGTGCCGGCGTCGTGCAGGTCGCGCATCGCCTCGACCACCTCGCCACGTTCCTCGCCCATACCCAGGATCAGGTTGGACTTGGTGACCAGCCCGTCGTCACGCGCGGCGGCAATGACGTCCAGCGAGCGCTCGTAGCGGAAGCCGGGTCGGATGCGACGGAAGATCCGCGGCACGGTCTCGATGTTGTGGGCGAGGACCTCGGGGCGGGAGCCGAACACCTCGGCAAGCAGCTCGGGCACGGCGTTGAAGTCCGGGGCGAGGAGCTCGACGCCCACCCCGGGGTTCAGCTGGTGGATCTGCCGGACCGTCTCGGCGTACAACCAGGCGCCACCGTCGGACAGGTCGTCGCGGGCGACGCCGGTCACCGTGGCATAGCGCAGCTGCATGGTGCGGACGCTCTCGGCGACCCGACGCGGCTCATCGCGGTCCAGGTCGTCGGGCTTTCCGGTGTCGATCTGGCAGAAGTCGCACCTGCGGGTGCACTGGTCGCCGCCGATGAGGAAGGTTGCCTCCCGGTCCTCCCAGCACTCGAAGATGTTGGGGCAGCCAGCCGACTGGCAGACCGTGTGCAGGCCCTCGTCCTGCACCAGCTGCCTCAGCTCGGTGTACTGCGGGCCCATCTTGGCGCGGGTCTTGATCCAGGCAGGCTTGCGCTCGATCGGGGTCTCGGCGTTGCGGACCTCCAGCCGGAGCAGCCGGCGACCGTCCGGTGCGGATTCCGAGGGGGCTGTCGTCACGCTGTCAGGGTACGCGGGGCTGCGCGGGGGACCGGTGCCAGCACCGGGATGCCGGCCGGCTCGGCGACGGGGACGTCCGGCGCCCGGTCGTACGGCCCCCAGGCCAGCAGGCGGCGCAGGTGCGGCTCGACCACATCGGCGGCCTCGTCGACGCCGAATCGGCGACCGAGCTCGGCGCTCAACGAGGTGATGCCGGCATCGACGATGCCGCACGGGACGATCGTGTCGTACCAGCCGAGGTCGATGTCGGCGTTGAGGCTGAAGCCGTGCATCGTGACACCGCGGGCGACCCGCACGCCGATCGCTGCGACCTTGCGCTCGGGCCGACCGCCGTCAGCCGCCAGCCAGACCCCGGACCTGCCCCGAACCCGTCCCGAGGTTAGGCCCACGTCGGCGCAGGCGGCGATCAGGGCCTCCTCGACGCGGCGCACGTAGTCGACGACGTAGACGTGCCGCGGCAACCGCATGATCGGGTAGCCGACCAGCTGGCCGGGCCCGTGGAAGGTGATCTTGCCGCCCCGGTCGACGTCCACGACCGGGGTGCCGTCGGTGGGTCGCTCGTGCGGCTCGGTGCGTTTGCCTGCGGTGAACACCGGCGGGTGCTCAAGAAGCAGGACCGTGTCGTCTGCCGCACCGGCAGCGACCCGGGCGTGCACTCGCCGCTGGCGGTCCCATGCGACCTGGTAGTCCACGTTGCCGACCCGCTGCACCTGCACGCCACGAGCCTAACGCGAGGCCCCGCTGCGGAGCCGACGTACGACCGGGAGACTATCCCGGGCGGATCAGATCGACGGGAAGTGACCCGGAGGCGAGGCAGGTGCGGATGCGTGCGCGCAGGCGCTGGGTGCTGCCCCTGGTCGTGGTGATCGCCTGGCTCGCGATCGGCGGCCCGCTGGGCTCGTTCGCTGGCCGGCTCGCAGAGGTCCAGGAGAACGACAACGCCGCGTTCCTGCCGTCGGCAGCCGAGTCCACGGAGGTCATGGAGGCGCAGGCGGAGTTCGTCGGTGATGAGGCCGTTCCCGCCATCGTCGTCTGGGAGGATCCCGCCGGCCTGGACGACGCCGACCTCGAGCGCATCGCCGACCAAGCCGCCGGCCTGTCCGGAATCGACCTCGTCGACCGGGACCGGATCCTCCCTCCGATCGGGGCACTCGAGCAGTCCCCCGAGCAGCTCGTCAGCGACGACGGCCAGGCGATCCAGCTGGTCCTGCCCATCTCGACCAGCGACAGTGACCAGCTGCAGGAGGTGATCCTCGACATCCGCGCGACTGTCGACGGGGGCACCGCGACGGACGGGATGACGGCGTACGTGACCGGCCCGGCCGGCATCCTCGGGGACTTCACCGAGGCCTTCGGCGCCATCGACGGTCTGCTGCTGGTCGTGGCGCTCATCGTGGTGCTGGTCATCCTGCTGGCGGTGTACCGCAGCCCATTGCTGCCGCTTGTCGTCCTGTTCAGCGCGGTGCTTGCGCTGGGGACGGCCTCGGCGATCGTCTATGCGCTGGCCAGCACCGACCGCCTCGATCTGAACGGGCAGAGTCAGGGCATCTTGTTCATCCTCGTGGTGGGCGCGGCGACCGACTACGCGTTGCTGCTGATTTCGCGCTACCGCGAGGAGCTGCGCGAGCACGAGTCGGTGGTGGACGCCATGCGAGTCGCCTGGCGGGGGGCGGTCGCACCGATCGTCGCGTCGGCACTGACCGTGGTCCTCGGCCTGCTCTGCCTGCTCCTGTCCGACCTGACCTCGCTGCGCGGGCTTGGCCCGGTCGGTGCCATCGGAGTCGCGATGTCGATGGTCGTGGCACTGACGTTCCTGCCGGCCACGCTGTTGCTGCTCGGCCGGGCGGCTTTCTGGCCGCGCCGCCCCACGTACGCGTCGGAGCATCCGCAGTCTCGGGGCATTTGGGGCCGGGTGGCTCGGATGGTGGGGGAGCGGCCACGCCGCGTCTGGATTGCGGTGTCGCTGGTGCTGCTGGCGCTCGCGGCGCTTGCACCGCAGTTCGAGGACGAGGGCGTCCCGCAGACCGACGTCTTCTTGACCGACGTCGAGTCGGTCACCGGGCAGGACGTGCTGAACGCGCACTTCTCCGCCGGCAGCGGCGACCCGACGTACGTGCTGGTCGGCCAGCAAGACGCAGCACAGGCCAGCCGCATCATCATGGCGACCGACGGGGTTGCCGACCAGCCGGTCATGCCCCAGGGTGCGGCCCCGCCGAGTGCGCAAGGCGATAGGTCAGAAGCCGGCAGTACGTCCGCACCCGACGACGCCACGGTCGTCGACGGCCAGGTCCTGCTGCAGGTGACCCTGACCGACCAGCCTGACACCGCAGCGGCCGAGGCCACCGTCGAACAGCTGCGCAGCGACGTGGACGTTGTCGGCACCGACGTCCTCGTCGGTGGCACGACGGCGCTGCAGCTGGACGCCCTGAACACCTCCGTGCGCGACCGGAACGTGGTGATCCCGACCATCCTGCTGGTCGTGTTCTTGGTGCTCGCGCTGCTGCTGCGCTCGCTGGTCGCCCCGCTGCTGCTCATCGTCGCCAACGTGTTGTCGTTCGCGGCGACCCTCGGTGTCGCGGCCATGGTGTTCAACCACGTCTTCAACTTCGCGGGCGGCGATCCGAGCGTCACGCTCATCGCGTTCGTCTTCCTGGTGGCACTGGGCATCGACTACTCGATCTTCCTGATGACCCGCGTACGCGAGGAGTCGCTGCGGGGCGACACCCGCCCCGCCATCCTCAAGGGCCTCACCGTGACCGGCGGCGTCATCACCAGCGCCGGGGTAGTCCTGGCGGCCACGTTCTCCGCCCTCGGCGTGCTGCCGATCCTCTTCCTCGCGCAGATCGCGTTCCTGGTGGCCTTCGGGGTCCTGCTGGACACGATCGTTGTACGGTCGCTGCTGGTTCCGGCGCTGTCGTACGACATCGGCCGTCTGATCTGGTGGCCGGGCGGGCTCGCAAGCACCGCCCGTCATCGCAAGACCAGGAGTTGGGCTGTGGACAAGTCCTGAGCGTGCGGCATTCGCAGCCAGACTGGATGCGTGAGGACAACCGACCCGCCTGGCAGCTCTCGGGCTCGATTCACCTGGCTGACTGGGGCCGTGGGTCTCGGGCTCGCCGTGTTGATGCTGTTGGTGGCGGTCGTTGACAGCAGAGCCGCCGGCACCATGGTGCCGGCGGATGCGGCTCGCTACGAGACTGCCGCGGCACCACGGATCGGGCACTGGCGTCACGTGCTCGACGACCTGCTTGTCCTGCGCGCGCACGCCTTCGCGGCCGGCCGGCCGGCGATGCTGGGGGCGGTCTACCAGGCACGTTCACCTGTTCTGACCCACGATCGGGCGATGCTGCGCTCCTGGCAGCGGCGCGGCCTGCGGGTGAGCACGCCGATCCAGCTGCGCCGGGTGCGGCTGGTCGCGCACCCGCCGGGGCGGGTGGTGCTCCGCACCGTCGACCGGCTGGACCACCCGGTGGCTATCGCCGGCGACGGCTCGCGGCGGCGGCTCCCGCAGGGCCGGGCGACCGCTCACCGGGTGCTGCTCGTTGCGACACCGAAGGGCTGGCGGATCGGCGCCGTGCGCGTGCTCAGCGGCTGAACGCCGCCAGCAGCGACGAGCGCACCGTGGGGTGGGCGAAGGTGAAGCCGGCGTCGAGCAACCTGCTCGGCACCACTCGCAGCGACCCGAGGAGCTCACTGGACAGCTCACCGGCCACCAGCCGCAGCGGTGCACCCGGCACCGGGACCACGGTCGGCCGGTGCAGCACGTCACCCAGCGTCTTGGTGAACGCCGCGTTCGTCACCGGCTCCGGGCCAACCAGGTTGAAGGCTCCGCTGGCCTCGTCGTCGGTGGCGAGGAAGACCACGGCCCCCACCCAGTCGTCGCGGCTGATGCTGGAGAACCACTGCTCACCGGAGCCGATACGCCCGCCAACGCCGAGGCGGAACGGCATCTGGATCAGGCCCAGGGTGCCCCCGCTCGCGTGCAGCACCACCCCGGTGCGCAGCAGCACCACCCGGGCACCGGCATCGGCCGCCGCGGCGGTGGCACCCTCCCACTGCTCGACCACGTCCGCCAGGAAGCCCTCGCCGCGTGGCGTCGACTCGTTGCAGACCTGGTCACCCGGGTGGCCGTAGGCGTTCATGCCCGAGCCGTTGACCAGCACCGCCTGACCACCCGTACGAGCGATCGCTCCGGCCACCGTGCGCGTGCTGGTGACCCGGCTGTCGAGCACCGTGCGCTTGTAGGACTCGCTCCAGGGCCAGCGGGCGATCGGGGCGCCCGCGAGGTTGACCACCACGTCCGCCGAGGCGATCACGTCGTCATCGATCCGGCCCGCGGACGGATCCCACGACGACTCCGACGGGGTCGATGCCTCGCCACGGATCAGGCGGACCGCCGCGTGGCCGTCGGCGGCCAACCGGTCCCGCAGCGCCGTTCCGAGGAACCCGGACGAGCCGGCGACGACGAACCGCATCGGATCGCCTGCCTCAGAGCCCGAGCTCGGACTCGAAGTTGGCTTCCTCCAGGCGGGTCTTCACCGCGGAGAGGAACCGGGCGGCGTCGGCGCCGTCGACGAGCCGGTGGTCGTAGGTCAGCGCGAGGTAGACCATCTGCCTGATCGCGATGGTCTCGCCCAGGTTGGGGTCGTCGATCACGACCGCACGCTTGACCACGGTGCCGGTGCCGAGGATGGCGACCTGCGGCTGGTTGATGATCGGGGTGTCGAACAGGGCTCCACGGCTGCCTGTGTTGGTCAGCGTGAACGTGCCGCCCGACAGCTCGTCGGGGCCGATCTTGTTGTCGCGGGTGCGCGCGGCCAGGTCGGCGATCTTGCGTGCCAACCCCCCGATGGACAGGTCGCCGGCTTCCTTGATGACGGGGACCAGCAGTCCACGCTCGGTGTCCACCGCGACGCCCAGGTGCTCGTTCTCGTGGTAGGTGACCTCGCCCTTGTCGGTGTCGATCGAGGCGTTCAGCTGGGGGAACGTCTTGAGCGAGTCGATCGCCGCCTTGGCAAAGAACGGCAGATAGCTCAGCTTGACGCCCTCACGGGCGACGAACTGCTCCTTCGTACGGGTGCG
>JBBSMN010000167.1:0-6635 GCA_038233135.1 Propionibacteriales bacterium
GGGCTGCTGCTCGGCACCTACGAGCCGAACGGCGTGCCGTGGTCGCCGCGGGAGACGCCGTGGGACTTCGGCCCGCAGCTGCTCAAGCCCGACCTCGAGAGGATCGGCGCCAACCTCGAGGTGGCCTTCGAGCACTTCCCGATCTTCGCCGACGTCGGGATCAAGCAGGTCATCAACGGTCCGTTCACGTTCGCCCCCGACGGAAACCCGCTGGTCGGGCCGGTCCGCGGGCTGCCCGGCATGTGGGTGGCCTGCGGGGTGATGGCCGGGCTCAGCCAAGGCGGCGGGGTCGGGCTGGCGCTGGCCAACTGGATCACCGAGGGCGACCCCGGCTTCGACGTGTGGGGCATGGACGTCGCGCGCTTCGGCGACTTCGCGACCCCTGCGTACACCGACGCCAAGGTGCGCGAGAACTACGGCCGCCGCTTCCGCATCGCCTATCCCAACGAGCAGCTGCCCGCCGCCCGGCCGCTGCTGACCTCACCGGTGCACGCCCGGCTCGACGCCGCCGGCGCGGTGTGGGGTGCGGCGTACGGGCTGGAGACGGCGCTGTGGTTCCAGCGCGGTGACGGGCAGGTTGAGGGTCACCGGGTCGAGACGCCGACGCTGCGTCGCTCGAACGCGTGGGACGCGGTGGCGGCCGAGTCGCGGGCGGTGCGCGAGTCGGTTGGCCTGATCGAGACGACCGGCTTCGCCAAGTACGAGTTCACCGGGCCTGGTGCCCGGGAGTTCCTGGAGGGGCTGCTCGCCAACCGGCTGCCGTCGGTGGGTCGGCTGGCGCTGTCGCCGATGCTGAACGAGGCGGGTCGGCTGGTTGGCGACTTCACGGTCGCCTCGCTGCCTGCCGAGCCGTCGGCGGGCAGCGAGGGGGCGGAGCGGTTCGTGGTGTTCGGCTCCGGGGTCGCCGAGCGCTATCACCAGCGCTGTTTCGACGCCCGGCTGCCCGCGGCAGGCGAGCAGGTGTCGTACCGCACGCTCGGCACCGGGCTGACCGGGCTGGCGATCGCAGGCCCCGCGTCGCGTGAGCTGCTGCAGGGCCTGACCGGCACCGACCTGTCGCCGGAGTCGTTCGGCTTCCTTGACATCCGGCGCATCGAGGTGGAGATGGTGCCGGTGCTGGCGGCGCGGATCTCGTTCACCGGCGACCTGGGCTTCGAGCTGTGGGTGCAGCCGGCCTTTCAGCAGCGGCTGTTCGACGTGCTGGTCGAGGCGGGCCGGGCATATGGACTTCGGCCGTTCGGTGCCCGCGCTCTCGACTCGCTGCGGTTGGAGAAGTCGTACGGCTCGTGGGCCACGGAGTACCGCCCGGTGTACGACCCGTACGAGGCGGGGCTCGGCATGTTCGTCAAGCCAGCCAAGGGCAAGTTCGTCGGCCGCGACGCCGCCGAGGCGGTGCGCGAGCGCGGACCCTCGCGGCGGCTGGTGACCTTCGTCGTGGACGCCGACGACGCCGACGTGATCGGGGCCGAGCCGATCTGGCACGACGACGAGGTGGTCGGCTGGGTGACGTCGGGCGGGTATGCGCACGCGTCGCAGGCGTCGGTCGCGCTGGGCTACGTGCCGGCCGGGCTGGCGTCGGCCGACAGCGGCTTCTCGATCGAGGTGGTCGGCCAGCGCCGGGAGGCCCGCCGGCTGGACAAGTGCCTGTTCGACCCCCGCGGCTCGCGGATGCGCGGCTGAGCCCGCCCGCCGCCCGCCGCCACCCGCCGCCACCGTCGAGTGGCGCAAGAACGCCACCAGATCGACCAGATACTGGTCATCGTGCGCCACTCGAGGGGGCGGGGCGGGCCCGGACGGGGGGCGGCGGACGCTGGACGGCGGGCGGACGATGCATGGCGGGTGCCCCCGCCCCACAGATGCATCATCGTCGAGTGGGCGCCGAGTCCAGGCGGCCGGCGGCCGAGCCTCAGCCCAGGGTGAACGGGTCTCGGGTCTGGCCGGTCAGCTCCACCCACACCGCCTTGGTCTCGGTGTAGTCGTCGATGGCGGCGATGCCGTTCTCGCGGCCGATGCCGCTGGCGCCGACCCCGCCGAAGGGTACGTGCGGCGCGACGACCCGGTAGGCGTTGACCCAGACCGTCCCCGCCCGCAGCGCCGCCGCCACCCGGTGGGCCCGGTGCACGTCCTTGGTCCACACCGATCCGGCCAGGCCGAAGTCGGTGCCGTTGGCCAGCTCGACCGCCTCGGCCTCGTCGGCGAACGTGCTCACCGCCACGACGGGCCCGAAGATCTCCTCACGCACGGCCCGCATCGACGCGGTGGTGTCGGTCAGCACCGTGGGCTGCACGAAGTAGCCGCCGAGCTCGGCGACGGGCTCGCCACCGCAGGCGATCGTCGCACCATCGGCGCGGGCGTCAGCGAAGTGACCGAGCACCGTCTCGTACTGCTTGTCGGTGGCCATCGGCCCCATCTCCGTCTCGGGGTCGAGCGGATTGCCGATCTTGATGGTGCGAGCGCGGGCGACGATGCGCCACACCAGGGCCTCCTCGACGTCCTCGTGCACGACCACTCGGGAGCCGGCCATGCAGGTCTGCCCGGACGCGGCGAACACCCCCGCGATGATCCCGTTGGCGGCGGCGTCGAGGTCGGCGTCGTCGAACACCACCTGCGCCGACTTGCCGCCCAGCTCGAGCGACACCCGGGTCAGGTTGTCGGCTGCGGCCCTGGCCACCTGCCGGCCGACCTGGGTCGAGCCGGTGAAGGCGATCTTGTCGATGCCCCGGTGCGCGGCCAGCGCCTTGCCCACCTCCGGCCCCCATCCGGTCACGACGTTCACCACCCCGGGCGGGAAGCCGGCCTCCTCGACCAGCCCGGCCAGCGCCAGCGTGCTCACCGGCGTGTAGTCGCTGGGTTTCACCACCATCGTGCAGCCGGCGGCCAGCGCGGGGGCGAGCTTCCAGGCGAGCAGCAGCAGCGGGGAGTTCCACGGCACGATCGCGGCAACGACGCCGACCGGCTCGTGCAGGGTGTAGACGAGGTAGTTGGCCTTGTCCGAGGGGATCACGCTGCCCTCGTGCTTGTCGGCGAGTCCGGCGTAGTAGTAGAACCACTCCGGCAGGTAGGCCATCTGGCCGGCCATCTCGCGCAGCAGCTTGCCGTTGTCGCGGGTCTCCAGCTCGGCCAGCTGGTCGGCGTCTCCGGCGATCAGGTCGCCGAGACGCCGCAACCGCCGGCCCCGCAGGGTGGGGGTGCGGTCGCCCCATGGCCCGCCCAGCGCCGTACGGGCGGCGGCGACGGCCGCGTCCACGTCGTCGGCGCCGGCGTCGGGGACCCGCGCCCACGGCCGGCCGGTGTAGGGATCGACCGAGTCATACGTGCGGCCCGACCGGGCGCCCACCGGGTTGCCGCCGATCATCATCGGCTGCTCGTCGAGCGCCTCGTCACGCTGGGTGATGGTCATGGCGTCTCCTCGGTGCCGGCCTTGTTGTGGTCCGGCCAGGCTCGCAGACGCCCGCCCACCCGTCGAGTGGCGCAAGAAGGCCGCCCGCTCGCCGATCCGGTGGCGTTCTTGCGCCACTCGAGGGGGCGGGCCACCGGCCTGGCGGCGGCATCGGTGGGGGCAGCCGCGCGAACCTCAGACGGTGACGACGACCTTGCCGCGTACGTGACCCTCGGCGCTGCGGGCCAACGCCTCGCCCGCCCGGTCGAGCGGGAACGTCTCGGCCACGTCGACAGCCAGCGAACCGTCGGCGACCAGGGTCAGCAGCCGACCGAGCATGTTTGCGTCCGGGCGGACGAATACGTACGCACCGCCGACCTCGGCCACCGCCGCCGGGTCGATGACCGAGGCGACCCGGCCACCGCCGGCCAGCAACTTCGGCGTCGCCGCGAGGGCGTCCCCGCCGACCAGGTCGATGACGACGTCCACCCCGTCGGGGGCGAGCTCGCGCACGCCGTCCACGAGGCCCTCGCCGTAGGTCACCGGCTGGGCACCCCAGCCGCGCAGCACGTCGTGGTTGGGCTCGCTGGCGGTGCCGATCACGCGGGCGCCGCGCTGCAATGCCAGCTGGGTGGCGAACGAGCCGACGCCGCCGGTGGCGGAGTGCACGAGGACCGTGTCGCCCTCGCGTGCCCCAGTGGCGTCCAGCAACTGCTCGGCGGTCAGCCCGGCCAGCGGCACCGCCGCGGCCTGCACAAGATCGACCCCGTCGGGCACCCGGGCGACCGTCCGGACAGGCGCCGCGGTGCGCTCGGCGAAGGTGCCGTGCTGCACGTGGTCCTCCCGGTCGTACGCCGCGACCCGGTCGCCGACCGACACCTCGCGGACGGCTGGCCCGACGGCGAGCACGGTGCCCGCGACGTCCCAGCCGGGGACCATCGGCAGGTGGTGTGGGATCGCGCCCTGCAGGTAGCCGGCGACAATCTTCCAGTCGACGGGATTGACGCTCGCAGCCGCGACCTCGATCAGCACCGAGTCGGGTCCGACGATCGGGTCGTCGACCTCCCCCGTGTGCACGACGTCCGGCGTTCCGTACTCGGTCAGCAGTGCAGCTCTCATGTCTGGCGGCAACCGCGTGGGGCCGGCGCGCATTCCGGTGTCTTGTCGTCTTCCGCCGCCGGGCCCCGCGCTGCAAGATGTGCCTATCAGCCTGCCCCTCACCCCTAGGAGGACCCGATGATCACCAACGACTTCTACACCGCCGATGCGCAAGGCGACTACCGGCTGCACGACATCGGCGACTTCGAGCTCGAGGAGGGCGGGACCATCCCCGGCATGGCGCTGGCGTACGCGACGTATAGCGAGCTGTCGCCGGACAAGGACAACGCGATCCTGATCCCGACGTGATTCTCGGGCACGCACCAGACCTGGGAGCAGGCCTACATCGGCTCCGGCCGGGCGCTTGACCCCGACCGGTGGTTCATCATCGTCATCAACCAGATCGGCAACGGCCTGTCGACCTCTCCACACAACAGCGACGGACCGATCGCGATGTCGGGCTTCCCGCACGTACGCATCGGCGACGACGTGCGCGCCCAGGAGCAGCTGCTGCGTGAGCTGTTCGGGATCGAGCGCCTCGCGCTGGTCGTGGGCGGGTCGATGGGGGCACAGCAGACGTATGAGTGGATGGTGCGCTTCCCGGACAAGTTGCTGCGGGCGGCGCCGATCGCAGGAACGGCGCAGAACACCCCGCACGACTTCCTCTACACGCAGACGCTGATGGACGCGATCACGTCCGACCCCGGTTGGAAGGGCGGCGAGTACTCCTCGAACACCGACGTGGCCGACGGGCTGCGACGGCATGCTGGCATCTGGTCGGTGGTGGGCTTCTCGACGGAGTTCTGGAAGACCGAGTTCTGGCGCGGCATCGAGGTCGAGGACACGAAGTTCTCGTCGATGGAGGACTTCCAGACCAACTTCATGGAGGCGGTCTTCGGGGCGATGGACCCCAACGCGCTGCTCACGATGGCGTGGAAGTGGCAGCGTGGCGACGTCACCCGAAACACCGGCGGGGACCTGGCGGCGGCGCTCGCCCAGGTGACCGCCAAGACGTTCGTGATGCCGATCGACGAGGACATGTTCTTCCCGCCCCGCGACTGCGCAGCGGAGCAGGCGATGGTGCCCGGCAGCGAGCTGCGGGTGCTGCACACGGTCGCCGGCCACCTGGGGTTGTTCGGCTTCGACGCGTCGTACCGGGAGGAGGTCGACGCGCACTTGTCGGAGCTGTTGGCCATCGCTGTGTGAGCGACGCTGGGCGCGGTCCGTGGCGGAGCCGCCCAGCTGCGGGCCGGCCACGCCGGGCCGGGCCGGCAGCGAGTGGGCACGAATACCTCACGAACACCGTGCCAGGTGACGTATTTGTGCCCACCGGGTTGCTTGGCGAGCGCAAGGCGCGTGGTCGAATATGTGCATGAGGCGAAGGACGAGGAGCGTGACGTGAAGACGGTCGAGCTGCGACGGCACACCGACAACGATGGCGACGAGCTCAGCGACGACGGGGTGCAGCAGGCCCGGCAGGTCGGCGCGACGCTGACGCCGCCGTACGACCTCTTCGTCTCCAGCGGTGCGCAGCGGGCCACCCAGACCGTCGCGATCTGGCAGGAAGCGGTCGGTGACACGTCCCCGATCCAGCAGGAGCCGGGTCTGCGCTCGGACCAGGAGGATCGGTGGAAGCGCGCCTACGAGCGGGCCGGCAGCGGCGATCTGGCCAGTCTGCGCGACGCCGATCCCGAGCTGGTCGACGAGGACTCCGCGGCGCTGGGGGCCGCTCTCGGCAGCGTGTTCGAGCGGATCCCGCCCGATGGTTCGTCGCTGGCCTGCGGGCACAGCCCGACCAACGAGGCCGCGGTGCTCGGACTCACCGGAGTGATGGTGGAGCCGATGGGCAAGGGCGCCGGCGTGCGGGTGGTGCAGGCCGACGACGGCGGCTGGCGGGTGCAGGAGCTGCCCTGACGGCCGGGTAAGCCCCCCTAGCCGCAATACCGTTAAGTTAGGTCGGTTGGATGAGGTAGTCCGGTGGATGTTGAGGCTGTGGCCAGCTGGCGTGGTGGGAGCGTTTGACGTGCCACTTCGGCATCTTGCGTTTGATGACTCTGGGCGCGGTGCGGGTGCGTCGGGCGGGGTTGAGCCGGCCGATCAGGCGGCGGAGGAAGGCGAGCCAGCCGGGACTGTTGCGGGCGTGTTGGTCAGGGGGGAA
>JBBSMN010000168.1:0-6624 GCA_038233135.1 Propionibacteriales bacterium
AGCGGGAACGCCGAGCCGAGCGCGATCTTGACCTCCTCGGCGGTGTGCTCGCCGAGCATGAGGGAGTACTCCTTCTTCATCCACGACACGATGGCCGCGTCCATGTCGTCGCCGGCGGTACGGATGGACAAGCTGGTCACCACCCCGCCGAGGCTGATGACCGCCACCTCGGTGGTGCCACCGCCGATGTCGACGACCATGTTTCCGGTCGCCTCGTGGACGGGCAGGCCGGCACCGATCGCGGCTGCCATCGGTTCCTCGATGATGTAGACCCGGCGGGCACCGGCCTGGTAGCCGGCCTCCTTGACCGCACGCTGCTCCACCGCGGTGATGCCCGACGGCACGCAGATGACCAGGCGTGGCTTGGTGAAGTAGCGCCGGCGGTGCACCTGCTGGATGAACAGCCGCAGCATCTGCTCGGTCGACTCGAAGTCGGCGATCACGCCGTCCTTCAGCGGCCGGATGGCGATGATGCCGCCGGGGGTGCGGCCCAGCATCCGCTTGGCCTCGGTGCCGACGGCGAGGATCTCGCGGGTCGTGCTGTCGAGTGCCACGACGGATGGCTCGTTGAGGAGGACCCCACGACCTCGTACGTAGACGAGGGTGTTCGCGGTGCCGAGATCGACGGCCATGTCGCGGCCGAGAAAGCTGTTGCCCACGCGGCCCCCTGGTCGCATCTGGTGGTGGGGTCTGTCCAGGTGCCAGGCTAGGTGTGGTGGGCCGCCCCCACCACCCGCGACACGCCCCACCGCCGGCGGGCCAGGCCGACACGCGCCGCGTAAACGTGGCGCGGCGGTCCTTTGCGTGGGAGGCAGGCCACGTAAAGGGTCACCAAGTCACGTAAAGCCGGGCAATTGGCCGGCTCGCTTGACTCCCGGGCTGCTGTGCCTATCGTTGACTCAGTGGACATTGAGGCAACACCCGGTGAGGCATCCGGCGGCGGTCCGCGAGACGTACGCCGGCGTGCCGCGGTCCACGCCGCGCTCGGCGACGTGGCCCGGGTGGCCGTCGTCGACTCCCTGGCCCTCGGCGACCGCTCCCCCGGCGAGCTCGCAGAGCTGCTCCGACTGCCGACAAACCTGCTGGCCCACCACCTCAAGGTGCTCGAGGACGTCGGGGTCGTCGCCCGGTCGAGGTCCGAGCACGATCGGCGCCGCACCTACGTCCGACTGCTCCCTGACGCGCTCGCGGGCCTGGCAGCAGGCCCGGCCAGCGGTCCCCTGACCGACGCTCGTCGGGTGGTCTTCGTGTGCACGGCCAACTCCGCCCGGTCCCAGCTGGCAGCCGCCGGCTGGCGTGAGCTGGTCGGCAGCGAAGCCACCAGCGCTGGCACCGCGCCCGCCGACCGGGTGCACCCCGGCGCCGTGGCCGCCGCCGCCCGCCACGGCCTCGACCTGAGTGGCGCGACCACCGCCCGGCTCGATGACGTCCTCACCGCAGACGACCTGCTGGTCTCGGTGTGCGACCACGCCTACGAGCGATTGGATGCGACCGCGCGTCGCACCGCCGTGCACTGGTCGGTCCCCGATCCGGTGCCGACCGGCACCGCCGAAGCCTTCGACACCGCGCTCGACGACCTGCTCGGGCGCGTCCACCACCTCGCCGCAAGGGGCACATCGTGAACACCAGCACGAACATCCATGCGTACGACTTCTCGCCCGCCCTGCTCGAGGCCGTCGACCGACTGGCCGACGAGTTCAACGGCGCGTACGGTCGCGACACCATCGAGCGCATGGTGGTTTCGTCGTACGAACAGCTGGCCGACGGGGCTCGCGTGACGACCTACCTGCCGCTGATGGCCGAGCGCTTCGCCCGCGAGCGGCTGCGCGCGCTGGCCAAGGTCGAGGGGCACCACGCCGACGGGCTGCCCACCGTGCTGTTCCTGTGTGTGCACAACGCCGGTCGTTCGCAGATGGCGCTCGGGCTTCTCCAGGCGATGGCCGGCGGGCGCGCCGTGGGCTGGTCGGGCGGCTCCGAGCCCGGCCATGCGGTGAACCCGGCGGCGGTGCAGGCGATGGCCGAGCGCGGCGTCGACATCGCCCGCGAGTTCCCCAAGCCGTGGACCGACGAGATCGTCCGCGCCGCCGACGTCGTGGTGACGATGGGCTGCGGGGACGAGTGCCCGTACGTGCCCGGAACCCGCTACCTCGACTGGGAGCTCGAGGATCCGGCCGGCCAGGGGGTCGAGGCGGTTCGCCCGATCGCCGACCAGATCGAGCAGCGGGTCCGCGACCTGCTGCTGGAGCTGGACGTGGACCCGGCTCCGCTGCCGTGAGCGCCGCCGAGCCGGCCCCTGCCCCGCCGGCTGCTCGCCGAGACCGTCGGCACCGGTCTATTGGTCGCGGTCGTCGTCGGATCAGGCCAGATGGCGACCGAGCTCACCGACGACACAGCCCTGCAGCTGCTGGCCAACAGCCTCACCACGGTCCTCGGTCTGGGGTTGCTGATCTGGCTGCAGGCGCCGGTGTCCGGTGCCCACCTCAACCCCGTCGTGACGGCCGTCGTGGCGTTCACCGACCGCCGCCCGGTGGGCGACGCGTTGGCCTACTTCGCCGCACAGCTGACGGGCGGCGTCGCGGGAGCCCTGTTGGCCAACGCGATGTTCGACCTGACGCTGTTCCAGCTGTCGACCACCGAGCGCACCGGTGGCCACCTGTGGCTGGGCGAGGTCGTCGCCACCACCGGGCTGGTGGCGGTGGTGCTCGCCGTCGGGCGCACCGGGCGCACCGCTGCCGCCCCGGTCGTGGTCGCAGCGTGGATCGGGGCGGCGTACTGGTTCACCAGCTCCACCTCGTTCGCCAACCCAGCAGTCACCCTCGGCAGGGTTTTCGGCGACACCTTCGCCGGTATCGCGCCCGCCTCGGCCCCGGCCTTCGTGCTCGCCCAGGCCGTGGGAGGGGTGCTGGCCGTCGCCCTCGTACGGGGTCTGTTCGGACCTCAGGACCGACCGAGCCAGCCCTGGACGGCCGCCACCCACCGGTCGGGCGCCGACGGGTCGGCGGCGAACCACAGCGACGGCTCGGTCAGCTCCAGCTCAAGCAGCACCGGCTCACCGGACGCGTCGGGCACGAGGTCCACCCGGGCATAGAGCAGGTCGCCTCGCCCGGCAGGCGCCAGCGCCGCCAACGCGTCGAGGATCCGCTCGCCGGCCGCACGCTCGGTCGCCGTCGGCTCCCGCGGACCGATCTGCTCCACCGCATACAGCCCGGCAGTCGCCTCGGCACCGGCGGCCAGCAGCGCCCCCTTGCTGAAGGCGTGGCTGAAGCGGTCGGCCATCCACACCAGCCCGGTCTCGCCAGCGGTATCAACGGCGTCCAGGTAAGGCTGGACCATCGCCGCGCGGCCAGCGACCTGCAGCTGCTCGACGTGAGCGCGCGCGGACGCGCGGTCGAGGTGCCGGCGGGTGTCGCGGGCACCGGCGCTCACCGTCGGCTTGACGACCACGTCGGCGTCGAGCTCGCCCACCTCGTCACCGGGCGCATACCAGCTGGTGGGCACCACCGGCAGCCCCGCGTCGGCAAGCTGGCGCAGGTAGATCTTGTCGGTGTTCCAGCCCAGCACGTCCGCGGGGTTGGCCAGCCGCGGCACCGATCCTGCCCACGCCAGGAACTCATCGCGCCGCTCGGTGTAGTCCCAGGTGGACCGCACGACCACCAGGTCGGCGTTCCAGTCGACGGCCGGGTCGTCCCACACCGCCGGCTCCGCATCGACACCGGCTGCACGCAGCGCGTCGGTCGCGACCTGCTCGTCATCGTCGCCGTCGGGACGCTCGCTACAGGTCGCCAGCAACATGCGGGACCGGCGGGACTCAGCCAAGGTCGGGGAAGAACAGCGCGATCTCGCGGCCGGCGGACTCGGCGGAGTCCGAGCCGTGCACGAGGTTCTCGCGGTTGGACATCGACAGGTCGCCACGAATCGAGCCGGGAGCCGCCTTGCGGCCGTCGGTCGCCCCGTTGAGGGCACGCACGATCTCGACCGCCTCGTCGCCCTCGAGCACCATCGCCACCAGCGGCCCGGACGTGACGAACGCGCGCAGCGGGGGGTAGAAGTCGCGCTCGACGTGCTCGGCATAGTGCCGGTCGGCCAGCTCGCCGTCGATCGTGCGCAGGTCCATCGCGACCACCGACAACCCCTTGGCCTCGTAGCGACCGAGCACCTCCCCCATCAGCCCGCGGCGCACCGCGTCCGGCTTGAGCAGGACGAGGGTGCGTTGGAACGCGGCATCCGAAGTCATGCTGCGGACCCTAGCCAGCCGGTGGTACGGACGGCTCGCCGCCCGGCGCGCCGGAGTCGGTCCGCCTGGCCTTGAGCTCCTCGATCCGGCCACCGAGCACGATGGCCACCGCGTACAGCCCGCCGAACAGGATCGCGACCACGAACATGGCAGCGGTCCAGAGCCCCATCGCCAACGCACCGACCTGCACCGCCCAGCCGAGCCAGTACGCCCAGCGGTGGCGCAGGAGGCCCGCGGTCACCACGGCGAGCAGCGCCAACCCGAGCCCGGCGAGCAGAGCGGGGCCTGCGGCCACGCCCGAGACCTGGATCAGGACCGGCACGGACAGCGCGATGACCACCGCCTCGAAGGCCAGGACCGCCGCCACCATCGCGCGCACGTCAGGCCGCCCCGTCGGACACGCCGAGCAACGTTCGAGCCTCACCGACGGTGACGACCGAGCCCGTCACCAGCACACCCCCGCTGCCCAGCGATTCGCCGAACGACCCGCCGGCCTCGGCCAGGCCGGCGGCGACGTCGAGCGCGTCGTCGAGCCGGGCCGCCACGTGGACCCGGTCGGCGCCGAACACCTGCTCGGCCGCCTCGCCCACCTCCTGCGCCGGCATCGCCCGGGCGGAGGACGTCTGGGTGCAGACGATCTCGGCGAGCACCGGCTCGAAGGCGTCGAGCATCTGCTCGACGTCCTTGTCGGCCATGACCCCCACGACCCCGATGAGCGGGCTGAAGGCGAACGCCTCCTGCATCGCGGCCGCGCTGGCGCGAGCGCCATGCGGGTTGTGGGCGCCGTCGAGCACGAACGTCGGGCTGCGACGCGCCACTTCGAGCCGGCCGGGCGAGGTGACGGTGGCGAACGCCTCGCGGACGGCTTCGGGGTCGAGCTCTCCCCCACCGCCCACGAACGCCTCGACGGCCGCGATCGCCGTGGCGGCGTTCTGCGCCTGGTGCGCGCCGTACAGCGGCAAGACGATCTCGTCGTACTCGCGGCCGAGGCCATGGACCGCGACCACCTGGCCCCCCACGCCGGGCACGCGTGAGGTCACGCCGAACTCGACTCCCTCGCGCACCGGGTTGGCGCCAACCTCCGCGGCGCGGCGCAGCAGCACCTCGGCGACCTCGGCGGACTGCTCGGCGAGCACCGCGATCGCGCCCGCCTTGAGGATGCCGGCCTTCTCGCCGGCGATGTCGACCGGGTCGTCGCCGAGGTAGCCGGCGTGATCGACCGCGATCGGCGTGACCACCGCAACCTGGCCGTCCGCGACGTTCGTCGCGTCCCACGAGCCGCCCATGCCGACCTCGACGACCGCCACGTCCACCGGCGCGTCGGCGAACGCCGCGTACGCCATCGCGGTGATCGCCTCGAAGAAGCTCACCGGGTGCTGGCTGGAGCGGTCGACGACCTCGAGGTAGGCGGCCACGTCGCCGTACGCGGCGACGAACTGCTCCTCGCTGAGCGGCTGACCGTCGAAGCTGATCCGCTCGGTCATGGACTGCAGGTGCGGGCTGGTGTAGCGGCCGGTGCGTAGTCCCAGGGCGCGCACCAGGGCGTCGATCATCCGGCTGGTCGACGACTTGCCGTTGGTCCCGGTCAGGTGGATCACCGGGTACCCGCGCTGCGGCTCGCCGAGCAGGTCCACCAGTGCCCGGATGCGGTCGAGGCTGGGGTCGAGCCGCGTCTCCGGCCACCGGGCGAGCAGGGCGTGCTCCACCTGGGCGTACAGCGGGTGCGGGACGGGAGCCGGTGCGGGTGCGCTGGTGTTGTCCATCGCCCCCAAGTATCCCTCCCCACCCCGCGATCCGTGAGTATCTGCACGGTCATCCGTGAGTTTCTTGGCGACGATCCGTGAGTTGTTGACACCGACCGGCGGGGGGGCGGCTCGGATCTGGGTGGCGGAGTGGGCGGAAGGCGCCTGGGAACGTACGACCTACCACTCGGGCCTGAGCGCGAAGCCGGACGTCCCGTCGTCCCCGGTACGGGAGGCGAGCACCTGGTGCAGCTGGATCTTGTTGCGCTCGAAGGCCAGCCGGGAACCCGCCATGTACATCCCCCAGACCCGGGCGGTGCCGAGCCCCGCCTCCGACACGCACTCGTCCCAGTGCTCCACCAGGTTGCGGCACCACGCCGCGAGCGTGAGCGCATAGTGCTCGCGCAGGTTCTCCTCGTGCCGCACCTCGAGCCCGCAGTCCTGCATCGCGCTGATGATGCGCCCCGACCCCGTCAGCTCACCGTCGGGGAAGACGTACCGGTCGATGAACGCCCCGGTCGAGGTCGTCGCGTTGTCGCGGCGGGTGATGCAGTGGTTCAGCAGCCGACCGCCGGGCCGCAGCCGGCCACGCAGGAAGCTGAAGTACGCCGGGTACTCTCGCAGCCCGATGTGCTCGGTGAGCCCGAT
>JBBSMN010000169.1:0-6505 GCA_038233135.1 Propionibacteriales bacterium
ATGGTGGTCATCAGCCCGCGCTCGACCGTGAACTCGTCGTGGATGGCCTTGGCCATCGGCGCCAGGCAGTTGGTGGTGCACGAGGCGTTGCTGATCACGGTGTGCGCGGCCGGGTCGTAGTCCTCGTGGTTGACGCCCATCACGACGGTGAGGTCCTCGTTCTTGGCCGGTGCCGAGATGATGACCTTCGACGCACCACCGTCGATGTGTGCCCGCGCCTTGGTGGCGTCGGTGAACAGCCCCGTCGACTCGACGACGACGTCGACGCCCAGGTCCCCCCACGGCAAGGCTGCCGGGTCACGCTCGGCGAAGATACGGACGTTTGCACCGTCGACCGAGATGCCGTCGTCGTCCGCGACGACCTCTCCGGGCAGCCGGCCGAGGATCGAGTCGTACTTGAGCAGGTGGGCCGTCGTGGCGTTGTCGGTGAGATCGTTGGCTGCCACGATCTCGATATCTGCACCGGCCGCCCGGGCGGCGCGGAAGAAGTTGCGGCCGATCCGGCCGAAGCCGTTGATGCCTACACGAACGGTCACGGTGGTGTCTCCTCGCAAGCGGGTGGTCAACGGGTGCCGGCACCGCGCAGGCGCGGCAAGAGGGTCGAGCCTAACGGCTGGTCGTGATCGGCCCGCCAGAGCCGGCGGCGTCTCGGATCACGGACCGGAGTCGAGCATCTCCGGGGTAAGCGAGGAGTCGGTGCCGGGCTGTCCGATCTCGTCTGCGCGCTTGTCGGCCATCGCCAGCAACCGTCGGATGCGCCCGGCAACGGCATCCTTGGTCAGCGGCGGATCGTGCAGCTGGCCGAGCTCCTCTAGGCGGGCCTGCTTGTGCTCCAGCCGCAGGCTGCCTGCCTGGCGCAGGTGGTCGGGGATCTCACCGTCCAGGATCTCCAGCGCCCGCTCGACCCGCGCGCCGGCGGCGACCGCCGCCCGCGCCGAACGTCGCAGGTTGGCATCGTCGAAGTTGGCAAGACGGTTGGCGGTGGCCCGCACCTCACGGCGCATGCGCCGCTCCTCCCAGGCCAGCAGGGTCTCGTGCGCGCCGAGCCGGGTGAGCAGGGCGCCGATCGCGTCGCTGTCCCGGACCACCACCCGGTCGACACCTCGCACCTCGCGTGCCTTGGCCGAGACGCCCAGTCGCCGAGCCGCACCGACCAGCGCGAGCGCGGCCTCCGGCCCCGGGCAGGTGACCTCCATCGCGCACGAACGCCCCGGCTCGGTCAAGGACCCGTGTGCAAGGAACGCGCCGCGCCAGGCGGCGACGGCGTCGCACGCGGCCCCGGACACCACCTGCGGCGGGAGCCCCCGGACGGGCCTGCCGCGCTGGTCCAGCAGCCCGGTCTGGCGGGCCAGCCCCTCACCGTCCTTGGTCACACGTACGACGTAGCGTTGGCCCCGCCGCAACCCGCCGCTGGACACGACGACGACCTCGCTCTGCTGGCCGTACACCTCGGAGAGGTCGCGTCGCAGCCGGCGAGCAACCGCACCGGTGTCGAGCTCGGCCTCGACCACGATCCGGCCGGCCACGATGTGCAGCCCGCCCGCGAAGCGCATCGTCGACGAGGCCTCCGCCTTGCGGCAGCATGACTTCGTCACCGAGGTGCTTGCCAGCTCCGCCTTCACCTGGGCCGTCATCGCCATGGTCGAATCTTGCCACGTTGTGCAAGCACCCTGCGCGTGCGCGGCCTCAGCCCACACACACCTCGCGGTAGGCGGCGGCCAGGCGCAGGATGTCGTGCCGCGGAGCGCCGTCTCGCTCTGCGACGTCGGTGAGCATCAGGTCGGCCCCGATGTTGGCGGACGCCCTGCGCAGCGCCCGGTGATCGGCGATGCGTGCGGTGTCGGCGAGCACGACGTCGAAGCGCAGGTCGGGGGCGTGTGCCGCGAGCATCTCGACGTGCGCCTCCGGCGAGAAGCCATCGGTCTCACCGGGCTGGGGCGCGAGGTTGAGCGTCAGGACCCGACGTGCGCGGGTCACGTGCAGCGCCTGGGCAAGCTCGGGCACCAACAGGTGCGGCAGCACGCTCGTGAACCACGAACCCGGCCCGACGACGACGCAGTCCGCGTCGCGCAGTGCGTCCACCGCTTCGGAGCAGGCCGGCGGGTCGGGCGGGTCGAGGGCAACCGATCGGACCCGGCCGACGGTAGACGCGACCTCGACCTGCCCGCGCACCTGGGTGATGCCCCGCGGGTCGTCGGGGTCACTGCCCTGCACCTGGGCCACCACGTCGAGCGGCACGGCGCTCATCGGCAGCACCCGGCCGCGGGCACCCAGCAGCCGAGCCACCCAGTCGAGGCCGGCGACGTGCGGGTCAGTGCCCGGAGCGGCCCCCGGATCCACCCCCGCACCGACCTGCTCCGCGCCCAGCAGTTGCCACAAGGTCACGATCAGCAGGTTGCCGAGGGCGTGGTCGTGCAGGTCACCCTCGCTCTCGAACCGGTGCTGCAGCGCGCTGGCCCAGGTGCGTCCCCACGCGTCGTCACCGCACAGGGCGGCCAGCGCCATGCGCAGGTCCCCGGGCGGCAGCACCCCCAGCTCGCGGCGCAGCCGCCCGGACGACCCGCCGTTGTCCGCAACGGTGACGACCGCGGTTAGCCGGGACGTCACATGCCGCAGGGCCGACAGCGATGCGGCCAGCCCGTGCCCGCCGCCGAGCGCAACCACCGCGGGCGTGCGCACACCGGCGAGCTGTCCGGGCGGTGGCAGCGCCGCGCTCACTCTCGGTCCAGGTCGCGGTGGACCACCAGGACAGAAACCTGGTGGCTGCGCAGCCGCTCGGCCAACGCGTCGGCCATGGCCACGCTGCGGTGCCGCCCGCCGGTGCACCCCAGCGCGAGCGTGATGAACCGTTTCCCCTCCCGCACGAAGCCGTCGGTGAGCGAGGCCAGCAGCTGCTCGTAGCCGTCGAGGAAAGCGACCGCGTCGGGTTGGCCGAGCACCGACTCGCGCACCGCGGAGTCCTGGCCCGACATCGGCCGCAGCCGCGCGTCCCAGAAGGGGTTGGGCAGGAACCGCATGTCGGCCACCATGTCGGCGTCCACGGGGATGCCGTACTTGAAGCCGAACGACACCACCGTCGCCTGGAGCCGGTCCGTCTCCGCGCCGGCGAATGCCGACGTGACCTTGGCGCTTAGCTGGTGGACGTTGAGGCTGGAGGTGTCGATCACCAGGTCGGCGAGCCCGCGCAGCTCACGCATCATGTCGCGCTCGGCGTTGACACCGTCGAGCAGCCGACCCTCGCCCTGCAGCGGGTGCGGTCGCCGCGCGGCCTCCTGGCGGCGCACGAGCACGTCATCGGAGGCCTCGAGAAACAGCACCGACGGGCGTACGCCGCGCCGGCCCAGGTCGGTGAGCACCCCTTGCAGCGCGGCGAAGAACCACCGGGAGCGAGCATCGACCACGACCGCGATCCGGGCGTTGTCGTGCCCGGCGCGGCTCACCAGGGACTGCACCTCGGCGATCAGCTGAGGGGGCAGGTTGTCCACGACGAACCAGCCGAGGTCTTCGAGAACCCCGGCAGCCGTGCTGCGGCCGGCGCCGCTCATCCCGGTGACCAGCAGCAAGGTCCGGGCAGGCACCGCGGCCCCCGTCGTGCCGTCGTCACTCACGATCTCTCCCCCGCCGGCTGGTCCTCGAGGATCTCACCGGTGGCCGTGTTGACGGCCACCTGTCTCGGCTGCCCGCCCGCACCCAGGGCCGCGACGATCGACTCCGCGGTGCGGCGGCCGATACCGGGGACCTCGGCGATCTCGTCGACTCCAGCGGCACGCAACCGCTTCAGCGACCCGAACCTGGCCAGCAGCGCCTTGCGACGCACCTCACCGAGCCCCGGCACGTCGTCGAGGACGCTCTCGACCATCGAGCGCGACCGACGGGAGCGGTGGTGGGTGATGGCGAAGCGATGCGCCTCGTCGCGGATGCGTTGGAGCAGGTACAGCCCCTCGCTGGAACGGGGCAGGACGACCGGGTCCTCCTCGGCCGGGACCCAGACCTCCTCCAATCGCTTGGCCAGCCCGCAGACCGGGATGTCGTCGATCCCGAGCTCGGCGAGCGCCCGAGCGGCAGCCGAGACCTGCGGGGGGCCGCCGTCCACCACCACCAGCCCGGGGGCGTAGGCGAACTTGCGCGCACGACCGGTGTCGGGATCCACCAGGAGCGGGCCGTCGTCGGTGGGCTCGCCCGGCGGGCCGGCGGCACCGGGCACGCCTGCCAGCTGGTCGTCCAGCATCCGCCGGAAGCGACGGGTGATCACCTCGTGCATGCTCGCGACGTCGTTCTGGCCCTGCACGCCCTTGATGACGAAGCGGCGGTACTCGCTCTTGCGCGGCAGCCCGTCCTCGAAGACGACCATCGAGGCCACCACCTCGGTGCCCTGCAGGTTGGACACGTCGAAGCACTCGATGCGCAGCGGCGCCGCGTCCAGCCCGAGCACGCGTTGCAGCTCCTCCAACGCCCGGTTGCGCGTCGTGAGGTCGCTGGCCCGCTTCGTCTTGTGCACTGCCAGGCTCTGTGCCGCGTTGCGCTGCACGGTTTCCAGCAGCGCGCGCTTGTCCCCGCGCTGCGGCACCCGTACGCCGACGCGCGAGCCACGGCGGTGGGTGAGCCACTGCTCGAGCGCGGCAGCGTCGCCGGGGTCGGCCGGGAGCGCCGGCACCAGCACCTCGCGCGGGATCGCGTCGGCGTTCTCCGCGTCGTACAGCTGCACGAGCGCACGCTCGACCAGCCCGCCGGTGGCGGCGTCGTCCACCTTGTCCGCGACCCAGCCGCGCTGGCCGCGCACCCGCCCGTCGCGGACGCTGAAGATCTGGACGGCCACCTCAAGCGGATCCTCCTGGAGGGCCACCACGTCGGCGTCGGTGCCGTCGCCGAGGACGACGGCGTTCTTCTCCATCGCCCGCTGCAGGGCTCCGGCGTCGTCGCGCAGCCGGGCTGCCCGCTCGAAGTCGAGCTCGGCGGCAGCGGCCCGCATCTGCCGCTCGATGCGCTTGACGTGCTCGTCGGTGCGGCCGGAGAGGAAGCTGACGAAGTCGTCGACGATGTCGCGGTGCTCCTCGGCGGTGACCCTGCCGACGCACGGCGCGGAGCACTTGCCGATGTATCCGAGCAGGCACGGCCTGCCGATCTGGGCGGACCGCTTGAACACCCCCGCCGAGCACGAGCGCATCGGGAACACCCGCAGGATCAGGTCGACCGTCTCGCGGATCGCCCAGGCGTGGCTGTAAGGCCCGAAATAGCGCACGCCCTTGCGCTTGGGGCCACGGCCCACCATGACGCGAGGGAACTCCTCGTGCGTGGTGACGGCCAGCCACGGGTAGGACTTGTCGTCGCGGTACTTGACGTTGAAGCGCGGGTCGAACTGCTTGATCCAGCTGTACTCCAGCTGCAGCGCCTCGACCTCGTTGCGCACGACCGTCCAGTCGACCCGAGCGGCGCTGGTGACCATCGTCTGGGTGCGCGGGTGGAGGCCGGCAAGATCTTGGAAGTACGACCCGAGACGTGCCCGCAGCGACTTGGCCTTGCCCACGTAGACGACCCGGCCGCTCGCGTCAAGGAACCGGTAGACGCCGGGCTGGTCCGGGACCGCCCCGGGCGCCGGGCGATACGTCGCTGGATCGGCCACGGCCCCAGCCTAGGGGCGGGCACCGACTCGTCAGTCAGGCCAGCGTGACGTCTCCGCCCTTGACAGTGATCGACTCCGCCGCGAGCGCGGACGGTGCCGGCCCGGCGAGCACCGAGCCGTCCTCGATGGAGTAGTGGCTGCCGTGGCAGCTGCAGATGATCTCGCCGTCCTCGATGCTGGTGACCGGGCACTGCTGGTGGGTGCAGACGGCGGTGAAGCCCTTGTAGTCGCCCTTGGTCGGCTGAGTCACCACCACCAACGCGTCGGCGTAGATCACGCCGGACCCGACGGCCACCTCGGAGGCAGGGCCGAGCACCATCCCGCCGCCAGCGTTGCCGCCGCCGTTGCTGCCCCCGCCACCCCCGCCACCGTCTGCTCCGTCGGTCGAGCCGCCACCAGCACTAGAACTGCTGCCGCCGCTGGACGGCGCACTCGAGTCGCCGCCGCAGGCGGCAACCAGGCCTGCCGCGGCGACGCCAGCGCCCACGGCCAGCCGGCGCAGCGCGGTGCGGCGGCAGATCAGCGGGCTGCAGTCGGCCATGGTGTGGTCTCCTCGAGGTCGGACACCCATGATGCCCCGCCGACCCGAGTTATCCAGCGCGGCGACGGCTCGCCGCGCGAGAGGTGGACAGGGCCCGGGCCCCCCTGGCGGTCCCCAGCAGCGGGCGAAGGAAGGTGGCGGTGTGGCTGGCGGGATCGGCTGCCACCGTTTCTGGGCTTCCCTGGGCGACGACGAGACCGCCCCGGTTGCCGCCGTCCGGCCCCATGTCGATGAGCCAGTCGGCGGTCTTGATGACGTCGAGGTTGTGCTCGATGACGATGACGGTGTTGCCCTTGTCGACGAGGCTCTGCAGGACGCCGAGCAGCTTGCGGATGTCCTCGAAG
>JBBSMN010000170.1:0-6489 GCA_038233135.1 Propionibacteriales bacterium
CGCAGCACCCGGTCAGCCGCCCAGGTGACGGTGGCCACCGTCGGGATGCCCAGCCGTTCGTAGACCTCGGCACGGCCTGGGTCGTAGATCCTCGCGACCACGTTGGTGACGCCGAACTGCTCACGGGCGACCCGGGCGGAGATGAGGTTGGAGTTGTCGCCGCTGGACACGGCGGCGAACGCGCCCGCGGCCTCGATGCCGGCCGCCATCAAGACGTCCCGGTCGAAGCCCACCCCGTCGACCGTCGTCCCGTTGAACGACGGCCCGAGCCGGCGGAAGGCATCGGTGTTGCTGTCGATGATCGACACGGTGTGACTGCGGAGCTCGAGGTTGTGCGCGAGCGTCGAGCCGACGCGGCCGCACCCCATGATCACAACGTGCACGATCACCGACGCTAGCATCGCCGGTCGTGGGAATCGCCGACACGGGCAAGCGTCTGCTGCTGGGACGCAAGCTGCGCAGCACCCAGCTGAACGAGACGCTGCTCCGCAAGCGCGTCGCGCTGCCGGTGTTCGCCAGCGACGCGCTGTCCTCGGTGGCGTACGCCCCGGACGAGATCTTCCTGGTGCTGGCCGCGGCAGGGGTGTCGGCGTACTCGTTCACCTGGAAGGTCGGCATCGCCGTCGCGGTCGTCCTCGCCGTGGTGGTGACGTCGTACCGCCAGAACGTGCAGGCCTACCCGAGCGGTGGTGGTGACTACGAGGTCGTGACCACCAACCTGGGGTCGACGGCCGGTCTCGGCGTCGGCAGCGCCCTGCTGGTCGACTACGTCCTCACCGTGGCGGTCTCCATCTCGTCGGCATCGCAGTACGCCGCGACCGCCATCCCGGTGCTCGGCGGGCACGAGGTCTTCGTGGCCGTCGGAGCGGTCGTGTTCTTAATGGGGGTCAACCTACGCGGCGTGCGCGAGTCCGGCCGGGCGTTCGCGGTGCCGACGTACCTGTTCATCGTCAGCGTCCTGGGCATGGCGGCCTGGGGCTTCGGGCGCTACCTGTTCGGCGACCTGCCGCAGGCGCAGAGCGCCCGCTTCGACCTGGTGCCGCAGGAGACGTTCAGCGACGGGCTGACCGGGATCGCTTTCGCCTTCCTGCTGCTGCGCGCGTTCTCGTCGGGGTGTGCGGCACTGACCGGCGTCGAGGCGATCAGCAACGGGGTGCCCGCGTTCCGCAAGCCCAAGGGGCGCAACGCGGCTACCACGCTGCTGCTGCTCGGCGCTATCGCGATCACCATGGCGTTGAGCGTCATCACCTTGGCCAACGTGATGAACGTGCGGTTCGCCGAGGACCCGGCGACCGGCCTGATGCGGGCCAGCGGGCAGCTGGTCGGCGAGGGCTACGTCCAGAACCCCGTGATCGGCCAGCTCGCCGCCGGCGTCTTCGACCACTTCCCGATCGGCTTCTACCTCGTCACCACGGTGACCGGGGTGATGTTGGTGCTGGCCGCGAACACGGCCTTCAACGGGTTCCCGGTGCTCGGCTCGATCCTGGCGCGCGACGGCTTCCTGCCCCGCCAGCTGCAGTTGCGCGGCGACCGGCTGACGTTCAGCAACGGCATCATCGGGCTGGCCCTGCTGGCGTGCCTGCTGATCGCCGTCTTCGACGCCGAGGTCACCCGCCTGATCCAGCTCTACATCGTCGGGGTGTTCATCTCGTTCACGGCCAGCCAGCTCGGCATGGTGCGGCACTGGAACGCGCGGGTCAGCAGCGAGTCTGACCCTGCCCTGCGGGCCCGCATGCGGCGCAACCGCGTCGTCAACGGCACCGGGTTCACGATCACCGGCCTGGTGCTGGTGGTGGTGCTGGTCACGAAGTTCGCGTCCGGAGCGTGGATCGCGATCGCCGCGATGGCGCTGCTGTTCTTCCTGATGCGGGGCATCCGCCGCCACTACGACACGCTGACGGCCGAGCTCGCCATCGACGACGCCGACCACGGGCTGCCCTCGCGGGTGCACGCGATCGTGCTCGTGTCCAAGCTGCACAAGCCGACCATGCGCGCGCTGGCCTACGCCCGCGCGTCGCGGCCCAACGTGCTGGAGGCGCTGAGCATCGACGTGGACCCGGAGGCCACAGCCAAGCTGATGGCCGACTGGGACGCGGCCGACCTGCCGGTGACCCTGCGGGTGCTGGCCTCGCCGTACCGCGAGATCGTTCGGCCGACCGTGCTCTACGTGCGCAACATCCGCCGTGACAGCCCGCGCGACATCGTCGCCGTCTACATCCCTGAGTACGTCGTCGGGCACTGGTGGGAGCAGCTGTTGCACAACCAGACCGCGCTGCTGCTCAAGGGCAGGTTGCTGTTCACGCCCGGCATCATGGTCACGAGCGTTCCCTACCAGCTGCGCTCGTCTGCGGTGGCCAAGGCACGTGCCGACCGCCGCCCGCCGCCTCCTGGCCAGCTGCGTGGCGGCCTGCCCGGTGCCGGTCCGCCACCCAGCCGGCGGAACAGGCGATGACCGAGCCGTCCCTGGTCGGCGAGCACTGCGAGCTCGTGATCGGTCCGGTGGCGCACGGCGGTCACTGCGTCGCCCGCTGGGACGGCCGGGTGGTCTTCGTGCGGCACAGCCTGCCCGGCGAGCGGGTCCGGGTCCGGATCACCGAGGGCGACGAGGCCAGCCGCTTCCTGCGCGGCGACGCCGTCGAGGTGCTCGAGGCGGCCACCGATCGGGTCGAGCCGCCCTGCCCGTATTCCGGGCCCGGCCGGTGCGGCGGCTGCGACTTCCAGCACGTGGCACCCGCTGGGCAGCGCGGGCTGCTCGGCACCGTGGTGACCGAGCAGCTGCGGCGCCTGGCCGGGCTGGAGTGGCCGGTGCAGGTGCTGCCGGTGCAGCCCGACGCGCTGGCCTGGCGTACGCGGATGGGGTGGACCGTCGATGCCGGCGGGACCGTCGGCCTGCGCCGGCACCGTTCGCACGACGTCGAGCCGGTCGACGTGTGCCCGCTCGCGCACCCGTCGACCCCCGTCGTCGGCGCCGAGCCGCGGCCGGGGATCCGGCGCATCGAAACCGCCGTGTCGGGTGTGGGGGAGCAGCTGGTGCTCGCCGACGGCCAGCGGGTGGCCGGGCCGGCCCACCTCACCGAGCGGGTCGGGCAGCGTTCCTTCCGCGTCACCGGTGCTGGTTTCTGGCAGGTGCACCCGGCCGCGGCTGCGACCCTGGTCGACGCGGTGCTCGACCTGGTACGCCCGCGGCCGGGGGAGCGCGCGGTCGACCTCTACAGCGGGGTCGGGCTGTTCGCGGCGTTCATTGGCGATCAAGTCGGCGCGGGAGGGGCCGGCGGCTCGGTGGTCGCGGTGGAGTCCGACGGGGCAGCGGTGCGGGACGCCCGTCGCAACCTGCACTCCTCGAGGCACGTCGACGTCGTGCACGGCCGCGTCGACCAGGTGCTGCGCGCCGGGGGGGCCGGTCCGCGAGCCGACCTTGTCGTCCTCGACCCCCCGCGCACCGGCGCGAAGGCCCGTGTCGTCGAGGGCATCGTCGAGCTGGCACCGAGCCGGGTCGGCTACGTCGCGTGCGACCCGGCGGCGCTGGCACGGGACGTGGCGACGTTCGGTCGCCTGGGCTACGCGCTGACCGACCTGCGGGCGTACGCGCTGTTCCCCATGACGCATCACGTCGAGTGCGTGGCGCTGCTGGAGCCGCGCTAGCCCCCCGGCCGCCACCCTCCGGTTTCCGGACGTTCTTGCGCCACTCGAGGGGGTGGGTCGGCAACGTCCTGGGAGCGTACGCCGCACAGGGTCGCTCGCAGCTTCAGCAGCATCTCCTCCCACTCGTCGCCCGGGTCGGAGTCGAGCACGATCGCCCCGCCGGCCCCGGCGCGCAGCACGCCGTGCGCGAGCACAACGGTCCGGATGACGATGTTGAGATCCGCGCCGCCGGCCAGTCCGAAGTAGCCCAGCGTGCCGGAGTAGACCCCCCGCGCCCTGCCCTCCAGCCGGTCGATGATCTCCATCGTGCGCAGCTTCGGCGCGCCCGTCATCGACCCGCCCGGGAAGCAGGCGCGGACGGCCTCGACGGCGCCGACACCAGACCGCAGCTGACCGCGCACGGTGGACACCAGTTGGTGCACGGTGGCGTAGGTCTCCACCGCCATGAACGACGGGACGTGGACGCTCCGCGTCTCGCACACCCGACCGAGGTCGTTGCGCAGCAGGTCGACGATCATCAGGTTCTCGGCGCGGGTCTTCGCCGAGGTCGCGAGCTGCTCGGCCAGGGCGGTGTCCGCGGTGCCGGTCACCCCTCGCCGCGCCGTGCCCTTGATGGGCCGGGACTCGATGCGCCCCGACTGCTTGATGCGCAGGAAGCGCTCGGGGGAGGAGCACAGCACCTCGACGGCGCCGAGGCGCAGGAAAGCCGAGTAGGGCGCCGGGTTGAGCCGGCGTTGCCGCAGGTAGGTGGCTAAGCCCGCACCGATGAAGTGCCCCGAGGCCTCGGCGGTGAGGCAGACCTCGTAGCTCTCGCCCGCGCGCAGCTCCGCCTGCGCTGCGGTGACGTCGCGGATGTAGTCCCGGCGCGAGCGGGTCAGCAGCGGCTCGGGGTCCACCGGGCGGGACGGCGCAGCCACCCCCGGTGCGACCTGCGGCGGTCGGGGCGGCAGCGCGTCGGCGGTGGCCTCCAGCCACTGCTCCGCCATCGCGATCTCGTCGTCAGCCGTCCGGCTCACCGCCACCAGCCAGGTCTCGCCGAGCTGGTGGTCGACGGCGACGAGGCGCGACGCGAAGACCCACACCGCGTCCGGTGTCGCCGCCACCCGCTCGCTCGTCCCCCCTGCCCCGGCGCCTGCCCCGGCGCCGGACTCGTAGCCGAAGTAGCCGACGTACCCGCCGGTCAGGTCGAACGGCACCGGCACCTCAGGGTCCACCCGGCGCTCGCGCAGGCGGCCTTCCAGTACGGCTGTGATCGGACCCGGCAAGGTGGTGACCCGGCGCCCGTTCGCGTCGAGCACGTCCACGTCAGGGGCAGTGGTGACGCTGGTCAGCACCTCTCCGCCGGGACCGCCCGGGTGGCCGAGGAATGTGAATCGTGCCAGCGGCCCGTGGGGGTGGCAGCTGTCCAGCCAGAAGGCGTACGGGCGGCTCGCGCACAGTCGGGCGAACGCTGTCTCGGTGTCCACGGCGTACGGCAGGCGGTGGGTGCGCAGCGTCCAGCCGGCCGGGCGCGGCCCGGGTGCCGACGGCGGGTCGGGCACCGCGGGCGCGGCTGTCGTGGTGGTGTTGGCGACCCGCCGGTCGGCGACGAGCGCGCGGAAGTTCCCGAGCAGCTGCTCGCCGTGCTCGCTGGCGACCGACTCGGGGTGGAACTGCACGCCCCACCACGGCTGCGACACATGATGCACGGCCATCACGACGTCGTCCTCGGACCACGCGTCGACCGACAGCTGCTCGGGCAGCGGCTCGGCCAGGCACAGCGAGTGGTAGCGCACCGCGGTGAAGCTCTGCGGCAGACCGGCGAAGAGGCCGGTGTCTTGGTGCGTCACCGCGGTGAGGTGACCGTGGCGAGGCTGCGGGGCGGCGCTGACCGGCGTGCCCACCAGGTGACCGAGCGCCTGGTGGCCGAGGCAGACACCGAGCACCGGCACGCGGATCGCACGGATCACGTCGAGGCACCGCCCGACGTCTCGTGCGACATCGGGACGACCGGGTCCCGGCGACACCACGACGGCATCGAAGCCGCCGGCCAGCTCTGCGGTGAGCTCCGGGTCGTCGTTGGGCAGCACGCGGGGCGCGACCCCGTACGCCTGCGCGAGCAGGTGGGCGAGGTTGTACGTGAACGAGTCGTGGTTGTCGATCAGCAGTGTGCGCATGGGCAGCGGCAAGTCTGGCATCGCCAGCTTATGGCTGAGTCGTCATCGAGACATGTACCACTTCGCGCACCCGGGCTACTGCGCACATTGCCGGGCGATGCGGACCGGCCACGGGGGTCGCTGCGCTGATCTGTGACGCCATGTATCTTGATGTCAAGATACCGTGCGGACTGCCCACCTGCCGTGACCCGTGTCGCTGCACATGGGCAGGATGGTGCGGGACGCGACGAGGCGAGGAGCGCAGAGATGGCAGTTGCAGGCGGCAAGGACAGCTTCGGGGCTCGCAGCACGCTTGACGTGGGCGGTACGGCGTACGAGATCTACCGGCTCGATGCCGTCCGCGACGGCGACGTCGAGTCGCTGCCGTACAGCCTCAAGGTGCTGCTGGAGAACCTGCTGCGCACCGAGGACGGCGAGAACATCACCGCCGACGACGTGCGCGCCGTCGCCGGCTGGGAAGCCGACGCCGAGCCGAGCACCGAGATCCAGTACACCCCGGCCCGCGTGATCATGCAGGACTTCACCGGCGTGCCCGCCATCGTCGACCTCGCCACCATGCGCGAGGCCATGCAGGACCTCGGCGGCGACCCGACCCTGATCAACCCGCTGGCGCCGGCCGAGCTGGTCATCGACCACTCGGTGATCGCCGATGTCTTCGGCACCCCGGAGGCCTTCGGCCGCAACGTCGAGA
>JBBSMN010000171.1:0-6465 GCA_038233135.1 Propionibacteriales bacterium
CCCACAGCACCGACACCGACTTCACCGGGGTGAACACCAGGTCGTAGCCGGCCACCGCCCGCCGTGCGCTGTCGGCGTAGACCGGGAACGGCCGACCCAACGACGCCACCCGTACGGCCTGCCGCGGAGACGACCCCAACCCCTGCTCGACGGTCACGATCTGCTCGGCGTCGGGATGCATCCCCTTCCCGAACAGCGCCACCACCTGGCGCTCCGACACCGGCCCGGACACCCCCAGGTCGGCCCCACCCGCCCCCAGCCACCGCCCCGGCGGGGTGCCCGTCGCGGTGTAGTAGCCCGCAAGCCCCGCACCCCCTCGCCGCTGGTCGGCCGAGGCGACCTGGCGGGTCAGATACCGGTAGCCATCCCCAGCCGACAGCTTGTGCACCGTCATCACCGGACCGACACCCCCACGTGCTGTCTGGCATCGGGGGAGATCGGACCCTCACCTGGGCCACGCCCTGCACGGGCCGGGATGTGCCTCAGATCTGCATGTATCGCGCCCTCGCCCCCGGGCGCTCGGTCCGACCCGGCGTGCTCCACGTGCATTAACGAACGGCATTCGACGGTCCCGAGCGGTACCTGACGGGCACTCACGGACAAGTCCAACACTCGGAGCAACATGCGCTGACCAGCGACGATGCCTGGTCAGGACGGTGCCCCAGGCAGGATTCGAACCTGCGACCTGCCGCTTAGGAGGCGGACGCTCTATCCCCTGAGCTACTGGGGCGGGGGTCGACGGCCGGCTCTATCGGCTGGTCGCAACGGCCACAACCGTACGGCAGCGGCGGCGGCGGCGGTCAGCAGAGCGCGGCCACCACGGCCTGCCCGGCGCGGCGCCCGGACACGAGCGCTCCCTGGATGGACGCGGTGTCGCGATGGTCGCCCGCCACGTACAACCCGCCGTCCAGCTGCACGCCCTGGCGTAGCCGCAGGGGCGGCAGCATCGCCGGCAGTGCCTCCGCGATCGTGTAGGTGCGCACCAGTGACCAACCGTGCGTAGGCACACCGTAGACGAGCGAGAGCTGGCGGCGGACGTCCCGCTCGAGCTCGAGGCCGCGGTGCGCACCGACCACGGTCGCGGCGATCAAGCTGCCGTCCCGGCAGTAGGTCGGGGCAGCATCGCTCACGACGGCGGTGTTGACGATCGGCCCGCGGCGGTCACCGTCGAGGTGCAGCAGCGGGCGAGCGCCGGGCACCGGCGACACCTCCGCCCGGAAGTAGAGCGTGGTCAGAGACCGCATCAGTGGCGGGGGCAGGTCGCACAGCGTCGCGGCTGCCGACGGGCTCGCCGCCACGACGACCGCGCGGGCCTGCCACTGCTGGTCAGCGGTCGCCACCAGGCCTGGTCGGACCAGCCGCACGGTGCTGTCCAGCCGGACGCAGCTGACGGGCAGCTGGGTGGCGAGCTGCTCGGGCAGGGCCTGCATGCCGGCCGCGGGCAGCGCGGGCGCGCCACGGACGAAGGTGCGCAGCAGCAGGTCCGCGAACAGCCGGGACGTCTCCTGCCGGTCCTCGGCGAGCACCCCGGCGAGGAAGGGTTCGAGCACCGCGCGGCGCAGCTCGCCGTCAACGCCGGCGGTGTCGAGGGCCGCACCGTAGGCGATGTCGTGGCGGCCCCGCAGCCGAGCCGGCGCCGCCAGGCAGCCGACGGCGTAGCGGGCGAAGCGTAGCTTCTCGCGCAGCGAGCCCGTGGACCGACTCAGCGCGCGCGCCGCGCCCAGCGGGTGCCGCCGCGGGTCGACCAGCAGGTGGGCGCCGTCGGCGCGTACCACCCGGACCCCGGCGTCGAACGGCTGCAGCTGAAGCCCTGCGACGTCGACCAGGCTGGGCACCGCCGGGTAGGCCGGGTTGAGAAGTTGGAAGCCGCGGTCGAGGAGCATCGAGTCCACCCGGTCGGTGCGAATGCGACCGCCGACCGCGTCTGCGGCCTCGAGCAGCACGACGTCGAGTCCGGCCCGGGCTACGACGCCGGCCGTGGTGAGACCGGCCAGCCCGGCGCCGATGACCACCACATCGGTGTGTTGCACCGCTCGACGCTACCGGGTCGCGGTCGGCGCAACTCAGCCCGCCGGGTGGCGCGCCCAGCCGAAGCAGTACAGCCCGTACGCGGCGAGGCCGACCCCGGTGACGCAGACGATGACCGGTCCGAACGGTTGGTCCAGCACGGTACGTAGCGCCGCGTCGAGCCCGCCGGCCTTCTTGGGGTCATACTTCCAGGCCGCCCAGACGAACAGGCCACCCACCGCGCCCAGTCCGAGAGCCTTCGCGACGTAGCCGACCTGACCCACGCGGATGAGCGCGCTGACGGAGCCGCCGGACGTGGCCTGGTCGTCGAGGTCCTCGGTGAACCGGGCGGTGACTCCCTTGACGACCTTGGCGACGGCAACGGCCGCGACACCGAGCCCGATCGCGGCCACCAGCCAGCGGCCGAGGGTGACCTGCACCAGCTCGTTGGTGAAGCCCGTCTTGCTGGAGCTGCCGCCGATACCGGCGGCGGTGCTGAGCGCCAACCAGGCCAAGGAGAGGTAGACCACGACGCGGAAGGCAGATTCGAGGCGTTTGCGGGTGCGGCCGTCCTCACGCCACCCGTAGCCGGCGACGGCCTCCAGCGCCTGCCACAGCGCGAGCAACAGCAGACCCGCGGCGGCCAGCCAGAGGACGGCTGTCCCCGCGGTGGTCTGAGCCATGTCGTGCAGTGCACCGCTGGAGCTCTGCGACGACCCCTGGAATGCCAGTTTGACCGCGATGCCCGCAAACAGCAGATGCATGGCACCGTAGGCGATCAGCCACCCGCATCCCCAGGTCGAGGGCTCGCGAGGCCTTGACCTCACCGGGAGAAGGCGGGTCGACGTTGCGGTCGGTCATGCAGGCGATGATGGCCGCCATGAGCGACGACGGGCAAACCGCCCGGCTCCCTCCACGATCGCGATCCGCGCATTTCGTACCTCCGCGGCTCGTCCGGCGGGGCATCGGGCAGACTCCGCGACATGGACGTGCTCGACACCTACCTCCCCGCCGGTGACCGTTACGACTCGATGACCTATCGCCGCTGCGGGCGCAGCGGGCTCGACCTGCCCGCGGTGTCGCTCGGGCTGTGGCACAACTTCGGCGACGACTTGCCGCTGGCCACCCAGCGGGCCACCCTGCGCCGCGCCTTCGACCTCGGCGTGACGCACTTCGACCTTGCCAACAACTACGGCCCGCCGTACGGCAGCGCGGAGACCAACTTCGGCCGGCTGTTCCGCGAGGACTTCGCCCGGCTGCGCCACGAGCTGGTGATCTCCACCAAGGCCGGGTATGACATGTGGCCCGGCCCGTACGGCGACCACGGCTCGCGCAAGTACCTGCTGGACAGCCTCGACCAGTCGCTCACCCGGATGGGGCTCGACCACGTCGACATCTTCTACAGCCACCGCGTCGACCCCGCCACCCCGCTGGAAGAGACGATGGGGGCGCTGGACACCGCGGTGCGCCAGGGCAAGACCCGCTACGTCGGCATCTCGTCGTACGGGCCGCAACGCACCCGGGAGGCGGCAGCGATCCTGCGCGACCTAGGCACGCCGCTGCTGATCCATCAGCCGTCGTACTCGATGCTCAACCGCTGGATCGAGGACGACGGCCTGCTCGACGTGCTGTCCGACGAGGGCGTCGGGTGCATCGCGTTCTCGCCACTGGCGCAGGGCCTGCTCACCGACCGCTACCTCGACGGGGTGCCCGCGGACTCCCGCGCGGGGCAGGGCAAGACCGTCGACGACGAGATGCTCTCGGAGGAGAACCTCGGCCATGTGCGGGCGCTGAACGAGGTGGCCGCCGCCCGCGGTCAGTCGCTGGCCCACCTTGCTCTGGCGTGGGCGCTGCGCGACGAACGGGTGACGACCGTGCTGATCGGGGCGAGCAGCGTGCGCCAGCTCGAGCAGAACGTCGCCGCCCTCGATCGGCTGGACTTCACCGCGGACGAGCTCGCCGAGATCGACCGGCACGCGGTCGAGTCGGGCATCAACCTGTGGGCGGCGTCGAGCCAGGCCTGACCAGAAGGCGGCAGTGGTGATTGACCGGCAGTACGACGCGGTCGTGATCGGCGGCGGGCACAACGGCCTCGTCGCGGCGGCCTACCTCGCCCGCGAGGGCCTGTCCACGCTGGTGCTGGAGGCCCGCGATGTCGTGGGGGGCGCAGCGGTCAGCGAGCACCCCTTCGGCCCCGACTACACCGTCTCGATGCTCAGCTATGTCGTGTCGCTGCTGCCGCCGACGCTCGTGCGTGACCTGCGGCTGGCCGAGCACGGCTACCACGTCTTCCCCCAAGGCCCCTACTTCGCGCCCCGGCGCGACGGTCGGTACCTGCAGCTGCCCCGCGATCGCGCCGCCCGCCGTGAGCAGATCGCTGCGTTCTCCGCGACCGATGCCGACGCGTACGACCGGTGGGACGACTGGCTCGACCGGCTCGGCGCCATTCTGGGACCGTTGCTTCAGCAGGTGCCGCCGCGTCTCGGATCGCACCGCCCGGGCGATCTGCTGAGGCAGGCGGGGCTGCTCCGGCTGCTGCGCGACGTGGACGAGCGGGCGGCGGTCGACATCACCCGGCTGCTGACGTCGAGCATCGCCGACCTCGTCGAGGACCGCTTCTCCTCCGACGCGGTGCGCGGTGCGCTAGCGGTCTCCGGGGTGATCGGCACCTGGGCCGGTCCCCGCTCCGCCGGCACGGCGTACGTCATGGCCCACCACCACATCGGCGACCTCGGCGACGGCCAGGTCGGCGCCTGGGGCTTCCCTCGCGGCGGCATGGGCGGGGTCACCCAGGCGCTGGCCGCCTCCGCGCGTGCGTTCGGCGCCGAGATCCGCACCGGCGCGCCGGTCGCACAGATCCGCACCCTGCCGGGCAGCGACGGCCCCGTCGCCACGGGCGTGCTGCTGGACAGCGGCGAGGAGATCACCGCGCCGATCGTGGTCACGACCGCGCATCCACAGATCTCGTTCCTGCGGCTGCTGTCGCCCGACCTGCTGCCGGCGGACTTCGTCGACGACATCAGGACCTGGAAAACCCGCAGTGGAACGGTCAAGATCAACCTCGCCCTGGACAGGCTGCCGACGTTCACCAGCCACGCCGACTTCGACCCGCAGGTGCACGGCGGCACGATCGTGCTGGCCGACAGCCTCGACGACATCGAGGAGGCCTTCCAGGATGCCGCCGTCGGGCGCGCTGCCGCTCAGCCGTTCGCCGACATCTGCATCCCGTCGGTGTTCGACGACTCGCTCGCCCCGTCCGGACACCACGTCATGAGCATGTTCACCCAGTGGGTGCCGCACGCGTGGAGCAGCACGCCGGACAGCGGGCAGCTGGACGCGTACGTGGATCGGGTCATCGCCCGCATGGATGACATCGCCCCCGGGTTCACCGACTCCATTGTCGACAGGGTCGTCATCGGCCCGTACGAGATGGAACATGAGTACGGCCTCATCGGCGGCAACATCTTCCACGGCGAGCTGTCGCCCGGGCAGCTGTTCCATGCCCGGCCGGCGGCCGGGTTCGCCGACCTGCGGACGCCGGTGGCTGGTCTTTACCAGGCCGGTTCGTCCACCCACGGCGGTGGCGGAGTGACCGGCATCCCCGGTCGCAACGTCGCGCGCCAGATTGTCGGCGACCACCGCATCCGCCGGTGGGGCCGCAAGCAGCGGCGGTGACCGATCGCCGGCAGCCGGCGACCGGCGCTGCGACAGCGCGGGCCGTGCCGGGGCTGACATCAGCCTGCGGTTGCGAGTAGGTGTGCGAGGTGTTGTTCGCCGGGGCTGGCGGGGTCGGGGTCTGGTGGGGGGTCGGGGCCGTTGTTGGGGCTGCTGCCGGGGCCGAGGGCGGGTGGGGGTCGGCTGGTGTGGGTGTGTCCGGTGGGTAGTCGCCATTCGATGGTGGGGGCGTGGATGCGGAGCTGGTCGAGGCCGTCGCCGTGCCGGGTCGGCGGCAGTGTGGTGACGGTGATCTGGGGGTGGTCTTTGAGGATGTGGGGGAGTTTGGCGAGGGCTTGGCTGTTGGCGGCGGTGGTGGGGCCGCCGTGTTGGTGGTCGCGGATGTGGTCGATCTCGGCGATGCGTCCGCCGCCGAGGCGGGAGTCTTGGTCGCGGCAGATGGCGAACTGGGCGAGTCCGCCGGTGAAGCAGCGGGCGGTGGAGTCCATGGCGATGAGCCGGCCGTCGATGGGGTCGCAGAACAGTGCCCGTAGCCGGGTCCGGGCCTTGCTGGTGGCCCTGCTGGTGTCGGCGGCGTTGATGATGTCGCGTATCACCGAGGCGGGGACCGCCCCGTAGCCGCGGAGCAGGCCGGGGTTGTTGTCGATGCCGAGCAGGGTTGCTGCGGAGATGACGACTTGGACCTCGACGGGTAGCGGCAGCCGCGGTGCGGTCGGCCCAGGCGCGGGCTGGTCGGGCTGGTCGGGCTGGTCGGTGGGGGTGTGGTCCCAGGCGGGGTCGTCG
>JBBSMN010000172.1:0-6464 GCA_038233135.1 Propionibacteriales bacterium
GGTGGTGCGCGATGTACTCGTCCATCGAGGCCGACGTGTCGTCGGCGTAGACCTGGTCGCCGAGGAACAGCAGCAGCGACGGCCAGCCGCTCGCGGCCTCCATGGGGTCGTCGCCGATCGGCTCCGGTACGCCACCGTCGGCCAACCGCAGGGCCAGTGCCCGCAGCGTGTCGACGCCGAAGCGGCGGTTGGTCCGCCGGTCGTGCGGGACCGCGGTGCGGCAGCTCCCGAAGACGATCCGCAACGGTTGCGAGTAGTCCATCGTGCGCAGCGCGCTGGGCGGGAAGAGTGACCGTGGCGGCGGCCAGATCGTGTCGTCGTCGAGGTGCACCTGGTAGGGCAGGTGGCAACCCGGCGGCAGCCCCTCGACGTCGACGAGGGCGTAGTGGTGACCATGCACCGTGAACGTACGGGCGCTCGCCGAGTGCTCGCCGGCAGTTACCGTCACCTCCCCGGCCCGAGTGACCTCGACCCATACGCTTGCCGACGTCTCATCGACATGCCGCAGCAGCGGGCCGACCACGAGCTGACTGATCGGCCCGTCGGTCTGTCTGTGCCGCGTGCGACCGGCGGGGGGCGAGGAGTCGTCGTCAGGGTCCGCAGGATCGATCGGTTTGGCCGCTGGCAGGTCGGGGTGAGTCACGGGTCATTGATACCGGTCGGGAGCCGAGATGGCACACCCGCGCCCCCCGAGTGGGTTTCAGGTCGCTGGTCTGTCTTCAGGATCGGCGTCCGCGTTGGCATGGCCCTCGTCAGCGTCACTGCGCGCGTCAGCGGCTGCGTCGGCAACCCGGTCGGCATGCGTGGGGTCGTACGCCTGGTCGGTGGTGAGCCCGCCACCAGTCTCCGGATGCGGATCGTCGGCGGCGTCCCTCCCGGCCAGATGCTTGCCGACGGCGTTTCCGGAAGCAACGAGCGGCACGGCGATGAGAGCGCCGATGACTCCGCCGGCAACCAGACCCGCCGCGATCGCCACGATGATGCCCAGTGGGTGTATGGCCACGAAGCGGCCCATCAGGAACGGCTGCAGCACGTGCGACTCCAGCTGCTGCACGAGCACCACTACCCCGATCATCAGCAGCGCGACGATCGGGCCCTGCGCAACAAGCGCCACCAGCACAGCGACCGAGCCGGACACGGCGGCACCGATGATGGGGACGAACGCGCCGAGGAAGACGAGCACGCCGAGCGGCAGCGCCAGCGGGATCCCCAGCAAGACCGCACCCAGTGCGATGCCCAGCGCGTCGGTCAGTGCCACCAGGACGGTGGCGCGGACGAACGCGGTGAGCGACACCCAGGCCACCTGCCCGGAGGTGTTCGCCTCAGGCCGGGCCGCGCGTGGCAGCAGGCTGACGACCCAGCGCCACATCCGCGCACCCTCGGCGCAGAAGAAGAAGGTTGCGAACAGCACGATGAAGATGCCCGCCAGGAAGCGGCCCAACGAGGTGCCAACCGCGGCGGCCCGGCTGACTACCTGCGTGTCTGCCCCCTGCAGCGACTCGCGCCCGCGGTCGATCAGGTCGTTGAGCTCGGTCTGTGAGAGCCCAAGTGGGCCGTCACGAAGCCAGCTCTGCACCTGCCGCAGCCCCTCACCGACGTCGTCACGGAGCTGATCCAGCTGCCCCGCGACCTGCGACCCCACCAGCCCCAGCACCGCCGCGAACACCACCAGGCCACCGAGCACCACGACGAGCGCGGCCAGACGCCGGCCGACACCGATCCGCTCGAGCCGGTCCACCGCGGGGGCCGCGAGCGCCGTGGTCAGCAGTGAGATGGCCAGCGGCACGGTGACCTCGCTGAAGTACCCGAGCAGGTCGAGGACCTGCCCGATCAGGAAGGCCAGGACCAGCAGGCACACCGACCAGCCGGTGAGGCGGACCAGCGCCGGCGGCAGGCCGAGGGCCCGCGCCACCGAGCCCGACCGCACCTGGATCGCCCCCCCGGCACCGGCGGTGCCGACCGCTGATGCGGGCTCCGCGCCGCGGTGGCGGTCCGCCAGCGGGTCGGACACGGTGCCCTGATGGTCGTCGTGCCCGGCCTGCAGCGATCGCATGCGCGCGCGCATCCGGTCCGACCAGCTCGCCAGAGACATCACGTATCGATGGTCCTCCTACGCGGACCTCGGTGCGGCAGGTGGGGACGTCCGTGGGCTCAGCCAGCCCCGGCGAGGTGTCGCCGCAGCAGTTCGTGTGCCGTGCCGGGGTGTGAGCGTGCGAGCAGTCCCGCGGCGGCCAGCACGCCATCGCGGTCGACGGCGAGGGTGGGTGCGCGCGGCAGCAGCCAGCCCCCCGACGCGTCGCCCACGCAGCCCCGTAGCAGCTCGACCGCGGCGGTCGGAGCGACGTGCCGGAACGCGCCGCCGGAGCCCACCAGCACATCGACCTCCCGCAGGTCGCGGCCGCTGCGCTCGACTAGCCGGCCGTCTGCGCCGAGCCGCACCTGCTGCCGGCCGGCGTGCCGGCGCAACGCCACCGCGACGGCCACCTCAGCGAGGCGCAAGTCGTCGGCGCGGTCGATCGCCTCGACCGGCACGAACCCCGGTTCTGCACGTCGCTGCTGCGCGGCACGGGCCAACCGGTCGCGCTCGTGCCGGGCGACCAGCGACGCCTCGACCCCCCGCTCGACCACCGGCTCGGCGCTCCAGCGCATGCCGAGGTCGGCCTCGACCGTGCGGATGACAGGGGTCGGTGCCACCACCTGTCTGGCCAGTTCGGCCTCCTCCGGGTCGACCTCGACGACGGAGTGCACGTCGGTGGTGGCGCCACCCACGTCGACCACGGCGACGTCACCGACAAGGTCGGCCAGCGCCTCGACACCGGTCAGCACGACATCTGGGGTGGATCCCAAGACCATGGCGGCGAAGTCGCTCGACGCCGACAGGTGCTTGCCGCCGATCACGTGCCGCAGGAAGACACGGCGGATGGCCGACCGGGCCGCCGCGGGGGCGAGCACGCCGATGCGGGGCACCACGTTGGCCACCAGCTCGTACGGCACACCGCCGGCGCGCAGGGCCTCCGCAACGGGGTCACCCGCGGCGATGTTGCCGGCGACGACGACCGGCCCTGGCCACGCCGCCGCGGCCAGGGTCTCGGCCGCGCCCACGAGGACGTCGGCGTTGCCGCCGTCGGTGCCGCCGACCAGGAGGACGACGTCCGGCTCCGCCGCGCGGAGAGCGGCGAGCCGCTCCGAGTCGAGGCCGCAGGCGCCGACGTCAACGACCTGGCCGCCGGACGAGAGTGCCACCCGGCGACCCGCCTCGGCGGTGACCAGCTCCTCGTTGCCGACCACCGCCAGGCGCAGCCCGCCACCGGCCGACGAGCAGGCGAACACCGGCGCGTCCGCGGCGGCGGGGGCGGCGCGTACGAGCACATCGCGGCAGGCGGCGAAGCCCTGCAGCACGTCAGTGCCGACGGTCGTGCGGTACTCGGCGGCCGCCACGACGGCACCGTCGTCCAGGCTGACCAGCTGGGTCTTGGTGAAGGTGGAGCCGAAGTCGGCGCAGACGGCGAGGTCCACGCGCGGCTCAGCGGGCCGTGCCGTCGAGGGCCTGGGCCAGGTCGGCGACCAGGTCGTCGGCCGACTCGATGCCGACGCTGAGGCGCACCAGGTCGGCCGGCACCTCAAGAGCAGACCCGGAGACCGACGAGTGCGTCATGCGGGCGGGGTGCTCGACCAGCGACTCGACGCCGCCCAGCGACTCCGCCAGCGTGAACACCTCGCAGCGCTCGACGAGGTCGACCGCGGCCCGTTCGCCGGCGGCCATCCGGAAGCTGACCATGCCGCCGAAGTGGCGCATCTGCTTGGCGGCGACGTCGTGGCCCGGATGTTCGGGCAGGCCGGGCCACAGCACCGTGCTGACCTCGGGCCGGCCGCTGAGGAAGTCGGCGACGCGCTCGGCGTTGTCGCTGTGCCGGTCCATACGCACCGCCAACGTGCGCAGCCCGCGCAGCACCAGCCAGGCGTCGAACGGCCCGGCGACCCCGCCGATGGCGTTCTGCATGAACGCGATCCGCTCCGCGAGCTCGCCGTCGTCGACCACCAGCGCGCCGCCGACCACGTCGGAGTGGCCGCCGCAGTACTTCGTCGTCGAGTGCACGACGATGTCGGCGCCGTGGGCAAGCGGCTGCTGCAGGTATGGCGACGCGAATGTGTTGTCGACCACCAGCAGCGCGCCGGCGTCGTGCGCCACCGCGGCCAGCGCCCCGATGTCGGCGATGCCGAGCAACGGGTTCGTGGGCGTCTCGACCCACACGACCCGGGTGCGGCCGGGCAAGACCGCGGCCCGTACGGCATCGACGTCGGCGACCGGCGCGATGCTGTGGGCCAGCCCCCACGGCTCGTGCACCTTCGCGAACTGGCGGAAGGTGCCGCCGTACGCGTCGTCGGGGATCACCACGTGGTCACCGGGCCGGCACACCGCCCGCAGCACGGTGTCCTCGGCGGCAAGCCCGCTGGCGAAGGCGAAGCCGTGGCTGCCGGCCTCCAGGGCTGCCAGGCACTCCTGGAGCGCCGTACGGGTGGGGTTGGCGCTGCGGGAGTACTCGTAGCCCCCGCGCAGGCCGCCCACCCCGTCCTGCTTGTAGGTGCTGGTGGCGTAGATGGCGGGCACCACGCTGCCGGTGCGCGGGTCGGGCTCCTGCCCGGCCCGGATCGCCAACGTCTCGAAGCCGAGCCGGTCGTCGTCGGGGTGGTTCGGCATGCCTGGACCCTACCCGTGCGCCCCCTCCCCGCGATCCGTGAGTTTTCTCCCCTCCATCCGTGAGTTTTTGTCAGCCGGGAACGACCGCTCGCGGGTCGGTGTTGGTGCTTATAGACACTCACCCCAGGAGGCATCGTGCTCTTCAGCCGCACCAAGACCCAGCTGCCCAGCGCCGACGAAGCGCTGACCGGACGCGAGACCCGCCCGTTCGACGTCGGCAGCACCCACGCCGTCCTCGGCACCCCGATCGAGACCGACGTGCCCACCGGTTTCGCGGACGCGGTGTTCGGGCTCGGCTGCTTCTGGGGCGAGGAGCAGACGTTCTGGCAGGTGCCGGGGGTGTGGTCCACGTCAGTCGGCTACGCCGGCGGTCAGACGCACAACCCGACGTACGAGGAGGTCTGCAGCGGGCGCACCGGCCAGGCCGAGGTCGTGCGGGTGATCTTCGACCCCGAGCAGGTGTCCTACACCCAGCTGCTCAAGGTGTTCTGGGAGAACCACGACCCGACCCAGGGCATGCGGCAGGGCAACGACCGGGGCAGCCAGTACCGCTCGATCATCCTGACCACCTCTGCCGAGCAGGAGCAACAGGCCGAGTCGTCGCGCAAGCCCTACCAGCAGGCGCTGTCGGCACGCGGCTATGGCGAGATCACGACCACCATCGAGCCGCTGGAGGCGTACTTCTACGCCGAGGACTACCACCAGCAGTACCTCGCCAAGAACCCGTTCGGCTACTGCCCGGTGCACGCCACCGGGGTGGTCGCCGACTGAACCGACCCCCCGCGGCCCCTCGAGTGGCGCACGATGAGCGGTTTGCGCCGCGATCATTGGCGATCTTGCGCCACTCGACAATGCAGCCGCGGGCGGATCCGCTGAGGTCAGGATCCGATCGGGGTCAGGGGGTGGATCCCTGGCGGCTCGGTAAGGTGCTCGGCCGTCTGGGCTAGGGCTGCCTGCACGTGCTCGGTGCCCAGATGCGCGTCGAGGTCGGCCTGCGCCCGCCACCGTTCGACGGTGATGAACGTGCCCGGCGCTGCCATCGATTCGTGCAGCCAGTAGTCCAGGCATCCCTCCTCCGCCCTGGTCGGCGCGACGATCGCGACGAGCGCGGCCCGTACGTCATCGGCCGAGCCTGGCCGAGCGGTGATGACTGCCACGGCATGGATGTCACTCACGGTGCAACTCCTTGCTTGGGTACGTGTCCGTCGACCCGGCCGGTGACGAACGATCGGACCGTACCCCTGCCCGGGTCGACAACCAGCGCGACGCAGCCGATCGCCCACCGCGTCGAGTGGCGCACGATGGCCAGTTTGCCGGGCGATCACTGGCCTTCTTGCGCCACTCGACCGGGTGGCGGAGGCTCGGGGTCAGTCGGCGAGGTGGCCGAGCAGGTCGTGCCGGGTGACGACGCCGACCGGCCGCCCGTCCTCCTGGACGAGCAGAGCATCGGCGCGCTCCAGCGCGGTCACCGCATCGGCGGCCGGCTGACCCGAACCGATGCCGGGCAGGGCCACACCCATGTGCTGCTCGACACGGTCGGTGAGCGAGGCGTTGCCGGCGACCAGTGCCTCGAGCAGGTCCCGCTCACTCACCGAGCCTGCGACCTCGGCGGCCATCACCGGCGGCTCGGCGCGCACGCCCGGCATCTGCGACACGCCGTACTCGCGCAGGATCGCCACCGCCTCGGCGATCGTCTCGGCCGGGTGGGTGTGCACCAGGTCGGGCAGCCGGCCGCCCTTGGCCCGCAGGACGTCGCCGACGCTCA
>JBBSMN010000173.1:0-6349 GCA_038233135.1 Propionibacteriales bacterium
CTCCAGGTCCTCGCGGATCTGGTGGTAGACGACCTCGGACTCGTACTGCGCGGCGACCCCGGCCACCAGGCGCTGCTTCTCGGCCTCGGGGATGCCGAGCTTGTCGTAGGTGTTCTTGATGTCCTCGGGCAGGTCCTCCCACGAGGTGGCTTGCTGCTCGGTCGAGCGTACGAAGTACTTGATGTTGTCGAAGTCGATGGTGCCCAGGTCGGCGCCCCAGGTCGGCAGCGGCTTGCGGTCGAACAGCCGCAGCCCCTTCAGCCGGAGGTCGAGCATCCACTGCGGCTCGTCCTTCTTGCCCGAGATGTCACGAACGACGGCCTCGCTGAGACCGCGCTGTGCGCTGGAGCCCGCGACATCCGAGTCGGCCCAGCCGTACTCGTAGCGGCCGAGACCGTCGGTCTCGGGGTGCACGGTGGTGGTCATGCGGTGGTCCTCTCCGCGTGGGGGTCGGGTGCTGCTCTGGGGACATTGGTACTGGGGACATTGGTACTGGGGACATTGGTACTGGGGACATTGGTACTGGGCACATTGGTGGTGCACACGCCGTCGCCGTGGGCGATGGTCGCGAGTCGTTGTACGTGCCGCCCGAGCATGCGGGCGAACAGCTCAGTCTCTGCCTCGCACAGCTGCGGGAACTCCGCGGCCACGTGCGCGACCGGACAGTGGTGCTGGCAAACCTGGTCGCCGTGTGGCGCCGACCGGATCGACGCAGCGTAGCCGTCGGCGCTCAGCGCACGAGCCAGGGCCTGCGGGCGCTGCGGCTCCGGGAGGGCGTCGAGGCTGCCGGCGAGCCGGTCCTCTACCTCCGCCCAGCGACGGCGGGCGAACTCGAGCACGGCACCGTCGCCACCGGTCTCGGCGAGGAACCGCAGCGCGCTTACCGCCAGGTCGTCGTAACCCTGGTCGAGCGCGTCGCGACCCTCGTTGGTCACGTGGAACAGACGTGCCGGTCGCCCGCGACCGCGAGCCACCAGTCCGGACGGACCGGCGGCGGGGTCGGTCGGCCGCAGCGTCGCCTCGACGTGGCCGACAGCCATCAGGTGGTCGAGATGTCGGCGAACACCGGCGGCGGTCAGCCCCAGCACGCCTGCCAGCTCGGCGGCCGTCGCGGTGCGTCGCTCGAGCAGCGCACGCACCACCCGCTGTCGGGTGGGCGCCGCGCCCGGCTTGTCGGCGTCGGCTCGCTGACCGTCGCTCCGGCTCAATTGCACAACACCATTGTGCCGTTATTGGCACGCCGCCACAACCGGACACCCGTGATCCGGGACCCACGTGACGTACGCCACGAACCTAGACTCGGCTAGTGCCCGCGCCCGCCGTCGTCGTCGACGGCCTCGTCATGCAGTACGGCGGCGTCACCGCCGTCGACGGCCTGTCGGTGGAAATGGCCGCCGCCCAGGTCACCGCTGTCGTGGGGCCCAACGGGGCAGGCAAGACGACGACCCTGGAGACGTGCGAGGGCTATCGCCGCCCCCAGTCGGGCGCGGTGCGGGTGCTCGGGCTGGACCCGGTCGCCGACGGTGCCCGGCTCCGGCCACGCGTGGGGGTCATGCTGCAGTCCGGTGGCGCCTGGTCCGGCTGCCGAGCGACCGAGGCGCTGGCGCACGCGGCCGCCCTGCACGCCCACCCCCTGCCCGTGGACGACCTCGTCGACCGGCTCGGTCTCGGCAGCTGCGGCGCCACGGCGTACCGGCGCCTGTCCGGGGGGCAGCAGCAACGCCTCGGGCTGGCGATGGCCATCGTGGGTCGCCCAGAGCTGGTCTTTCTCGACGAGCCCACCGCGGGGTTAGACCCGCAGGCACGGCGGCTGACGTGGGACCTCGTGCGCGAGCTGCGCGCGGGCGGGGTCACGGTGGTGGTGACCACGCACTTCCTGGACGAGGCCGAGCAGCTGGCCGACCGGGTCGTGGTGATCGATCGTGGCCGGGTCATCGCCGCCGGCACCCCGCAGGAGCTGACCACGAGCGGCGCCGAGAACACAGTCCGCTTCTGCGCACCTGCCGGGCTGGACGTCCACGACCTGCGCGCCGCCCTGCCGGCGGGCTGTGCGGTCGAGGAGGTCACCGCAGGAACGTACGTCGTGACGGGGACCGTCGACCCGGCCCTGATCGCCACGCTCACCGCCTGGTGCGCCGATCGAGGTGTGCTCGCGCAGAGCTTGGCCGTCGAGCGCCGCAGCCTGGAGGACGTCTTCCTGGAGCTGACCGGCCGGGAGCTGCGGTTATGAGCCTCGACCTGTCACCGGCACCCGGTCCTGCCCCGTTGACGCGCATGGTCGCGGCGCAGGCGGGTGTCGAGGCCCGGCTGCTCTTGCGCAACGGCGAGCAGCTGGTGCTCGCCCTGGGCCTGCCCCTGCTGCTGCTGGTCGTCGGCGCCCGCACCGGCAGCCTGTTGGACCTCGGCCCCGGCCGCCGCATCGACGTGCTGGCCCCCGGGGTGCTGGCCTTGGCCGTGCTGTCGACGTCGTTCACCTCGCTGGCGATCACCACCGGGTTCGAGCGGCGCTACGGGGTGCTCAAACGGCTCGGCGCCACCCCGCTGCCGCGGCACGGGCTGCTGGCGGGCAAGACCCTGGCGGTGCTCGCGGTCGAGGCGCTGCAGGTGGTGGTGCTCGGCGGTGTCGCTCTGGCACTGGGCTGGACGCCGACCGGCGGGCTGGCGGCGGTCGCGGCCGGTGCTCTCGTGGCGCTGCTGGGCACGGCCTGCTTCGCCTCGCTCGGGCTGGCACTGGCCGGCAGCCTGCGGGCCGAGACGACGCTGGCGCTGGCCAACCTCGTCTACATCCTGCTGCTCGTTGGGGGCGCTGTGGTGGTGCCGCTGGCGCGCTACCCGCAGGCCCTGCAGCCGCTTGTCGAGCTCCTGCCCTCGGGGGCGCTCGCTCAAGGGCTCCGTGAGGCTGCCGCGGGCGCCGGCCTGCCTTGGCTTGCCTGCCTGGTGCTGCTGGCGTGGGCTGCACTGGGCACCCTGGTCGCAGCCCGTACGTTCCGGTGGGAGTGAGGTGAGTGCCGTGTCGACGCGATTGGGTCTGACCCAGCGACTGCCGCAGCGCTGGGCCGCAACCCCGGCGCCGCGCGCGCTGCGTGCGGTGGCGGTCGCGTCCTTGCTGGCGAACGTGGGCATCGTGCTGACAGGGGGCGCGGTCCGCCTGACGGGGTCCGGCCTGGGCTGCCCGTCGTGGCCGCGCTGCACGGCCGACTCCTACGTGGTGCACGGCGAGCTCGGTGCGCACGGGCTGATCGAGTTCGGCAACCGGATGCTGACGTTCGCGCTGGTCGTCGTGGCGGTCCTCACGCTGCTGGTGGTCTGGCGGGCCCGGCCCGCTGAACCGCTGGCCCGCCGCCTGGCCGTGGTGCTCGCCCTCGGGGTCCCCGCCCAGGCCGTGCTCGGCGGGCTGACGGTGCTGACCGACCTCAACCCCTGGCTGGTCGCCGGGCACCTGCTGCTGTCGATGGGCATGATCGCGGTCGCGGTGGGGCTTCTTCACCAAGTCTCGCCTGGTTCGGTGATGCCGTTGTCGGCCCCGTCGTCGGCCCCGTTGTCGGCCCCGTTGTCGGCCCCGTTGTCGGCCCCGTGGTCGGCGCCACCGGCAGTGCGATGGCTGGTGCTGGCGACGTACGCCGCCAGCGGGGTGGTGCTCTACCTCGGCACGGTGGTGACCGGCAGTGGCCCGCACGCCGGCGACATCGACTCCCCCCGCAACGGCCTCGACCCGGCGATGGTCAGCCAACTGCACGCCGACTCGGTCTTCGTCCTGATCGGTCTCACGCTCGGAGTACTGGTGACCGTGCATGTCACCGACGCCCCCGCCGGCGCCGTACGTGCGGCCCGGTGGCTGCTGGGCGTCGAGCTCGCGCAGGGGCTGATCGGGTTCACGCAGTACTTCACCGACCTGCCGATCGCGCTGGTCGAGCTGCACCTGCTGGGCGCCTGCGCGACGACCATCGCCGCGACCGCGCTCGTGCTGTCGGTGCCCCGCCGCCGAACCGAGATCGCGGGGTGGGGGGCGGGTCAGCGGAGGAGGGGGTCGACTGCCACGGCGAGGAACAGCAGCGCCAGGTAGAGGTTGGACCCGTGAAACAGCCGCATCGGCTGCAAGGCCGCGGCGGTCGTCGAGCTGCGCGCCCGCGCCAGCAGGGCGTACGACTCCCCGAGCAGGGCGAGGCCGAGCAGGCCGGCCGCCACCGGGTAGACCAGCCCGGTCCCGGCCACCGGCCACAGCAGCAGCGAGGTGCCCACGGTGGCCCAGGTGTAGGCCACGATGCGGCGGGCCACGACGCGGCTCGGCGCCACCACCGGCAGCATCGGCACGTCAGCGGCCGCATAGTCGTCGCGGTAGCGGATCGCCAGCGCCCAGAAGTGCGGCGGAGTCCAGAAGAACACGACCGCGAAGAGCACGACCGGCGTCCACGCCAGCGAACCGGTCACGGCGGTCCATCCGATTAGGACCGGGAAGCACCCGGCTGCACCGCCCCAGACGATGTTCTGCGGGGTGCGACGCTTGAGCAGAATCGAGTAGCCCACGACGTAGAAGACGTTTGCCGCCAGTGCCAGCGCGGCCGACAGCCAGTTGACCAGCACCCCCAGCCACAGCGTCGAGACCACCCCGAGCGCCAGCCCGAACACCAGCGCTGCACGTGCCGACACGCTGTGCTGAGGCAGCGGACGTCGCCTGGTGCGGCGCATCCGCTGGTCGATGTCGGCGTCCACCACACAGTTGAGCGCGTTGGCGCTGCCGGCCGACAACGTGCCGCCGACAACGGTCGCCAGCACCGGCCACAGCGGGGGCACGCCACGGCTGGCGAGGAACATGACCGGCACCGTGGTGAGCAGCAGCAGCTCGATGATGCGCGGCTTGGTGAGTGCGACGTACGCGGCGAGCCGGGCGCTGGCGACCTTTCGCCGGCCGGCCGGCGGCCGGTGCGCCCCGTCCAACAGGGCGGGCCGGGGATCGACGGTCGCCCCGTCCACCGCTCGCTCACGTGCGTACTCAGTGCGCGCTGAGTCTACGTCCAGCGGCTGAGCAGCCAGGAGCCGCCCAGAGCGCTGACCGCGATCGGCGCTAGGCTCGCTGCAGAGGGACGGAGCTGTCTCGAACGGGCAGCCCCCGACCGGTCCGCGCCGCTGTCGTCAGGAGCATCTCCCCGTGACGTTTTCGCAGTCCACCACCACCTCATCCCCCACTCCTGCCCCTGAGTCGTTGGGCTGGACCGATCTGGACCGCCGTGCCGTGGACACCGCACGGGCGCTGGCCATGGACGCCGTGCAGAAGGTGGGCAACGGTCACCCCGGCACCGCGATGAGCCTGGCGCCGGCGGCCTACCTGCTCTACCAGCAGCTGATGCGGCACGACCCCAACGACCCACACTGGTCCGGCCGCGACCGGTTCGTGCTCTCGGCCGGCCACAGCAGCCTCACCCAGTACATCCAGTTGTACCTGTCGGGGTACGGCCTCGAGCTCGACGACCTGAAGGCACTGCGTACCTGGGGTTCGCGCACCCCGGGTCACCCCGAGGTCAACCACACCCCCGGCATCGAGATCACCACCGGACCGCTCGGCCAGGGGTTGGCGAGCGCAGCCGGCATGGCTGCCGCGGCGAGGCGCGAGCGCGGGCTGCTCGACCCGGACGCCCCCGCCGGCCAGAGCCCCTTCGACCACACCATCTGGGTCATCGCCTCGGACGGCGACATCCAGGAGGGCATCACCAGCGAGGCCAGTTCGTGGGCCGGCCACCAGCAGCTCGGCAACCTGGTCGCGATCTACGACCGCAACCAGATCTCCATCGAGGACGACACCGACGTCGCGATGAGCGAGGACACCGCCAAGCGGTACGAGGCGTACGGCTGGCACGTGCAGACCGTCGACTGGACGAGTGGCAAGGGCTCGGCAGCCGGGGACGACGACACCTACGACGAGGACGTTGAGGCGCTGCACGCGGCCCTGGTCGCCGCCCGCGAGGAACGCGACCGACCCTCCCTGGTCGTGCTGCGCACGATCATCGCCTGGCCGGCGCCCGCCGCCCGCAACACCGGCGCCGCGCACGGGTCAGCACTCGGAGACGACGAGGTGCGTGCGACCAAGGAGGTCCTGGGCATGGACCCCGACGCCACCTTCGCGGTCGACGACGAGGTGCTCGACCACGCCCGGCAGGTCGCCGAGCGCGGCAAGGCCGCCCACGACCAATGGGACGAGCAGTTCGAGAAGTGGCGCAGCGGGGCAGGCGCGCGTGCCGACCTGTGGGCCAGGCTGGACGAGCGTCGGCTGCCCGAGGGCTGGGCCGACGAGCTGCCGACCTTCCCGCCCGGCGAGGACGTGGCGACCCGCAAGGCCTCGGGCAAGGTCCTGAGC
>JBBSMN010000174.1:0-6315 GCA_038233135.1 Propionibacteriales bacterium
CGAAGGCGCCGAGGGAGAAGAAGTCGTGGCCCTGCGCCTCGGCGTTGCCGTCGAGCAGCACCTGCTCACCCGGCAGGGTCCGGTCCGCGGCGACCGAGGGGGGCTCCCAGTCGTCGGTGCCGCCGACGGGTGCCCGGCAGTGCATCGCGTACTGCTGGCCCTCGACGGTGCGGGAGAAGTACCACCAGGCGCCCTTGCGGGTCGGCACCGACATGTCGGTCTCCTGGGTGCGGGCCTTGATCTCGCCGAAGATTGTGTCGCGCAGGCTGCCGAGGTGGGCGGTGCGCGCCTCGGTGTAGGCGTTCTCGGCCTCGAGGTGGGCGAGGACCTCGGGGGATCCCTTGTCCCGGAGCCACTCGTACGGGTCGTGCACGGTGTCGCCGTGGTGGGTCCGCTCGGTTGGCACGCGGCGTGCCGACGGGGGGGACATGTCGGATGGGTCGACCGTCGGAGTGTGGGCCGTGGATGACTTAGGCACATCGGCGACGCTAGCCGACCGGGCCGACTTCCGGCTGGTCGACCGACTCCGGGGCGGGCTCGAGCGCCGGGTCGTCGAGGTCGAAGGTGCGCACCGGGCCCGGGGCGGTCGCAGCGCTCTCGAAGCGGACGGTGACGCGGCCCCGGCCAGCGCCCCACACCCAACCGGCACCGTGCTCGGTGTGCACCACATCCGCCCCGGGCGGGTAGCGGTTGCGGCCCTGCAGCGTCCGGCCAAGCGTCGCGGCGGCCTCGACTGCCGCCTCGCTGTCGTCCCCAGCGGTGGCATCGGGGTGTTGGGCCCGGGGGCCGCCGGCGGTCGTCAAGGACCCGTCGAACAGATCGTCCTGGGTCCAGTCCGCCAGGCCCGAGACCCCGACGCCCAGCAGTCGGACGCCGCCCGAGGTGTCGGCCTCGTCGAGCAGTCGCCGGGCCAGCGAGCGCACCACCCGGGCGCTGTCGGTCGGCGCCGGCAGGGTGGCCCCGCGGGTCTGCGTGCTGAAGTCGTGCCGGCGCACCGTGAGGGTCACCGTGCGGCCCGACAGGCCGGCCTGCTGGAGCCGCTGCGCGACGCGGCTGGCCATCTGCTGGGTGAGCGCGTGCAGAAGCGCCGGGTCGGTCAGGTCGGTGTTGAAGGTGTCCTCGACCGACACCGACTTGGTCTCCCGCTCGGCGACCACCGCGCGGTCGTCCTGTCCGAGCACCATGGCGGCCAGCGCCGTCCCGTGTGCCCGGCCCACCTCACGGACGAGCTCGCCGGCCGAGAGCGCGGCCGCCTCGGCGACCGTGCGGGCGCCGAGGCGGCGCAGTCGCGCCTCCGTGGCCGGCCCGACGCCGGGAAGCACCCGCACGGGCATCCGGCCGAGCAGCCGACGCTCGCTGCCGGGGGCAACCACGACCAGGCCGTCGGGCTTGTCCAGATCGCTGGCGACCTTGGCAACCAGCTTCGACGTCGCGGCTCCCACCGACGCGGTGAGTCCGGTGCGCTCGTGCACCTCCGTGCGCAGAGCCTCGGCCACCGCGGAGATCTCGGCCAGGTCGGCGGTCGGGTCTGCCGCTCCGAGGTCGACGAACGCCTCGTCCAGCGAGAGCGGCTCCACCAGTGGTGACAGACGTCGCAGGACCGCCAGCACGACCTCGCTGACCTGCCGGTACACGGCGAATCGCGGCGAGAGGTAGGCGGCATGGGGGCAGCGTCCGCGTGCCTCGGCCGTCGACATCGCCGACCGCACACCGAATGCCCGGGCCTCGTACGACGCCGTCGCCACGACACCGCGCCCACCGACCCCGCCGACGATCACCGGCTTGCCCCGCAGCGAGGGCTTGTCGCGCTGTTCGACCGCGGCATAGAAGGCGTCGAGGTCCAGGTGCAGGACGCTCGGCACCGACCGCATGGGGAGATCGTCCCAGCCGTCGAGACCTATGACGCGCAACCGGGGCGTCGCCGAGCCGATGGACCCGCGCCTGTGGACAACCGCCCAACGGTGCACCGCTGCGCCCAGTCTCTGTTCATGAGCGACGTAGCCGACAGCGCACGAAGCCGGTCCGAGCGTCCCGTGCTGCGGGTGCGTTCCGTGGTCGACCTGTTGTCCCTGGCGTCGGTGACGCTGGGATTCGAGCCCGAGGAGTCCCTGGTGGTCATCGGCGTCGCCGGTCGCCATCCCGGCTTCCAGGTGCGGGTCGACCTGCCGACGCGAGGACGTGCGGAGCAGGAAGGTCCGGGATTGGCCGATCAGGTGGTGGCGGCCGTCTCGTCGCAGGGTTGCACGCGGGTGGCCGTGATCGCGTTCTCCGGGCGGGCGGCCGCCGCCCAGGTCGCCCAGCTCACCGCTCAGCACCTCGAGCGCGCCGGCATCGAGCTGCTCGACGTGCTGCGCAGCAACGGTCAGCGGTACTGGTCGCTGTCCTGCGGGGCGGAGCGCTGCTGTCCGTCGGCCGGCACTCCCTACGACCCGCGGTCCACACGGCTGCGCGCCGAGGCCGCCCTGGCCGGGCGTGTGGTGGTTCCGGACCGGGCAGCGCTCGCCGCCCGGTTCGCAGCGCTGCGCGGCCCGGCCCGCACCGCATCGCGTCACGCGGTGCAGGCCGCCGAGGACGAGGCGGTGACCCTGCTCGGGCTGCGCAGTCGGGGTCAGGTGCGACGACCGACGGCGCAGGTCTCGGCCGCAGCGGCACCGCTGGGCGCCGCACGGGTGGACGTCCTGCTAGACCACCTGCTGAGGTCCCACCCCAGCGTGCCGGTCGCGGTCGAGCACGCCGCTGCGCTAGCGGTGTGGTGCTCCTTCGTCCCGGTCCGTGACCTGGCCTGGTCGCGCATGACCAGAGACGACGCCGCCTCCCACCTGGAGGTGTGGACCGACGTCAGTCGACAGGTGGTCCCTCCGTACGAGCCGGCGGTTCTTGCCCTGACCGCGTTCGCCGCCTGGCTGTCGGGCGACGGCGCGAGCGCGTGGTGCGCCCTCGACCGGTGTGTGCGGGCCGACCCGGCATACTCGATGGCCGCTCTGGTCCGCGAGACCCTGCAGCGGTGCCTGTCGCCCGACGTGTGGGAGCCATTGCCGCGCGAGACGGCGTGGAGCGCCTGCGACCCGGGCGTGCCCCCCGTGGGCTAGCGTGTCGATAACGGGCACTGACGGCGTGACCGGCAGCTGCGTACCCGAGGAGAGCGTGTGGGCCAAGACGTCGAACGTCGGATCTTCACGCGTGCGGATCGCACCGTGTTCCGGGCCAAGGTCCGGCAGTGCCTGGACGTCTTCGCGGCGATGCTGCGCGAGGCACGATTCGACGCCGACCGATCCCGCGCCGGCATCGAGATCGAGTTCAACCTGGTCGACGAGGACAATGAGCCGGCACTGCGCAACGCCGCCGTCCTCGAGGCGATCGCCGATCCCGACTTCCAGACCGAGCTCGGGCAGTTCAACATCGAGATCAACGTGGCGCCCCGGACGCTGGACGGCACCGGTCTGACGGACTTCGAGAACGGGATCCGCAAGACGCTGAACGACGCCGAGGCGCGGGCGGCCGGGTCGGGCAGCCACCTGGTGATGGTGGGGATCCTTCCCACCTTGCGGCCAGGGCACATGACCGCGCAGACGTTGTCGGCCAACCCGCGGTACGAGCTGTTGTCCGACCAGATCCTGGCTGCGCGAGGTGAGGACATCACGGTCGCGATCTACGGCCAGGAGCGACTGTCGGTCACGACCGACACCATAATCCCCGAGGCCGCCTGCACGTCGACCCAGCTGCACACCCAGGTCAGCCCCGACGACTTCGCCGCCTACTGGAACGCCTCGCAGGCGATCGCCGGTGTGCAGCTCGCGATCGGCGCGAACTCGCCGTTCCTGCTCGGCCGGGAGCTGTGGCGCGAGACGCGGATCGCGCTGTTCGAACAGGCCACCGATACGCGCAGCGAGGAGCTGAAGGCACAGGGCGTACGGCCGAGGGTGTGGTTCGGAGAGCGGTGGATCAACTCGATCTTCGACCTCTTCGAAGAGAACGCACGGTACTTTCCGGCACTGCTGCCGATCGTCGACGAGGAGGACCCGGTCGCGATCCACGATCGCGGGGACACCCCGGGTCTGGGCGAGCTGCGGCTGCACAACGGCACGATCTACCGGTGGAATCGCCCGATCTACGACGTCGTGAGCGGTCGCCCGCACCTCCGCGTTGAGAACCGGGTCCTGCCGGCCGGCCCGACTGTCGCCGACACGATGGCCAACGCGGCCTTCTACTTCGGGGTGGTCCGCGCGTTGGTGACCGACGAGCGCCCGCTGTGGTCCCAGATGTCCTTCTCGGCAGCGGAGGAGAACTTCCACCTCGCAGCCCAGCAGGGCATCGAGGCGTCGGTCTACTGGCCGTCACTCGGCTCGGTCCCCGCCGTGGAGCTGGTGCTGCGCCGGCTGTTGCCGATGGCGCACCGCGGGCTGGACTCCCTCGGTGTCGACAGTGCCGACCGGGACCGGCTGCTTGGCATCATCGAGCAACGCTGCCTGACGGGTCGCAACGGCGCGACCTGGCTCGCGGCGGCCTTTCATGCCGGCTACGACCATTCGCCGACGGAACGCTTCGAGGTGCTGCGGCAGGTGACGGGGCGCTATCGGGAGCTGATGAACAGCAACGAGCCGGCTCATACGTGGGAGGTCTGAGCGGTCGTGCGCCCCAGCGTTGCGTCCACACCGATGCACTAGCCTCACTGCGACGACGCCCAACGGCGGGCGCCGAGTCTGGAGGACGCTGCTGATGGGCCCGATCGTCGTGGGGTACGTGCCGAAGGCCGAGGGCCAGGCAGCGCTGCGCCGGGCCTCCGAGGAGGCGCTGCTGCGGCAGTCGAGACTTGTCGTCGTCAACTCCCACCGCGGTGGTCGTGAGTACGCCGGGCGCGACGCGATCCGAGGTGAGCAGGAGCTCGAGGACATCCGCGACCAGCTCATCGAGGCCGGTGTCGACCACGAGATTCGTCAGCTCGTCCGTGGGATGGATCCGGCCGACGACCTCATCCAGGTGGCTCACGACGTGAACGCTGACTTCATCGTGATCGGGCTGCGCCGGCGCTCGCCGGTGGGCAAGCTCATCCTCGGCAGCAACGCCCAGCGCATCCTGTTGGATGCGCCGTGCCCGGTGCTCGCCGTCAAGTCCGCTGAGTGAGCCCGGCAGGCGATGTGTGCTTTCGCCGGTCCGCGTGGCACACTTTGGTAATTGCTCGCGCTTGACTAGAGCCGAATTTGTTGCGCCCAAGAATCCGTCACCGAGAGGTCCTTCGTGCCATTCAGTCCCTCCCTGGAGCCGGCCGGCCCGGCGCTTGACCACCCCCAGATGCGTGGATCGCTCGGCCCCGGCCAGGACAGCTCGGAGGCGACTGGCGACACATCCGAGCCGGCCCACCGTGAGCGTCGCAGGGTTGTTGCCGCGGCGCGGACCAGGTCGACTGTGACCGCCCCCGTCAGCGACGCCGACGACCGGGGGGCGGACGATCAAGCCAATGTGGCACCGCCCACGAGGTCGACCAAGAAGACCTCGAAGAAGCCGGCAGCCAAGAAGGTCCCGGCCAAGCAGCCGGCTGCCGCCAAGCAGCCGACCGCCGAGCCCGTCGAGGCCGTCGAGGCTACGGTGGCCGCTCCGGCCGAGGACGCGGTGGCGGCGGTGATCGGGCCGGACGGCAAGAAGGTTCTCCCCGACGTCGACGACACGGTGTTCGAGAAGGATCTGGCAGAGGATCCCACCCTCAAGGAGGACGAGAAGAAGGGCTTCGTGCTCTCCTCGTCCGACGGTCGCGACGAGCCCGAGCCGCAGGTGATGGTTGCCGGGGCGACCGCGGACCCGGTCAAGGACTATCTCAAGCAGATCGGGAAGGTGTCGCTGCTCAACGCGGCGCAGGAGGTCGAGCTGGCCAAGCGGATCGAGGGCGGTCTGTTCAGCGAGGAGAAGCTGGCCAAGGGCGGCAAGATGTCGGCGAAGCTGACCGACGAGCTGCAGTGGATCTCGGAGGACGGTCGGCGCGCGAAGAACCACCTGCTGGAGGCCAACCTGCGGCTAGTGGTCAGCCTCGCCAAGCGCTACACCGGCCGCGGCATGCTCTTCCTCGACCTGATCCAGGAGGGCACCCTGGGTCTGATCCGTGCGGTGGAGAAGTTCGACTACACCAAGGGCTACAAGTTCTCCACCTACGCGATGTGGTGGATCCGCCAGGCCATCACCCGGGCGATGGCCGACCAGTCCCGCACCATCCGCATCCCGGTGCACATGGTCGAGCAGATCAACAAGATGGCCCGCATCCAGCGCGAACTGCTCAAGGAGCTGGGCCGCGAGCCCACCCCCGAGGAGCTCGCCGAGCAGCTCGAC
>JBBSMN010000175.1:0-6305 GCA_038233135.1 Propionibacteriales bacterium
CATATCAGTCTGACCGCGCGTCGCCAACGACACGCTCACCAGCCCCACGACGACGAAGCACGAGGCGCCCGCCCCGAACAATCGGGACGGGCGCCTCACCCTGCCTCTTGACAGGAAGTCACTCCAGATCAGATGTCGAGCAGCACCAGGTCGTCACGGTGCACGACCTCCCGCTCGTATGACGGGCCGAGCATACGGGCAAGCTCACGGGTCGAGCGCCCCAGCAGCCCGGGCAGCTCGTCGCTGTCGTAGTTGACCATTCCGCGGGCGACCGCGGTGCGCCCGGGGTCGATGAGGTCGACCGGGTCGCCCGCGGAGAAGGCGCCCTCCACGCCGACGATGCCGGCGGGCAGCAGCGACGCGCGCCGGTCGCTGATCGCGCGGACGGCACCCTCGTCGAGCAGGAGGCTGCCGCGGGCCTCGGTGGCGTGCGCCAGCCAGAGCAGGCGGGTCGGTCGCCGCCTGCCGGTGGGGTGGAACCGGGTGCCGACCGCCCCGCCGGCGAGCGCCTCCGCGGCGTGGGCGGGATCGGTCAGCACCACCGGGATGCCGGCCCCGGTGGCGATCCGCGCCGCGTGCACCTTGGTCACCATCCCGCCGGTGCCGACCCCAGCAGGCCGGCTGCGACCCATGCGTACGCCTTCGAGGTCGGCGGCACCGCGCACGTCACGCACCAGCTCGGCGGTTCCCGTACGCGGGTCGCCGTCGTGCAGGCCGTCGACGTCGGACAACAGCACCAGCAGGTCGGCGTGCACCAGGTGGGCCACCAGGGCGGCCAGCCGGTCGTTGTCGCCGAAGCGGATCTCCGTCGTCGCCACCGCGTCGTTCTCGTTGACCACCGGCAGGGCGCCCAGCGACAGCAACGTGTCGAACGTGCGGTACGCGTTACGGTAGTGACCGCGACGGACCACGTCGTCGAGGGTCAGCAGCACCTGTCCGGTGACCAACCCGTGCCGCGCGAACCGGTCGGCGTAGCGGCGCACCAGCAGGCCCTGCCCGACGCTCGCCGCGGCCTGCTGGCGGGCGAGGTCACGGGGCCTCCGGGTGAGCCCGAGCGGGGCCAGCCCGGCCGCGATCGCGCCCGAGCTGACGAGCACCACCTCGTCGCCGGCGCTGCGCACACCGGCCAACACGTCGACCAGGGCGTCCAGGCGGTGGGGGTCGAGACCGCCGGACGTGGTCGTCAACGACGACGACCCGCCCTTGACCACCACCCGGCGGGCACCGCGGCGCGCCGCTTTGCTCATCCGGCGTGCTCCACCGTGACCCGCACCTTGAGGCCGTCCCCCACCACCGCGTCGACGCAGCCCTCCGCCGGCACGGTGCCGAGCTCGACGACCGTGGCCAGGGTCTCGTCCTTGATGAGGTCGCGGTGCGTCTCGGCGGCGTCGGTCACGTCGTCGCCGCCGTCGATGCCGAGCCGGATCCGGTCCGTGACCGCCAGCCCGGCGTCGCGCCGGGCGAGCTGAACGACCCGGACCAGGTCGCGTGCCACCCCCTCGGCCGCGAGCTCGGGGGTGACCTCGGTGTCCAGCACGACGAAACCGCCCGCAGTCAAGCCGCCGGATGCCCGCCCGCCGTCCGCGTCCGCGCCACCCGCCGCTCCCTCGACCACGGTCTCCAGCGCGTACTCACCGTCGAGAAGTTCGACACCGCCGGCCGTCACCGCACCGTCGGCGGCCACCGACCAGTCGCCGGACTTGGCTGCGCCGATCACCTGCTGCACCTGCTTGCCCAGCCGCGGCCCGGCCGCCCGCGGGTTGACGACCAGCCGGCGGGTGAGCGCGACGCCGGCCTCGTCGGGCGTGCCGAGGTCGACGTGGCGCACGTTGACCTCGGCGGCCACCAGGTCGGCGTACGGTGCGAGAGCGCCCGCGTCGGCGGTCGCGACGGTCAACCGCTGCAGCGGTTGCCGCACCCGCAGGCCGCTGGCCTTGCGCAGCCCGAGCACCGTGGAGCACACCTCACGCACGGAGTCCATCGCGGCGACCAGGTGAGGGTCGGCCGGCAGCTCATCGGCCGCACCCGCAGCCACCGCCGGCCAGTCGGCCAGGTGCACGCTGCGCTCGCCGGTGAGCGCGCGGAAGACAGCCTCGGACGTCAGCGGCAGCAGCGGGGCGGTTACCCGGGTCAGCACGTGCAGCGCGGTCCACAACGTGTCGAAGGCCGCCGCGTCACCGGCCCAGAACCGCTCGCGGGAACGCCGGACGTACCAGTTGGTGAGCATCTCCAGGTGTGCGCGCACGGACTGGCAGGCGGCGGCCACGTCGAAGCGGTCCATCTGCCCGGTGACCTCGACCACGAGCTCGTGGGTCTTGGCCAGCACGTAGCGGTCGAGCACGTGGTCGGGGTCGCCCCGCCAGCGCGCCTCGTACCGCTCCACCCCGGAGTAGAGCGAGAAGAAGTACCACGCGTTCCACAGCGGGATGAGCACCTGGCGCACCCCTTCACGGATGCCCTGCTCGGTCACCACGAGCTCGCCGCCGCGCATCACCGGGGAGCTCATCAGGAACCAGCGCATCGCGTCGGAGCCGTCCCGGTCGAAGACCTCGGTGACGACGGGGTAGTTGCGCAGGCTCTTGCTCATCTTGCGTCCGTCGGAGCCCAGCAGGGTGCCGTGCACGACGCACGACTTGAACGCCGGCCGGTCGAACAGAGCCGTCGCGAGCACATGCATCGTGTAGAACCAGCCGCGTGTCTGAGGGGTGTACTCGACGATGAAGTCACCGGGGTAGTGGTGCTCGAACCACTCCGTGCTCTCGAAGGGGTAGTGCACCTGGGCGAACGGCATGGACCCGGACTCGAACCAGCAGTCGAGCACCTCCGGCACCCGACGCATGGTGGAGCGCCCGGTCGGGTCGTCGGGGTTGGGACGGGTGAGCTCGTCGACGGCCGGGCGGTGCAGGTCGGTCAGCCGGGTGCCGAAGTCGCGCTCCAGATCGGCCAGCGACCCGTACACGTCGGTGCGGGGGTGCTCAGGATCGTCCGAGACCCACACCGGGATCGGGCTGCCCCAGTAGCGGTTGCGGCTGATCGACCAGTCGCGCGCCCCCGCCAACCACTTGCCGAAGCTGCCGTCGCGGACGTGCGCGGGTGTCCAGCTGATCTGCTGGTTGAGCTCCCCCATCCGCTCGCGCAGCTTCGACACCTCGACGAACCAGCTGGAGACCGCCTTGTAGATCAGCGGGTTGTCGCATCGCCAGCAGTGCGGGTACGCGTGCTCGTAGCTGTCCTGGCGGAAGAGCCTGCCCCGCTCTCGCAGCTCGCGCAGCAGCGCCCGATTGGCCTCGAAGACGTGCTGACCCTCGACCCGCGGCGCCATCGAGGTGAACCGGCCCTGGCTGTCGACGGTCATGACCACCGGCACCCCGGCCGCGGTGCACACGGCGAAGTCGTCCTCACCGTGCGCGGGGGCGACCTGGACGATTCCGGTGCCCTCGTCGGTGGAGACGAAGTCGCCTGCCAGCACTGTGAACGCGGCGGGCACGTCGGCCAGATGCTCGGTGAGGTACTCGAAGGCGGGGGTGTAGCGGCGCCCGACGAGCTCGCTGCCCAGCACCGTCTCCACCCGGCGGGCGCCGTCCAGCTCGCGCTCATACCGGTCGAGCAGGGCGTCGGCAAGCAGGTAACGGTGCCCGTCGGGGTGCTCCATGACCGCGTACTCGATGTCGGCGCCCACCACCAGGTTGGTGTTCGGCACGAGCGTCCACGGCATGGTCGTCCACGCCAGCGCCCGCTCACCGGTCTCCAGCTCGAACCAGACCGTGCTGGCCGGATCCTGGCGCGGGCGGTAGGCGTCATCCATCCGGGTCTCGGTGTTCGAGAGCGGGGTCTCGCACCGCCAGCAGTAGGCCAGGACACGGAAGCCCTCGTAGATCAGCCCCTTGTCCCACAGCGATCGGAACGCCCACATCACCGACTCCATGTAGTCGGTGTCGAGGGTCTTGTAGTCGTTGTCGAAGTCGACCCAGCGCGCCTGCCGCTCGACGTAGTCCTGCCACTGCCGGGTGAAGCGCAGCACCGACGTCCGACAGATGTCGTTGAACGCGGCAACCCCCATCGCCTCGATCTCAGACTTGTGCCCGATGCCGAGCTGCTTCTCGGCCTCAACCTCGGCGGGCAGGCCGTGGCAGTCCCAGCCGAACCGGCGCTCGACGCGGCGGCCCAGCATCGTCTGGTAGCGCGGGACGACGTCCTTGATGTAGCCGGTCAGCAGGTGGCCGTAGTGCGGCAGTCCGTTGGCGAACGGGGGCCCGTCGTAGAACACGAACTCGTTCACGCCGTCGACCCCCGGGTCCCGCTGGTCTATCGACGCCTGGAAGGTGCCGTCGGTGCGCCAGTGCTCCAGAACGGCCTGCTCGAGACTGGGGAAGTGCGGGGTCGCAGGCACCTGGTCGGCACCTGCTTTGGGATAGGGGGTCTTCTGCTCTGACATCGCACTCCTGCCGTGTCCACGCCGGTGGCCGGCGCGCTGGTCGGGGTGCGAGGACGACGTCCGGCGTGCTCCGGCGTGCCGCGGTACCACCTCGCTTGCCGACCCGGGGAGAGCTGGGTGTTGCTGGGCCGACCGCTTCGCTGTGGGCTGTGACGGGCCACTCCCGTCCGGTTCTACTGAGGCGCCGCGCTGGTGCGTTGCGGCGCCCGTTCTCCCGGCGGCTCGCCGGTGATGGCCGGGTCGATGCCTGTGCAATCCAGCCTACCGCCCGCCCGCCTCCCACCCCCTACGCCCACGAGTTGCCACCGGCACACGGTGCTAGAACACTCGGTCGTGTGGGTCCACTGTGGTCGTACGGACTGCGCGGATGGCGAGCGGTGGTCGGCGTATCGCGATGAGTCTCCGATGATCGCCTCGACTGGGATCGGGCGGTCAGTGGCCGTCCAGGCGCAGGTCGGAACCACGCCGGCCCAGCAGGGTCTCGGCACCGGCCTCCACGCCCGGGTCGAAGTCGAACACGACGGGGTCGTCGCCGGCGCCGATAGCCACCGGCTCGCCCGGCTGCGCACCGGCGGCCAGCAACTGATCCTCGACGCCGAGCCTGGCCAGCCGGTCGGCCAGGAACCCGACCGCCTCGTCGTTGGCGAAGTCGGTCTGGCGCACCCACCGCTCCGGCTTGGTCCCGCGCACCCGCCACACCTGGTCCTCACGGCGTACGGTGAAATCGGGGCCTGCCACGCCGGGTGGGCGCACGACGATGCGCGTCGCCTCGGCGTCAGGGCGGGCCGAGCGCACCTCGGAGACGACCTGTGCCAGCGCAAACGACAGCTCACGCAACCCCTCGTGGGTGGCCGCCGAGACGAGCAGCACCTGCAGCCCACGTCCCTCCAGATCTGGTCGGACCAGCTCGGCCAGCTCTCGCGCCTCGGGCACGTCGACCTTGTTCAGCGCCACTAGCCGAGGGCGGTCGTCGAGCCCGCCATAGCTCGCCAGCTCACGCTCGATCACGTCCAGGTCGGTGAGCGGGTCACGCCCCGGCTCCAGGGTCGCGCAGTCGATCACGTGCACGAGCGCGGCGCAGCGCTCGACGTGTCGCAGGAAGTCTTGACCGAGACCCCGGCCCTCGCTGGCACCCTCGATCAGACCGGGGACGTCAGCGACGGTGTAGGTGACGTCGCCGGCGGTGACTGCGCCGAGGTTGGGCACCAAGGTGGTGAACGGGTAGTCGGCGATCTTGGGTCGCGCTCGGGACATCGCCGCGATCAAGCTCGACTTGCCGGCACTCGGGAACCCCACCAGGCCCACGTCGGCAACGACCTTGAGCTCGAGGACTATCGAGGAGTCGTCGCCGGGCTCGCCGAGCAGCGCGAAACCCGGCGCCTTGCGTTTGGTCGACGCCAGCGCGGCGTTGCCCAGACCGCCGCGACCGCCCGCCGCCACCACCAGCGACGTGCCTGCACCGATCAGGTCGACGATCACCTCGCCGGCTGAGGTGCGTACGACGGTGCCGTCCGGCACCGCCAACACCACGCCGGCGCCGTTGGAGCCGTTGCGGTGCCCCCCGCTGCCCTGCCCGCCGTTGGCGGCCCGGCGATGCGACTCGTGGTGATAGTCGACCAGCGTGGTGACACCCGGGTCCACGAGCAGCACCACGTCACCGCCGTTGCCGCCGTTGCCGCCGTCGGGGCCGCCCAGCGGCCTGAACTTCTCCCGTTGCACCGACGCGACGCCGTTGCCGCCGCGGCCGCCACTCACCCGCAGGACGACGCGGTCCACGAAGCTGGGCACGGCCACGGGCTGCCTCCACTGCTCGGTCGGCTCACAGCAAAGGGGTGGACGCCGCAGCGATCCACCCCTCCCCTCGTCGTAC
>JBBSMN010000176.1:0-6291 GCA_038233135.1 Propionibacteriales bacterium
CCGCCACGACCCCGCGGCCGAGTCGTGGCGGTGAGCCTCCTTGATGAGGCCGGCGACCGGGACGGAGGCGCTCCCGGGCCGACCCTTCGTTCACTGCTCAGGCAGCGAGAGCGAAGTCAGTGCGCTTAGCCTTGGCACTTATAAGGTTCCACGGATCGTTTACGAGATAACCGTGGGTCCTCGGCCCGCTTCTCCTGAACCGCACGACCGAAGTCGAAACCGTTCAGCCCCTTGTTGTGTTTGTCATCACGGCTTGCGCGATGTTGATGAAGCCTACCGGCTACCGCCCACCGTTCGAGCGACCAGGGCGGCGAGTGGCGACAACGCTCAGCCCATCCCCTTGATCCGCATGCCCTTGGCGCGACGGCCCATCTCACGCTCGGTCTCGCGTCGAGCGTCGCGGGCGGCCAGCGTCTGTCGCTTGTCGTAGGTCTTCTTGCCCTTGCCGAGCCCGATCTCGACCTTGGCGCGACCGTCGGAGAAGTACAGCGACAGCGGCACCAGCGTGAAGCCCTTCTCGCTCACCTTGGCGTCGATCCGGTCGATCTCCAGGCGGTGTAGCAGCAGCTTGCGCTTGCGCCGAGGGGTGTGGTTGGTCCAGGTGCCGGCGGTGTACTCCGGGATGTGTACGCCCAGCAGCCACGCCTCGCCGTTCTCGATCTCGGCGAACCCGTCGATCAGCGACGCGCGACCGGCACGCAGCGACTTGACCTCGGTGCCGGTGAGGACGATCCCTGCCTCCCAGGTGTCGCCGATCAGGTAGTCGTAGCGCGCCTTCTTGTTCTGCGCGACCACCTTGTGACCCTGCTCTTTGGACATGCGTCCATTGTCCCGCACCACCCAAGTGCTCAGAGCCACCCGGCGGGGTTGGTCGGAACGCCGTTGGCGTAGACCATGAAGTGCAGATGGCACCCGGTCGAGAAGCCCGTGTCCCCTACGTAGCCGATGACCTGCCCGGCACTCACCCGCTGCCCCGAGCTGGTGACGTAACGGGTCAGGTGGTTGTACGAGGTGGCGATCGAGGTGCCGTTGACGGTGCCGTGGGTGACGATGACGCGGTTGCCGTAGCCGGCGTTGTACGACTGCGACACGACGGTCCCGCTGGCCGCCGCCCGCACCGGTGTGCCGCACGCCGCTGCGAAGTCGGTCCCGTCGTGCAGCTTCATCACCTTGAAGATGGGGTGCAGCCGCATGCCGTACGGCGAGGAGACGTACGCCCCCGGGATGGGCGCAGCCAGCGGGCCACTCGTGCTCGGCGCGGCCGGACTCGAACCCGTGCTCGGTGTCGCCGTGCTCGGTGTCGCCGTGCTCGGTGCCGCCGTGCTCGGTGCCGCCGTGCTAGGCGCCGCAGCGGCACGGTCGGCGGCACGGTCGGCGGCACGGTCGGCGGCACGGTCGGCGGCACGGTCGGCGGCACGGTCGGCGGCACGGTCGGCGGCACGGTCGGCCTTGTTCTCGCGCACCGTGCCCAGCAGCTCACGCACCCGCTCGCGCTCACTGCGCATGCTCTGCAGGACCCGGCGGTCCCGATCACGAACCGTGGCCGCCTCTCGGCGCACGTCACGCTGGTCGAGCACCATCATGTGCACCTGCTGGCGCCGGTTGCGGGCGTCTTGCGCGAGCACCGCGGTGCGGGCCAGGTTGTCAGCAGCCCGGGCACGTTCGGCGGCGACGCCGTCGCGGAGCTCCGACACGCGGTCCGCGCGCAGCTTCATCAGGACCTGTGCGGCCTCGAGGTCATCGACGGAGGAGGTCTGCGCGGAGAGCACCGACTCCGCTGACGACATCACCGCGGGAAATGCCGCCGAGCTGCCCCCGTCGACCAGCGCGTCGACGCCGACCAGTGCCGGCGTGCTGTTGGACATCGACTGCACGGCGAAGCGCTCGATGCCGGCCTGGGCCTCGTCCACGAGGTCTACGGCGTCGGCGAGGTCGCCTTCGGCGACCTCCAACCGCTGCTCGGCATCGGCCAGTCGTTGCTGCGTCTGTACGTCGAGCTGTCGGGCGGCCGCGAGCTGTCCGAGCGTCGAGGCCAGTGAGCTGCGGGCGCTGGCCAACTGCACCTGCGAGCTGCGAAGCGCACTGCCGGCGCCGAGCAGGCGACGGCCGGCCTGCTCGACGTCGCCCTGCTGTTGATCGATGCCCCGACCGATGCTGCCCTGGCGCCGGTCGAGCTGGCGTTCGCGGTCCGCCGCCGCGGAGCCGACAGTGCCGCCGACAAGGGCCAGCGCGAGGCACGTCACGACGGCGCCGCGGAAGCCGCGCGACAGCACGGTCCGGGGCCGCCGACCGAGGGGGAAGGATCGGTCCACGAGTCGCCTTCAGTAGTGGCGCTCCATCAGCCGGTCCCACGGAGAGAGCAGTGTGACTGATGGTGCTGTTGTTACTGATGTGATCTGTGGCTCGACCGTAACTGACCGGCCTCACACATTGAGGTATTTGCGCGTCAGCACGAGTGTCGGGATCACTGCCACCACGACGGCGAAGGCCACCGTGATGCCACCGGCGAGGACCGCGTCGGGCCAGTCGACCCAGGGAGTGACCTGGCTCAGCCGCTCGGTCAGGTAGCCCTGAACGAGGAACGCCATGAACGCGGCCAGCACCCCGCAGGCCACCGCGGCCCCGATGACGGCGGCGATCAGCGACTCCAGAACGAACGGCAGCTGGATGTGCCACGACGAGGCGCCGACCAGACGCATGATGCCGATCTCACGCCGCCGGGCGAACGCCGCCAACCGGATCGTGTTGGCCACCTGCAGCACCGCCGCCAGCATCAGCACGCCGGCGAAGCCCAGCGCGACCCACCGCATGTTGCCGAGCACCTCGTACAACGGGTCGAGGAACTCACGCAGGTCCTTCACCTCGGCGACCCCCGGGAGGCCCTGCAGCTCGCTGGCCAGCGTGTCGACCTCGGTGGGGTCGTCGAGGGTGACGAAGAACGAGCCGGGGAACGACTGCGGGGTCAGCGCCGCGAACAGCCGGCGGCCGGTGTTGTTCTGCCCGAAGATCTCCTCGGCCCGGTCGTACGCCTCGGCGGACGACTGGTACTCCGCCGACTTCACCTGGGTGCTGTCGTCGATGACCGCCTCGATCTGGGACCGCTGCTCCCTGGTCACCTCGCCGTCGATGCAGGTGCCCTCGAGAGAGTTCGCCGAGCAGAGCTGCACCTCGATCTGCAGCCGGTCGCCCCAGTACTGCTCGGTGCGGTCGATCTGCGTCTGCAGCAGCAGGCCGATGCCGACCAGCGACAGCGACACGACGAGCGTGACGACCAGCGACACAGTCATCGACAGGTTGCGCCGGATGCCGGTGCCCAGCTCGGACAGGACTTGAGTGATGGCCATGGTCTCCCCCGGCTCAGGTCTGGTAGCCGTAGACGCCGCGGGTCTGGTCCCGGACCACCCGACCGTCCGCGAGCTCGATGACGCGCTTGCGCATCTGGTCGACCACACCGGAGTCGTGGGTGGCCATGACGACGGTGGTCCCGGTGCGGTTGATCCGGTCCAGCAGCTTCATGATGCCGACCGATGTGGTCGGGTCGAGGTTGCCGGTCGGCTCGTCGGCGATGAGGATCGTCGGGCGATTGACGAACGCACGGGCGACGGCGACCCGCTGCTGCTCACCGCCCGAAAGCTCGTCGGGCATCCGCCCGCCCTTGCCGTCCAGCCCAACCAGCTCGAGCGTCTCGGGCACCACCCGAGCGATGACCGAGCGTGGCTTGCCGATCACCTGCAGCGCGAACGCGACGTTCTCGGTCACGGTCTTGTTGGGCAGCAGCCGGAAGTCCTGGAACACGGTGCCGATCTGACGTCGAAGACCGGGCACCTTCCAGCGGGCCAGCCGGTTGATCTCCTTGCCGGCGACGTAGACCCGGCCGGCCGTTGGCCGCGACTCGCGCAGCACGAGCCGCAAGAAGGTCGACTTGCCGGAGCCGGACTGCCCGACCAGGAAGACGAACTCGCCCTTCTCGACCTCGACCTCGACGGCGTCGAGCGCAGGGCTGTGCGTGCCTGGATAGGCCTTGGAAACCTTCTCGAAGCGGATCACGGATGGGCCTCGCGGCCGGCGGTCGGGTGCAGGAGGATGAGCGCGGCCAGTCGCCGAGTGTAGGCCCCACCCGGCGCCGTTCGGTGCACGTCACGCCGTGCGGCAGACCACCCGCACCCGTTGCACGGAGTTGTTGGCGAAGCCACCTGTGTTCCACGCCGCCTCGATCGGCTGGCTGCGACCGCTGGCGTCGCGCGCGCGGGCGCCGAGCACGTGCTCCCCAGGTGTCGCCTGCCACCGCGCCCGCCAGCGGCGCCACGCGTGCGGCGAGCCGGCCACGGGGTCGTCGAGCTGGGCGTCCACCCAGGTCGAGCCGTCATCGCCGCTCAGCTGCACCGACGTCACAGGTGCCCATCCCGACCATGCCCGGCCACGCACCTCGACGTCGCCGGGAGCGACGATCCGGGTCCGGGAGTAGAAGTCCGGATAGCCCGGGGGGATCAGCAACGCGCGTGGCTCGATCCGGGTCAGCGGTTGCCCCTCGTCCTGGGCGCCGTCTCGCAGCCGGTACGCATGGTGCTGGAACCCCTCGAAGCGTTCGGCCGAGACCTCGACCTCGGTCAGCCACTTGACCTGGGCCATGCCGTACCAGCCGGGCACGACCAGCCGCGCGGGGTAGCCGTGCTGCGGTGGCAGCGGTGCGCCGTTCATCTGGTGCGCGACGAGCACGTCCTCTGCCAGCGCCGCGGGCAGGTCGAGCCCGCGCTGGTAGTCCTGCTCCACCCCGCGCTCGACACCGTGGTCGGCACCGGTGCACACGACAGCGACGGCCCCGTCCTGCACCCCGGCCAGGTCCAGCAGCCGAGCCAGCGGCACGCCGGTCCACTCCGCGGTCCCCACCGCCTCCACCAGCCACGGCTGGCTCTGCGCCCGCGGGTCGAAGCGAGCCCGCCCGTTGCCCGCGCACTCGAACGTCACCGTGACGGTGCGTTGCGGCATCGACCGCAGCTCGTCCAGCCCGACGGCAAGGTCTTGTTCGACCAGCCCGCCCACCCGCAGCCGCCAGCTCGCCGCGTCGAGCACCGGCATGTCGTAGTGGGTGAGCAGGTAGTGCAGACCGGTCGGTGTCAGGTCGTAGGCCAGCGCCTCCAGCGGCAGGCCGTGGTTGCGGGCCGCCAGCTGCAGCTCCTCGGACGAGATCGCCTCGCCGGGCTCGGTCACGCGGGAAGGCGTGCTGACGTCCGGCGAGATCTTCGGCTGCGACGGCATCATCCCGCAGCCTACGGCTAGACTGAGCTCACTCCTTCGAAGGGCATCCCCGTGTGCGGCATCGCCGTCCTCCACGAGACCACCGACAATCCCCAACAATCCGGCGAGCAGCGCGACGCCCTGGACCGGCTCGGTGCCCAGATGCTGGCCCGCCTCGAGCACCGCGGCCCGGACGGCACCGACGCACGGCGCGTCGGCCGCTCGTGGCTCGGCCACACCCGGCTGTCGATCGTCGACCTGCTGCGAGGCGACCAGCCGCTGCCCGACGAGGCCGGCAGGCGCTACGTCGTGTGCAACGGCGAGATCTACAACCACCAGCAGCTGCGCGACGAGCTGGACGGTCCCTTCCTGACCGCGTCGGACAGCGAGGCTGCGCTGCACGCAGCCGCTGACGGCGCCGACGGGGTGGCCCTGCTGACCGGCATGTTCGCCTTCTGCGTGGCCGACACCGACGGCGGCTTCCTCGCGGCGCGTGACCGGCTCGGCATCAAGCCGCTTTACTGGGCCGTCCGCGACGGTGTCACCGCCTTCGCCTCCGAGCTGCAGGCGTTCGACTCCGAGTGGCGCGGCCTCGTCGAGGAGTTCCCGCCCGGCCACGTGTGGACGCCCGAGAACGGCCTGGTGCGCTACGGCGAGATCCACGAGGAGACCCGCGAGTACGCCGAGCGCGACACCGCGATGGACGCCATCCGCGAGGCCCTCGTCGTCGCCGTACGCCGGCGGATGATGGCCGACGTCGGCGTGGGCGTGTTCCTCTCCGGCGGGCTCGACTCCAGCCTGGTCGCGGCGATCATGGCCCGAGAGGCCGCCGACGACCAGCCGGTGCACTCCTTCGCCGCGGGCACCGAGGGCAGTTCGGACCTCGCTGCCGCCCGAGTGGTCGCCGACCACCTGGGCCTGATCCACCACGAGCGGGTCTACTCCGCCGACGACGTGGTCGACGTGCTGCCGACGGTGGTGGCCTCGATCGAGTCCTTCGAGCCGTCGCTGGTGCGCAGCGCCGTCCCCAACTACCTGCTCGCGGAGCTGGCCGCA
>JBBSMN010000177.1:0-6200 GCA_038233135.1 Propionibacteriales bacterium
GAAACCTGCCCCGGTCGTCGACATCTTGTCCAGCACGAAGTTGGTCGTGCCGTTGACGATGCCGAGCACGCGCCGCACCCGGTCCCCGGCCAGGGACTCCCGCAGCGGGCGGACGATCGGGATGGCGCCGGCCACGGCCGCCTCGAACCACAGGTCGCGGTCGGCCTTCTCGGCCGCCTCGAACAGGCTCGCGCCGTCCTCAGCGAGCAGGGCCTTGTTGGCCGTCACCACTGCCGCCCCGTGCTCGAGCGCCGCGAGGATCAGGGCACGAGCCGGCTCGATCCCACCGATGACCTCCACCACCAGGTCGACGTCGTCGCGCCGGACCAGCGCCGAGGCGTCGGTCGTGAACAGGGCGTGGTCGACGTCGAGGTCACGGTCCCGCCGCGGCCGGCGCACGGCGATGCCCCGCAGCTCCAGCGGCACCCCGACGCGAGCGGCGAGCTCGTCTCGCTGGGCGGTCAGCAGCCGCGCCACCTCGGTGCCCACAACACCGCACCCGAGCAGCGCGACACCCAGCGGTCGGTCCAGCGGTCTGCCCGTCACGAGCCCATCACCCCACATCCAGCGCGAGCAGGTCTTCCTCGGTCTCACGTCGCACCAGCACCCGCACGACACCGTCCCGGACGGCGACGACCGGTGGCCGCGGCACATGGTTGTAGGTGCTGGCCAGCGATCGACAGTACGCACCGGTGGCCGGCACCGCGAGAAGGTCGCCGCGGCGTATGTCGCCGGGCAGGAACTCGTCCTTCACGACGATGTCGCCGGACTCGCAGTGCCTGCCGACGACCCGGGCGAGGACCGGCGCGGCGCTCGAGCGCCGCGAGGCCAGCGTGCAGGAGTAGTCGGCGCCATAGAGAGCGGTGCGTACGTTGTCGCTCATCCCCCCGTCGACCGAGACGTAGGTGCGGGTGGCGCCGGCATCGAGCGTCACCTGCTTGACCGTGCCGACCTCGTACAGGCTGAACGTCGAGGGCCCGGCGATGGCGCGGCCCGGCTCCACCGACAGGTGGGGCACGTCGATGCCGAGGGCCCGGCACTCGTGCCGAACGATCTCGCGGATGCCGGCGGCGAGCTGATAGGCGTCCTGCGGATCGTCCTGCGTGGTGTAGGCGATGCCGAAGCCCCCGCCGAGGTCGAGCTCGGGCAGCACGGCGTCGAGCTCGGTGCTCAGCTGGGCGTGCAGGCCCAGGACTCGGCGGGCGGCGACCTCGAAGCCGGCGGTGTCGAAGATCTGCGACCCGATGTGGCTGTGCAGGCCGAGCAGCCGGAGCCCCGGGGCGGCGTGCACCCGGCGGGCCGCGTCGGCGGCGTGACCGTCGGCCAGCGAGAAACCGAACTTCTGGTCCTCGTGCGCCGTCGCGATGTAGTCGTGGGTGTGCGCCTCCACGCCGACCGTGACCCGCACCAGCACCGGCACCTGCACCCCCGCGGCCCCGGCCAGCCGGTCGAGCCGGTCGATCTCGTCGAACGCGTCGAGCGCGACCCGACCGATGCCGGCCTCGACCGCCCGCGCCAGCTCGGCGTCGGACTTGTTGTTGCCATGCAAGGTCATCCGATCCGGCGGGAATCCGGCCCGCAGGGCAACCGCCAGCTCGCCGCCGGAGCACACGTCGAGGCCCAGTCCCTCCGCCTCGATCCAGCCGACGACCGCGCGGCAGAGGAACGCCTTGGCGGCGTAGTAGACCTCGGCAGGGGTGTCCGGATCGGCGAAAGCTGCCTTGAAGGCGCGAGCCCGGGCGCGGAAGTCGGACTCGTCGAGGACGTACGCCGGCGTGCCGACGTCGGCGGCGATCGAGCCGGCCGAGCGCCCACCCACCTCCAGCTCGTCACCGTCCTTGTGCACCGTCGCCGCCCACAACCCAGGCACCAGCTCGTTGACGTCGTTCGGGGCCTGCAGCCAGGACGACCCGTCGCGGCTCTGGCCGTGCAGGGCGCCGGCCTCGTGCGCACGCATGCCCGTCACATCCGCTCAGGCGCGGAGACACCCAGCAGGGCCAGGCCGTTGGCGAGCACGACCCGCGTGGCGGCGACCAGCGCGAGGCGGGCGCGGTGCACGTCGCCCGGCTCCTCGTCTCCCATCGGCAGCACCCGGCACTCGTCGTAGAACTTGTGGACCGTCGCGGCCGTGGCCTCGAGGTAGCGCGCGATGCGGTGTGGCTCCCGCGTCGTGGCGGCCTGCTGCACCACCCGCGGCAACTCGGCGAGCGCCCGCAGCAGGTCACCCTCGCGAGGGTGGTCGAGCACCGCCGGGTCGTAGTCCCCGGGACCGCCCGCGACGTCGATGTCGAGGTTCGCCGCGCCGCGGAGGATCGCCGACAACCGCGCGTGACCGTACTGGACGTAGTAGACGGGGTTGTCGCTGCTCTGCCGGGTGACGGCGTCCACGTCGACGGTCATCGTCGAGTCGGCGGGGAAGCGGCAAAGCGTGTAGCGCAGCGCGTCCACCCCGGTGACGTCCACGAGCTCACGCAGGCCCAGGATCGTGCCGGCACGCTTCGACAACGTGAGCTCCGCACCCCCCCGCAGCACCTTGACGAGCTGCCCGATGAGCACGTCGATGTTCTGGTCGGGGTCGTCGCCGGCGCAGGCCGCCATCGCAAGCAGCCGGCGGACGTACCCGTGGTGGTCGGCGCCGAGCATGTAGATACAGCGGTCGAACCCGCGCTCTCGCTTGTCGACGTAGTAGGCGGTGTCAGAGGCGAAGTAGGTGTACTCGCCGTTCGACCGGACCAGCACCCGGTCCTTGTCGTCGCCGAAGTCGGTGGTGCGCATCCACAGCGCCCCGTCGGCGTCGTACAGGTGCCCTTGCTGGCGCAGCGTCTCGACCCCGTGCTTGACCCGGTCGTCCTCGTGCAGGGTGCGCTCGGAGTACCAGACGTCGAAGTGCGTGCGGAAGTCGTCGAGGTCTCGCTTCTGCTCGGCCAGCTGCAGCCGGTAACCCTCCTCGCGGTAGGCCACCAGTCGCTCGCCGTCCGGCAGGCCCGCGAGCTCGGGATGCTCGGCGGCGATCTGGCGTCCGAGCTCGACGACATACGCGCCGTGGTAGCCGTCGTCGGGCACCGCCCGCCCTTCGGCCGCTGCCTGCACCGACGCGCCGAACCTGTCCATCTGCGCACCGCGGTCGTTGATGTAGAACTCGCGGACCACCTGGGCGCCACAGGCAGACAGCAGCCGGGCGAGCGCGTCTCCGACGGCCGCCCAACGCGCATGACCGATGTGCAGCGGACCGGTCGGGTTGGCCGAGATGAACTCGACGTTGATGCACTGCCCGGCCAGCACGTGGTTGCCCCCGTACGCGACGCCGGCGACCAGCACCTCGCCGGCGAGCAGGCCCTGGGCGGCGGTGTCGACGGTGATGTTGAGGAAGCCGGGCCCGGCGACGTCGGCCGCGGCGACGTCGCGCACCTGCACCAGCCGCTCGGCGACAAGCTGAGCGATCTCCCGCGGCGGCCGGGCGGCCGACTTGGTCAGCTGCATCGCGATGTTGGTGGCGTAGTCGCCGTGCTCGCGGACCTTGGGCCGCTCGACGCGCACCTGGTCGGGAACGCCGTCCGCAAGCCGCAGCGCACCCTCGTCCACCAGGGCGGACAGGGCGTCCACGAGATGCTTCGACAGCTGCTCAGGTGTCACCGGACCAGGGTATCCGCGCGGCGCCGGCCGATCCGGTCCCGGTCAGTGCGGCAAGACGAGCAGCCGTCGGACCGTGGCCACCAGCTCGTCGGGGTCGTACGGCTTGGTCAGGTAGGCCTCGACGCCGGCCGCACGCGCCCGCTGCTGGTCCTGCGGCTGGCCGCTGGTCGTGACCATCACGATGGGGACGTCGCGCAGGCGCGGGTCGGCTCGCAGCTCGGCAACCGTCGCGAGGCCGTCCAGGCGCGGCATCACGATGTCCACCGTGATCAGGTCCGGACGCTGGCGACGGGCCTGCTCGAGGCAGTCCACTCCGTCCACGGCTTCCTCGACACGGAACCCCTCGAGCTCGAGGTTGAGCCGGATCAGGCTGCGCAGGGAGCGCTGGTCGTCCACCACCAGCACGTACGGGGGTCGCTCCGCGGTCTCGGCCGCGAAGTCGGGGTCGGATGCAGCCACCCGACGAGCCTACGAGCGGGCGGGCTGCGACGCAGCCGATCACTCAGCGTGCGGTATCCTCGCCGCGCCCGAGCCCCCGTAGCTCAGGGGATAGAGCATCGGCCTCCGAAGCCGTGTGCGCAGGTTCAAATCCTGCCGGGGGCACCGTCTGCCGGGGCCACCGTCTGCGCACTGTGTGTGGCCTCAGTCCCTCCCAGTGCCGCGCTCTCAGCAGCCGCGCTGCAGGGTGGCGTCGGGGCCGGCCCGCCGGGTCAGCGACCTGGCCTTGGCGACGTTCGGCAAGACCACGCTCGCCGCACCGGCGAAGCCGATCGCGCCGGGCACGACGCAGCGGGTGACCTTTGACGGCCGCACGTTCAGGACCGCGTGCGCCAGCCGGTAGAGCTCGGCCGGCGGCAGGTCGATGTCGGTGTTGGTGAGGAACGACGCGACCAGGCGCTCGAGGGTGCCGGGCTGGGCGGTGATCTCCCGAACCCGGCGCAGCCCACCGAGCAGCAACAGACCCTGATCGGCGGAGCGGTCGAAGTCGCCGGCGGGGAGCTCGTGGCGCATCCGGGCGAACGCCAGCGCCTCGGCGCCGTCGAGGGTGTTGTAGCCGCGGTGGACACGGGCCACCGGGAGCGACCAGGAGAACGGTGAGTAGACGCGCACGCCGTCCAGGGACTTCACCATCGCCTGCAGCCCGACGAAGCTCGTCGTGAAGACGTAGTCCGGCCGCAGACCCACCATGTCGCCGACCGCCCGCGCCATCAGCTGGGGACCGCCGTACAGCATCGCGGAGTTGATCTTGTTGCGCCCGTGCCCGGGGACGTTGACGTAGGAGTCGCGAGGGATGCCGATGACGGTGGCTGCCCCGGTGCGCAGGTTGAGCCCCACCAGCTGGATCGCGTCGGCGCGGCTGCGCAGCACCGGCTCACCGGGTCGGGCGTCGGAGCCGAGCGCCAGGATCCACACCACGTCGCTAGCCGCGTCGACCGTGCGCCCACCCTGCGCCCGTACGAGCGCGGCGTCGGTGCTGGCCGGCCCGGCCGGCGGCAGCAGCACCGCTGTCAGCACCAGCACCCCGGCCAGCACCAGTCGGCTGATCATCGGTCCCCCTTCGTTGCCCGGCCGGTCGGCCGCAGCGACCGCTGCAGGTCGTAGCCGAAGATGCGCCATCGCCCGCCCACGTGCGTCAAGAACACCTGCCCGTCGAGACGGAGGTCAGTGCGCCGCCCGGACCGGCGCAGCCCGCGCAGCACGAGCGAGACGTCGGCGGTCGCACCGACGGCCCGGCCGGCAGGTGCAAGGGCACTGACGAGCACCAGGCGCCGGACAGGCACGGCATCGACCACCGACGGACCCAGGACGGCGTTGGTGGTGAGGCCCGGCTGGCGCCGGGCGTCACGGCGCGCGTCCGGCGTGAACGACCGGAAGGCACCACCGAAATGCCTGGTCGGGTAGTCGGGCGCGATGAACCCGCGGGTGAGCCAGGACTGCACCGGCCGGCCGGTCTGCGCGGCCAGCCGCCTGGTGCGCGGACCGACCTTGTCGCCCGGCCACCTGCCTGCCACCCGGGTCACCCGGGTGCGCGGGGCGGCGGGCTTGCGGCTCAGTCGCTGCGCTCGGCTGCGGTCGCTGGCCTCGGCGGAGGGCTTGTCCGTACGCCGTTTCGCGGTAGGCGCAGCGGTGGGCTTCGGCCCAGCCGACACCGATCCGGGCGACTTCTCAGTCGAGCTGCCAGTCGAGCTGCTAGTAGAGCGGCCGGTCGAGTTGCCAGACGAGTCGTCGGGCTGCGTGCACGAGGTCGACAGGCCCGCCACCAGAACCCCAACAACAGCAAGACCGACGGCGTGCTGCTTGCTGGAGGTCATCGACACAAATCATCACACGCGGTGGTCGGCCAGGTCGGCAGATCGGTCCTTGCCCGACAGGCTAGCCTGGGTATAAGCGCAGAATCGACAGCACCGAGTCCTGAAGAGGCGATCGCAGCCGTGGCTGAGTCCAGCCCAGTCAACCCGCAGGCAGAGTTCGGCACCAACGAGTGGCTCGTCGACGAGATGTACGAGCGCTACCGTGACGACCCCGAGTCGGTGGACCAGACCTGGCACGACTTCTTCCGCGAGCGC
>JBBSMN010000178.1:0-6184 GCA_038233135.1 Propionibacteriales bacterium
GATTCTCCTGCTCGCTGTCACTCACCGAGAACCAGTACTTCAGCACGATGATGCCGTCCTCGACGAGCAGCCGCTCGAAGATCGGGCACTGGTGCAGGAAGCGCTGGTGCTGCTCCGGGGTGCAGAACCCCATCACCCGCTCGACGCCCGCCCGGTTGTACCAGCTGCGGTCGAACAGCGTGATCTCCCCACCGGCGGGCAGGTGCTCGATGTAGCGCTGGAAGTACCACTGTGTCTTGTCCCGGTCGGTCGGCGACGGCAGCGCGGCGATCCGGGTGGTGCGCGGGTTGAGATACTGGGTCACCCGCTTGATGGCGCTGCCCTTGCCGGCAGCGTCTCGGCCCTCGAACACCACCACCATGCGCGCACCCTGCTGGCGCACCCACTCCTGCATCGTGACGAGCTCGGTCTGCAGGCGGAGCAGCTCGGCCTCGTACGCCTTCTTGGGCAGGCGCTTGACCGTGCCCCTTGCCTTCTCGGGGTTGTCAGCCATGTGTGGCATCCCAGCAGGTTTCGGCGCGTTTGGCAGCCCTCACGAGCTGGTCACCGCTGGTCCTGGCAGTACGCGTCGCGCTCAGCGCTGCTGCTCAGCGGTCCGTATGCGTACTGGCTGGCGTACGCCCGCGCATTCGTCGCGGCGTACGCCTCGATGTCGTCTTCAACCGCGGCGCGCGTGACGGCATCGGGCGCGCTCACCAGCCGCTCGGCGTTGCGCCAGGCCGTCTCGCGCCAGGTGACGATCAGCTGCAGCAGCGCGGTGTAGCTCAGGCCGTACGGGGTCTCGATGTCGTCCATCGTCGGGTCGAAGCGCTGCGCAGCCTCGGCCAGCAACGGCGCGGTCACTCGGTTGAGGAAGACGTTCACCTTGTCGTGGTCGGGTTTGCGGCTGTCGCCCTCCGGCGTCACCAGGCCGATGCCCGCCAGCACGTACGGCAGGTCCCGGTTGATGTGCGCATTGATGCCGAGCAGCAGGTTGCCCGAACCGGTGACCTCCCGCTTCTTGGCGGCATTGAGCGCGATCCGCCACGCCTTGGGCACTTGCCCCGTGCGGCCGGCCGCCCACGCGTCGTACGCCCTGAAGTAGTACTTGGCGAACACCGCGTCCTCGTGGTTCACGAACAGCGGGTCGATGAAGAAGCCGGGCTCGGCGGTGGCTCGCTGGTACTCCTCGGTGGTTCGCAGGTAGGACAGCGCGAAGATCGCCTGATGGGAGCACTTCCGCGCCAACGGCCGGAAGCGTCGCTGCATCTCCTTGATCGCGATCTGCACGCACTTCGGGTCACCCGACACGCACGGGTTCTCGCTGGTGGGGACGTACTCGTCGGTCAGGCCCGGCAGCACGTCCGACCAGGAGACGAAGGGCGGATCATCTGCTCGTGCTCCCCCCGCGCCCGCCAGGGTGGTGATGGCCACGATCACGCTGACGGCGATGGCCCTTACTCGACGCGAACCCATGATGACTCCTCCGATTTGCCCGTTTGCATAGCGTTATACCATGACCGACAGTAAGGTTCTCATGTCAGTGTGTACCTGAGGCGGGAGCCGTATGGCAGCGCAGCCGGGCCCGGCGGCCGACGCCGTGCTGGATGAGCTTGCCGTCGTCGTCTTCCGCACCGATCCGGCGGGCAACTGGACCTACCTCAACCGGGCATGGACCGCGATCACCGGGCTAGCGGTCGACGAGACCCTCGGCACGAACTTCCTCGACTACGTGCACCCCGACGAACGGGAGCGCACGGTGGCCATGTTCATGGCCGTCATGGAGGGCGGCGCCGACGCCTGCCACCACGAGACGCGCTATCGCACCAGCACCGGGGACTACCGCTGGCTGGAGCTGCGCGCCACCTTGCTCTACGACGACAACGGCCAGCTGAACGGCAACAGCGGCACTCTCGTCGACATCACGTCCAGGCGGGAGACCACCCGGACGACCGCAGAGCGCGCCGAGGTGGCCGAGCTGCTCGGCCAGCACGACACCGTCGACGACCTGCCGGTGAGTGGCCTGCTGCTCACCGAGCACCTGGTCGTCCTAGGCGCCTCGCCGAGCGCCCGTACGATGCTCGCGCACCCGCTGCAGGTGGGCGACGACTTCGCCACCCTGCTGCCCCGTTTCGACATCCTGGACAGCCGTGGCGAAGCCCTGTCGACACGCTGGGGACCGCTCTCGACGGCCCTGGTGACGGGCAGCAAGCAGTACGCCGAGCTGCAGTGGAGCCCGCTGGACGGTGCCGACCGGCTGTCCTTGCAGACCACGGCGATCCCCACCAGAGCAGATGACGGCAGCAGCCGGTTGGCCGTGCTGCTGCACGACGTCACCGAGCTGCGCCGGGCCGAGTTCCGGCAGGCGGCGGTGGCCACCCTCGGCCAACGGGCACTGGAGACGAGCTCGCTCGACGAGCTGTTCACCGAGGCAGTCGCGCTGCTCGCCGACACCTTCGGCGTGGACGAGGCCGACGTCTACGTCACCGACCCCGTGAACGGACTGACACTGCGGGCGCGCACCGGTGCGGCCGTAGCGGACGGTGAGCGCAAGCCGGAGTGGGAGCCCGACTCCAGGTACTCGCTCAGCGTGCCGGCCGGCGGGGGGCAGGGGCCGTACGTGGTGGTGCAGGTCCACTCGCGACGACCGCGCAACTACCGCACCGAGGAGATCAGCTGCCTGCAGAGCGTCGCGAACGTGCTGGCCGCGGCGATGGCCCGTCGCGACATCGAGGACGCGGCCATGAGCCAGGCCCTGCACGACCCGCTGACCGGGCTGGCCAACCGGCGGCTGCTGCGGGACCGCCTCGAGCAAGCGCTGCAGCGGGACCGCCGCGAGCACGAGGGGTTGACCCTCGTGCTGCTGGATCTCGACCGCTTCAAGGACATCAACGACACCCTCGGGCACGATGCCGGCGACGAGGTCCTGCGCATCGTGGCCAGCCGGCTGCTGGCCAGCACCCGCGACCAGGACACCGTGGCCCGGCTCGGCGGCGACGAGTTCGTGGTCTTGCTGCCGGGCGTCACGAACGCGGCGGCCGCCGCCGCCGCCGCCGCTGCCTTGCGTGACCGGCTCGCAGAGCCGGTGCAGGCCGGTGGTCTGACCTTGGAGATCCGGGCCAGTCTCGGTGCGACCGTCTCGCCGCTGCAGGGGGACCGGTCATCGTCGCTGCTGCGCAACGCCGACGTCGCGATGTATCACGCCAAGGAGACCGCGGCCGGGTACAGCGTCTACAACGCCGAGCACGATGCCAACCGTCTCGGTCGGCTGACCCTGCTCAGCGACCTGCGCCGGGCGTTCAGCTCCAACGAGCTGTTCTTGCACTACCAGCCCAAGATCGACCTGCAGAGCGGCGCCGTCAGCGGCCTCGAGGCGCTGGTGCGGTGGCGACATCCGCACCAGGGCGTGCTGAGCCCGCACCGGTTCGTGCCGCTGGCCGAGCGCAACGGGCTGGCCGAGCACCTCACGTTCGCGGTCCTCGATCTGGCCCTCACCCAGCTGCGCGCCTGGCTCGACCGCGGGGTCACCGTCCCGGTGGCGGTCAACATTTCACCGGAGATGCTGCACCACGCCAACCTCGCCGACCTCGTACGCCAGCGACTCGAGGCGGCGCGCGTGTCACCGGAGCTGCTGCACCTGGAGGTGACCGAGACCGCCGTCATGCGTGACCCGGAGGTCGCCGCCAGCGTCATCGCACAGCTGCGTGACGCGGGGCTGCTGATCGCCCTCGACGACTTCGGCACCGGCTACTCCTCGCTGGAGTTCTTGCGCCGCGTACCGGTCCAGGAGCTCAAGATCGACCGGGCTTTCATCGCGCAGATGCTGGTCAACCCGCGCGACGCCTCCATCGTTCACTCGGTCATCGAGCTCGGCCACTCGCTCGACATGCGGGTCGTGGCCGAAGGCATCGAGACGCACGAGATCCGACAGCAGCTCACTGACTTCGGCTGCGACGAGGGCCAGGGATTTCTGCTGGGAATGCCCGTGCCGGCGCACCAGATGGAGATCCTTGGCGCGACCAGCGGTGCCGCGCTGACGGCCGTACGGTCCATCGCCTGAGGTCGAAGCCCGGCGCCGCCCGCGATCGCGCCGCTAGCCTTACCGGATGTCCCGGCGGGTTCTCGTTGTCGACGACGACAGCACCGTGTCCGAGGTGGTCGTCGACTACCTGCGACGGGCCGGTTTCGACGCCGAGTCGACGACCGACGGTGAACAAGCCCTGACGGTGGCTGCGGTGCGACCTCCCGACCTGGCGGTGCTGGACCTGATGCTGCCGGGCATGAGCGGCATGGAGGTCTGCCAGCGGCTGCGGGCCACCCGGCCGGTGCCGGTCATCATGCTGACGGCCCTCGGTGACGAGTCGGACCGGGTGGCCGGTCTCGAGCACGGCGCGGACGACTACGTGACCAAGCCGTTCAGCGCACGCGAGCTGGTGCTGCGGGTGGAGTCGGTGCTGCGGCGCGCGAGCGCACCACCGGCCGCGTCCTCGACCGATGTCGGCCGGTTGCGCGCGGGGGCGATCGAGGTCGATGTGGAGGCGCGGCGCGCGCTGCGTTCGGGCCGCGAGCTGATGCTGACCGCGCGCGAGTTCGACCTGCTGGCCTTCCTGATGGCCCACCCGGACCGGCCGTTCTCCCGCGAGGAGCTGCTGGAGCGGGTCTGGGGGTGGACGTTCGGGGACCGGTCCACGGTGACGGTGCACATCCGCCGGCTGCGCGAGAAGGTGGAGGTCGATCCTGGGCAGCCCGCGCTGCTGACGACGGTCTGGGGCATCGGCTACCGGCTGGCCGCCGATGAGTGACGTCACCCTCATCCTCGTGATCGCCCTCACCGGTGCAATGGTGGTCGGCGGGCTCGGCTGGCTGGCGCTGCGGCTGCGCGCGATGCGGTCACTGCGTACGACCATCGCGGTGGCGACCGCATGCTCGGTCCTGACCGTCATCGCCGGCATGATCGGCACCGCCCAGGCCATGTTCTTATCGGCCCACGACTTCGGCGTGGTGCTGCTCGTGTGCATGGTCAGCGCCGCCGTGGCGATCCTGCTGGGCCTGTTGCTCGCGCGCCAGGTGGTCGCCGAGGCCCGTGACGTGCAGGACGCCGCCCGGGCGATGGCTGAGGGCGAACCGCCGTCCCCGCCGCCGCTCACGACGACCGAGCTCGCGGCGGTCTCCCACGAGCTGGAGGAGACGAGCAAGCGCTGGGCCGAGTCACGCCAGCGCGAGACGGCGCTCGAGGCCGCCAGGCACGAGCTGGTGGCGTGGATCTCGCACGACCTGCGTTCCCCGCTGGCCGGAGTGCGCGCCATGGCGGAGGCGCTGGAGGACGACGTCGCGCAGGACCCGGCGCGCTACCACCGTCAGATCCGCTCGGAGGTGGACCGGCTCTCGGCGATGGTGGGCGACCTGCTGCAGCTGTCGCGACTGCACGCGGGCACCCGGCTGACCGGCCGTGAGCCGGTCGTCCTCGGTGACGCCCTGAGCGACACCCTGGCGTCGGCCGACGCGGTGGCCCGGGCACGGGGGATCACGTTGTCGGGCGCGGCGCCCGAAGGGCTGATCCTGCACGCCGACCCGCGCGATGTGGCGCGAGTGCTCGACAACCTGGTCGGCAACGCGATCCAGCACACTCGCACCGGCGGGTCGGTCGAGGTGCAGGTCCGGCGAGTCGGGTCCGAGGCGGTGATCTCGGTGCAGGACGAGTGCGGCGGCATGGCCGACGCCGACCTGGACCGGGTCTTCGAGGTGGGATGGCGCGGCACGCACGCCCGGACACCCGCCGCCGGCGGTGGGGCGGGACTGGGCCTCGCGATCGTACGCGGCATCGTGACCGCACAGCACGGATCGGTCGGGGCGGTCAACGTCGGCATGGGCTGCCGGTTCGAGGTGCGGCTGCCCGTGGGTGCAGCGGCCACCGAACAGCCGTAAGAAGTCCCTAAGCACCGGAAAGCGCCCTGACCTGTGGCGCGCACCGTGCCGCTGGCGGGACTCGCCGCCGCGCCGGCCGGTGCCGCCGACAACGCCCACGACACCAGCAACGACGAGGTGAGCGTCTTCATCGAGAGCGCTCGCTCGGTGAACCCCAGCGAGGGCACGGTCACTTTGCCGCTGTTTCGCGGGACGTACCGCGGCCAAACGGTGCGCTACATCGTCACCGAGTCCTCCAACAAGGACGACACCGAGCGGCGCGGGGTAAATCACGCGCCGA
>JBBSMN010000179.1:0-6174 GCA_038233135.1 Propionibacteriales bacterium
CCCGAGCAGTCTGCCCGCGCATCGTGAGCGTCGAGTTCCGGTGTGCTGACGTCGGCGTCGCGTGCAGCAACGTCGCCCGCGCCGACAGCGCCGACGAGCTGGTCCAGGCGGTCGCCAAGCATGCGCGGACCAAGCACGGGGTGGAGCTGAACGCCACGCTGGTCGACTACGCCACCAGCAAGGTTCGCACCAGCGGTGGCTGAGCCGGCGGACCCGGACCTGGCGGCGCTCGGCCCGCTGCTGGACCGGTTGGAGGAGCTGCTGGCCACAGTGGAGAACCTGGACGACGAGGTACGCGGGCAGGTGTTCGAGCTGCTCGACGGGGTCGACGCGGTGCACCGGTTGGCCATCACCCGGCTGGCGGTCGAGCTCGGGCCGCAGCTGGCGCAGGTGCGGCAGACAGACCCCGCGGTGCAGTGGCTGTTCGAGGCGTACGGCGTCGGTGTGGACGACGAGGCGGCCGCCTCGGACGCGCTCGAGCAGATCCGACCGTACCTGCACGAGCACGGCGGTGAGGTTGAGGTGCTGGGCGTCCGGGACGGCACCGTGCGGCTCCAGCTGTCCGGCGCCTGCTCGGGCTGCACCGCTGCCGGCGAGACCCTCCGGCATGGCGTCGAGGAGGCCCTGCGCGAGAACCTGCCCGGCTTCGTGGCGATGGACGTCGCACCCGACGACGGAGCGCCCGCACATCCCCCACCCACCCAGGTCCTGCTGCAGATCACTCCGCGGCCGACCTGACCTGCCGTGCGTCGTCAGGCATCGCCGAACGCGTGGGCGGCGAGCAGCCGGCGTACCTCGGCGACGGCTGCCGGAACCGCCCGGGCCGCGGCCTCCGACAGGCCGTGCCGCGGCTCCTCGGTGTCGGTCGTCTGCACCCCCACCAGCAGGGTCGTGGCGGGGAGGACGCCGAGACCCCGGGCCACCATCAGCGCCCGTTCTGGCGTGGCCAGGTGCATGTCGGCCAGCTCGTCGCGGCGACGCTCGACGCTCAGGGTGCTGACATCGAGCACGTCGGGGCGCTGCACCACCACGGTGCCCGCGGGGCGGCCCAGATCCACGGCGTCCACGACGAGCAGCACCTCCACACCGTCCAGCAGTTCTTGCACCAGGTGGATGCCGCCGATGCCGACCTCGAGCACGCGTACGTCGTCGGGCAGTGGCTCGACGAGCAGCGCCTGCGCGACCGCCGGGCCGACGCCGTCGTCTGCCCGCAACACGTTGCCGAAGCAGGCCACGACGACGGTCACGGTGCGAGGGTAGGCGGCGTGGCACGCTCTGAGCTGGACGTCCTCAGCGAGCGCCTGGGACGCTTCCCGGCGGCGCGCTACCCCGTGCAGCACGCGACGACCCAGTTCCATCTCGGCTCGGTGCTGCTGAACACCGACGCGCCAGTCCCCGCGCAGGCGGCTTTGACCGTTGCGAGGGACCTGTTCGCCCGCGCCGGCATGCGAATCGAGGCGGCCAAAGCCACCATGATGCTCGGCGTCGCGCTGCGCACCGCCCGGCTGGCCGACGAGGCGGCGGCAACCTTCACCGACGCCGGGGCCGCGTTCGCGATGCTCGGCCAGGTGGCCGAGCAGGCCGCCGCGTCGTACAACCTCGGTCTCGCATGCCAGGACCGCGGGGACGCGGCAGCCGCCCGGGAAGCCTGGGCGGCAGCCCGCGACCAGTTCCTGACCGCTGGACTCCCGGCGCGGGCGGCCGCGGCCACCCGCGACCACGGCGGCTTGCTGCTGATGGCGGGTGCGGCCGAGGCCGCGGTCGGCCTGCTCACCGAAGCCGTCGACCTGGCGCAGCGCGCGGACGATCTGCCCGGCGAGGGCGCCGCAGCAAACACCCTCGGGCTCGCCTACCTGGCGGCCGCCGATCCGGACGCCGCGGTCACGGCGCTGCGCTCGGCGCTCGGGTGCTTCCCCCGCAGCGTGCGACCGGCCGACCACGCGATGGTCAAGGCCAACCTCGCCCTGGCGTACGAGCAGGCCGGCCACCAGGATCGCGCCCGGCTCGCGGCCGGGCAGGCGCTCGCGTTGGACAGCGCCGCGGCTTCGGTGCGCGATCAGGCCAGGCAGGTGCTGGCCCGCCAGCCGGGTGCGGCCCATGGGGCGCTGCTGGCGGTGCTGGACGAGGCTCCGCCTCAGCAGTGGGGGCCGCTGATCCGCGACGAGGTGCTCTGCCTGGCGAATGCGCCGGTGGCGGAGCGCGACGGACAGGTCAGCGGGCTGCTGGACGGGTTGCTGGTGCGACCCGGCACCTGTTACGACCTGGCCGAAAGCCTGCTCGGTGTCGTGCTGGAGCTGCCCCCCGGCGACTACACGCTGATGGTGCAGTCGCTGGTGGCCGGAACCGGCGGACGGGTCGACTCCGACGCCACGCGCCTGCGGGCGATCCTCGGCTCCGCGATGGCCAGGTTTGCCCTGCCGCAGTGGCAGCGCCTGGCCGCGAGCCTCAACGCCGCCGCCGAGCGCCTCGGAGAGCCGACATCGTGGCGGTGAGGTGAAGGTGACCGAGACCAACGACGACCTGAACGACCGTGAGATCGCCGCCGCTCTGCCCGGACGCCCGGTGCGCAGCTATCCCGCCGTGCTCTCGACCGAGGCCGTGGCGATGGCCTGGGCCCGGCAGGGCGCCGCATCGGGGTCGGTCGTCGTCGCCGACTACCAGGCATCCCCCCGCGGTCGTGGCGGGTTGCCCTGGAGCGTCCGGCCGGGCCACGGGCTCGGGTTCAGCCTGCTGGTGCGACCTGACCTTCCCCCCGAGCGGGAGGGCTGGCCGTACGTCGCGGCGCTGATGGCTCTGCATGACGTGCTCGGCGGGGTGGAGACCGGCTGCGCCTGGCCGGACACCGTGCACGCCGGCGGGGGGGCCGTGCTGGCCCGGCTCGGCGCGTACGTCGAGCTCGGCCCGGCCCGCACCGAATGGGTGAGCGCAACCGCACTGGTCGAAGACGCCACGCCGCCGCGGGCGCGGCTGCTGGCCCGGCTCGTCGAGGCCGTGGAGCAGCGGCTCGCCCAGCCGACCCATCAGGTGCTGGGCGACTACCTGCCGTGCTGCACGACGCTGGGGCAGCAGGTGCGTGCGCGGCTGATCCCGATGGGACCGGGCGGCCCCGAGGTCACCGGCGAGGCGGTCGACGTGCTGGGCGATGGCGCGCTGGTGATCGTCACGGGGCGCGGCAACCGGGTGGCGGTGCCCCCACACAACCTCGGCCTGCTCGGCGAGCCGACCGGCCCACCGGAGCCGCCGGAAAGGCTGCTCGGCCGGGCCAAGCCCTAGCGCGACACCGCCTCGACGGGCTCCAGCCGGTCGAGCTCCTCGAGCAGCGCCCACCACAGCGCCCAGTCCCGGTGGTCCATGCCCTCACTAGTGGGCTCCGCCGCGATCGCTCGGCGCAGCCGGCCGCGCAGGTCGAACGTGCGCCCCCACCGGCCTTTGCGGTCGAGCAGAGTCAGCTCGCCGAGCAGGTCACGCAGCGCCGACAGCGCGCTGGACTCCGCAAGCCGGTCGGTCGTGACCAGCGGCTCCAGCTCGGCGGCCAGCGCCAGCAGCGGGGCGCGGCGGACCTCACTGCGCACCAGGGCCAGCGCGGCCTCGAGACCGGCCGCTGCCGACGGGCTGAGCCCCTCCCCGGGCCCAACCACCGCCGGCTCCACCTCCACCCCGACTGTCCGGGCGGGCAGGGCACCGAGTGCGGCAGCCACCTCCACGATCAGGTCGGGATGCACGTAGCCGGTGACCGCGTCACCGACGGCAGCCTGCACCTCGGCCACGGACGAGGCAGGCGGGTCGAGTCGCCGCCGCTGAACGGTTCCCGGCGCATGCCCGCGCGCCACCGCGCTGACCAGCACCAACAACCCGGGATGCAGGTCCTCGAGCCGCTGGACCACCGCGACCGCGCCGTAGTGCAGCTCCTCCACCACCGCGCCCGGCCCAAGGTCCTCGCCCCGCAGCCGCTCGACGGCCAGTCGACCCAGGTCGAGGTCGCGCTGGAACAGCTCGCTGACCCCGCCGACGAGGACGGTCACGGGGGTCGGTGCGACGTCAGTCACCGCCACACGAGCAGGTGTTGACCTCGCGTACGACCTCACCCGAGCCGGTGTGCGCGTGGGTGGTGCACGGCATGCACGGGTCGAAGCTGCGGATGCCGCGCAGCATGTCGATGCTGGTGAAGCTGGCCGGGTCGGAGAGGTCCTCGATGATCGGCGTGTTCATCACCGCCTCCTCGTACGGGCCGGGTTGCCCCCACGGGTCGCGCGGCGAGGCGTTGATCGTAGACGGGGTGCAGATCTGGTAGTTGGTGATCTTGCCGTTGTTCATGACGAGGTGGTGGGTGAGCCAGCCGCGGCCGGCGCCCCACCAGCCCACCGAGACCCGCTCGTCGGTCGGGATCGCCTTCTCCAGCTCCTCGGGGTTGAGGGCTGCCACCTTCCGCTCGCCCTGCTGGAACAGCTTGTAGGCCTCGAACAGGTTCTCCAGCCCGACCAACTGGCTGAACAGGTAGTGGTAGGCACGGCCCCGGTTGCGCTCGAAGGCGTTCCAGCGCTCGGGCACCCGCCACTCGACCTCACGCTCACCCACCTCACCCTTGGGCACGAGGAACCGCATGCTCGAGCCGGTCGAGGACATGAAGTCGCTGGCGGGCATCTTCTGGGCCAGCGCCGTGACCAGCAGCCGGGAGTAGCACCCGGCCTCCACGACCTGGCGGTCCCACCGCGGTGCACAGGCCCAGGTGTACTTGTCCTTCCAGTCCCGGGCGCCGGGCTTGGGCAGCGTCCGCTTGTTCCACGGGTGGTACGGCGACAGCGGGTTGCCGAGCGAGTCCGCCGCGAAGCGCGAGGACGACGACTCGTCGTAGTACGAGTGCTCGACGAACTCCTCCCAGCCGATGTTGATGTCGGTCAGCCGGGTGGTCACCAGCTTGCCGTCGAGCACGACACCCGGTGTGGACCAGCGCTTCTCACCCCAGTCGTTGCAGTTCTCGTAGGTCGCGTCGTAGGCGTACGGGTCGTCCCAGTAGCCGGGGTCGATGTGGCTCGTCGGGCGGTAGCCCACCATCTGGTAGCGCTCGTCGGCCTCGTAGAAGAAGGCCGGGATGTCGTCCCAGACCGCCATCATCCGCTGCGAGTAGTCGAAAATCTTGCCGAGCTTGGAGTGGTACTCGTTCAGCGTCTGCAGCGTCAGCGTCGTCGACACGCCACCGGGCACCACGTTCTGCGGGTGCGGGTACTTGCCGGTGAGCACGACGACCATCTCCCGCGACAGCCGGGTGACCTCCAGCCCCTCGCGGTACAGCGCACCGGTCAGCGGGTTGAGGGCCGTCATGAGGTCGGCCATCGTCTTGAAGCCGTGGATGTGGGCGCTGGGGCACGGCCAGCTCTCGGCCTTGGGCCACAGCTCGGGGTTCGACGACCGAATGACCGACTCGGAGTAGTCCGGGCCGGCCAGCAGGTACAGGTGCAGCGGGTTGTCGTAGCCCATCTCCGCCGCCTCGGTCATGTTGCGCACCACCGTGCCGAGCGGAGGTGGGGCGATGCTCATCGCCTGCTCGATGGCGTACGCCGCGGCGTGCGCGTGCACCCCGCCGCAGACGCCGCATGCCCGCGACGAGACGAAGATGGCGTCGCGCGGGTCGCGGCCCATCAGGATCACCTCGTAACCACGGAACAGGGTGGCCTGTGCGTGCGAGTCGAGGTAGGCACCCTTGTCCAGGTCGGCGGTCACGTGCACCGCCAGCGCACCGGCGATGCGGGTGACCGGGTCCATGTTGAGGTCCTTGATGTGCCCGTTGCGGGCCACCAGCTGCTCAATGCGCTCCCGGCGCTCGGTCTCGCCCATGCCTACATCCGGCTTGGCGACGGTCACGTCGTACGGGTTGGGGATGCCGCCGCGCAGGCTCGCGTTGCCGCGCTCGTCAAACTCGACCGGCAGGGTCTTAAAGCACATCGTCCGGGCTCTCCTCGCGGTCGGTTCGGGTGCGGCGGGTGGTCAAGTGCGCACGGGTGGGCTGCCGCCGCTGGGCGCCTCGTCCGGCCGCTTGCCCCAGACGGCGGCGTCGTGGCGGGCGGGGTCGCCGGCGCGGCGCATCTTGTCGTAGACCCTGTGGCCGACGTCGGCCAGCGGCGACGGCTCGTACCGCTCCCGCGAGAACGCGGTCGGGGCGGCGCCCTGCCGGTCCCA
>JBBSMN010000180.1:0-6173 GCA_038233135.1 Propionibacteriales bacterium
GACCGTCGACCGGGCCCGTGAGCTCCTCGCCAACCCGACGGGTGCCGAGCACGAGCTGGGCACCGACCCCGAGTCCGGGCACGTCATCGTGGCCAAGAACGGCCGCTACGGTCCGTACGTCACCGAGCAGCTCCCGGACGGTGTGCCGACCAAGGGTGCCAAGGCGGTCAAGGCTCGCACCGGCTCACTGTTCAAGGAAATGAGCCTGGACACCATCGGCCTCGACGACGCCCTGCGGCTGCTGTCGCTGCCGCGCACCGTCGGCACCGATCCCGAGTCAGGTGAGCCGGTCACGGCGCAGAACGGCCGCTACGGCCCTTACCTCAAGAAGGGCACCGACTCGCGCTCCATCGACAGCGAGGAGCAGCTGTTCACGATCACGCTGGACGAGGCGATGGCGATCTATGCCCAGCCCAAGCAGCGCGGCAGGCAGGCCGCTCGGCCGCCGCTCAGGGAGCTGGGCGTCGACCCCGGGTCGGGCAAGCCGGTGACGGTCAAGGACGGCCGGTTCGGCCCCTACGTGACCGACGGGGACACCAACGCGACACTGCGCAAGGGGGACGACCCGCAGTCGGTCACCATCGAGCGGGCCGCTGAGCTGCTGGCCGAGAAGCGGGCGAAGGATCCCGCGCCGCGCAAGCGGCCGGCCAAGAAGACTCCGGCCAAGAAGAGTGCCGCCAAGAAGACAACCGCCAAGAAGACAACCGCCAAGAAGTCGGCCACGGCCCGCAAGGGATGACCGCCGCGCCGCACAGCGTGGGTGCCGTGCTCACGCTGCCCGGCGTTCGGAGGTTCTGGGCGGCGATCGGGCTGTCCAGCCTCGGCGACTGGTTGGGGCTGCTGGCGCTGACCGCCCTCGCCAACGAGCTGGCGGGTGCCGGCTACGCCGACCGCAACTTCGCCATCGGCGGGGTGCTGTTGCTGCGGGTGGCCCCGGCGTTGCTGATCGGGCCGCTCGGTGGCTACCTCGCCGACCATCTGGACCGGCGACTGGTGCTCGTCGTGGGCGACGTGCTGCGGGCTGCGATCTTCGTGACCATCCCGCTCGTCGGCACCCTGCCCTGGTTGTTCGTCGCCACCGTCCTAGTCGAGATCGTCAACGTGGTCTGGCTGCCGACCAAGGACGCCACCATCCCCAGCCTGGTGCCGCCGCAGCGGCTGGAGGCGGCGAACCGGCTCGTGCTGGCCAGCACGTACGGCTCGGCGCTTCCGGCGGCGGTGCTGTTCACCGGGTTGTCGGTGGGCACCGAGGCGCTGTCGTCGGTGACGGGCTGGTCGTCGGCGGCACCGGCCGACATCGCCCTGTACGCCAACGCGTCGAGCTTCGCAGTGTCCGCGGTGCTGCTGCTGAGCCTCGGGTCGGCGCTACCGAGGGGCGCCGCGGTCGCGACGGGCCAGCGGGTTGGCGTCGTCCGCGCGGTCGTCGAGGGGTGGGCGTACGTCGTGCGCACACCGCTGATCCGTGGCCTCGTCGCCGGGGTCACAGGCGCGTTCGCCGCCGGCGGGGTCGTGATCGGGCTCGCGCGGGTCTACGTCGACGAGCTGGGTGCCGGCGACCCCGGCTACGGCGTCCTGTTCGGAGCGGTCTTCGCCGGGCTCGGCGCCGGCATGTGGCGCGGGCCGCGGCTGCTGCGCGGCGTGAGCCGGCGGCGGCTGTTCGGTCTGGCCCTCGCGGCAGCGGGGATCGTGCTGGTCAGCCTGTCGCTCGTCTCGGACATGGTGCTGGCGGCTGCTTTCAGCCTGCTGCTCGGCGCGTGTGCGGGAGCGGCCTGGATCACCGGCTACACCCTCCTCGGGCTCGAGGTTCCCGAGGGTCTGCGGGGACGCACCTTCGCGCTCGTCCAGTCCCTGGTGCGCCTGGTCCTGTCGCTCGTGCTGGCCGTCACCCCGCTGCTCGCTGGGCTGCTGGGGCCGCGACGGCTGCGCATCAACGACGACGTCACGCTGGCGTATGGCGGGGTGCAGGTGGCCTTCGTGGCGGCGGGGGTGCTCGCGCTGGCGGTGGGCCTGGCATCCTTCCGATCGATGAACGACCGACCGGGGGTGTCCGTGGCCGCCGAGCTGCGCCAGTCGATGCGTGGGCGCGGGGTCTACGCTTCGCGCGGCCTGTTCGTGGCGATCGAGGGCGGTGAGGGCGCCGGCAAGTCCACCCAGGCACGGCTGCTCGCCGATGCGCTGGCGGCGGAGCGGTCGGCAGGTGAGCTCGAGGTGTTGCTGACCCGGGAGCCGGGCGACACGGCCGTCGGCAGGTCGCTGCGCGCCATCCTGCTCGACCCGGCCACCGGCGAGCTGTCGCCGCGTACCGAAGCCCTGCTTTATGCCGCGGACAAGGCCGAGCACGTGGCCCGGGTGGTGCGACCGGCACTCGACCGGGGCGCGGTGGTGATCACCGACCGATATGTCGACTCGACCCTGGCCTACCAGGGTGCCGGGCGGTCGCTGCGCCTGCCCGAGGTGGAGCAGGTGGCGCGCTGGGCCACCGAGCAGCTGCGCCCGCACCTGACCGTCTTTCTCGACCTACCGGCGGCCGAGGGTCTTCGCCGCGCGCTGCCCGACGGAGGACCCGATCGGCTGGAGCAGGAGCCCCTGGACTTTCATGAGCGGGTGCGGGACCACTTCGCCAGGCTGGCTGCCGACGACGCCGAGCACTACCTCGTCGTGGACGCGACCGGTTCCCCCGACGCGGTGGCCGCGCTGGTCTGGGAGCGGGTCGCGCCGTTCGTCGTGGTGGACGCATAGGCGGTCTCGTCGCCGGCAGGGTGCGTGTTGGATGCAGCGCCTAGGCTGCATCCGTGGCAGCGGGTGCCTGGGCGGGGCTGGTCGGTCAAGGGCCGCTCATCGACGTGCTGCGTCCGGCGGTCGTCGCCGCCCAGCATTGGCGGGTGGGGCGACTCGATGCCGCGATGACCCATGCCTGGCTGTTCACCGGGCCACCCGGCTCGGGCCGCTCCAACGCGGCCAGGGCCTTCGCCGCCGCGCTGCAGTGCGCAGACGGCGGGTGCGGCGAGTGTCCCGAGTGCCGGCAGGTGCTGGCCGGCTCGCACCCCGACGTCACCGTCGTTGACACCGCCGGCCTCACCATCGGCGTCGACGATGTGCGTGAGCTGGTCCTCAAGGCCGCCATGACCCCGACGATGGGACGCTGGTCGGTGATCCTGGTCCAGGACGCCGACCGGCTCACCGACCAAGCCGCCAACGCGATGCTCAAGAGCATCGAGGAGCCGGCCCCCCGCACCTTGTGGTTGCTGTGCGCGCCCACCAGCGACGACGTGATGCCGACCGTCCGGTCCCGCTGCCGGCAGGTCACGCTGCGGACCCCACCGGTGGCCGCGGTCACGGCCGCGCTGGAGACGGCCGGTGCGCCACCGGCGCTGGCCGCCTTCGCCGCCCGCGCCTCACAGGGCCACATCGGGCGGGCCCGGGCGCTGGTGCGCGACGAGGCGGTCCGCATCCGGCGCCGCGAGGTGCTGGCGTTGCCGCAGCGGCTGCGCGACCCCGGCGACTGCGTACGAGCCGCCCACAACGTGCACGAGGTGGCCAAGGAGGAGTCCGAGTCGGTCGCCAGTGGGCTCGAACGAGATGAGCTGAAGTCTCATGCGGACGCTTGGGGGACGGGCACGCGTGGTGTGAAGGCGCGCGGTGAGCAGGGGGCGCTCGCCGAGCTGAAACGCCTGCACAAGGCACGTCGCACCCGGCTGGTGCGGGACTCGGTCGACCGGGTGCTGCTCGACCTGCTCAGCGCCCAGCGGGACGTGCTGCGGCTGCAGTGCGACACCGGCGCCGAGCTGGTCAACGAGGAGATGCGCCCCGAGCTCGAGCAGGTCTCCTCGCGCACCCGCCCACCGCGTACGCTGCGCCGCATCGACGCCTTGCTGGGGTGTCGAGAGGCGATGGCAGCCAACGTCGCGCCCCTGCTCGCTCTGGAGCAGGCGTTCCTGCGGCTGGCCCGCGCCTGATCGCCGCCCTGTGCACAAACCGCACCGGCTCGCGCCAGCCACCTAGGCTAGTGGCGTGATGTCCCTTCCTGGCCGGGCGGCGACCTGGGTGCTGGCGGTCGTGCTTGGGCTGGTGGTGGTCGGCTGCGCGGTCTCCGCCGACGACGAGGCCGCCGACTCCGCGACCTCTTCGGCGTCGACCGACTCCGAGCCGACCGATTCCGAGCCGACCGACTCCGAGCCGACCGATTCCGAGCCGACCGATTCCGAGCCCACTGAAGGCACCGACGGCCCGAGTCCCGGTGCCGACCCGACCGGTCCGTTGGCCCGGTTCTACGGCCAGCAGACAGCTTGGAAGGCGTGCGCCGGCGAGTTCGAGTGCGCCCGCGTCCAGGTGCCGGTCGACTACTCCAAGCCGGAGGGCGAGACGCTCGAGCTGTCGGTCAACCGCCGACCGGCTGACGGCGGATCCCCCGTGGGCGCGCTGATCGTCGACCCAGGGGGTCCAGGCGCCTCGGGCGTGGGCTACGCGGCGCAGGCAGCCGCACAGTTCGGCCCCGATGTCTTGAAGTCCTACGACCTGGTCGGTTTCGACCCGCGCGGGGTCGCCGACAGCGATCCGGTGGAGTGCCTCGGCGACGACGGGGTCGACGAGCTGCTCGCGTCCGACCCCGACCCGGACTCTGCCGCCGAGGTCGACGAGGGGCAGCGCCTGTTCGCCGACTTCGCCGACGGGTGTGCTGACGACGCGCCCGCACTGTTGCCGCACCTGTCCACCACCGACGTGGCGCGCGACCTCGACGTGATCCGGGCGGTGGTCGGGGACGACACGCTGCATTACTACGGCGCGTCGTACGGAACCTTTATCGGGGCGGTCTATGCCGAGCTCTTCCCCGACACGGTCGGCCGCGTCGTGCTCGACGGCGCTGTCGACCCGTCGCTGGGCATCGAAGAGGTCAACAAGCAGCAGGCGGCGGGGTTCGAGACCGCGCTGCGGGCCTACGTCGGCAGCTGCGCCGCCAAGGCGGAGTGTCCGCTGGGCGACGACCTCGAGACCGGCGTCTCGCGTGTTGGCGACTTCCTCGACGAGCTCGACGCGAAGCCGCTCCCCACCGGGACCGACCGGGACCTCACCGAGGCCCTCGGGCTCTACGGGATCGCGCTCCCGCTGTACGTGGAGAGCTACTGGCCTGTTCTCGACCAGGCGCTCAGCCAGGCCTTCGACGGCGACGGAGCCTCGTTGCTGATGCTGGCCGACGCCTACTGGGGGCGCACCGCGTCCGGATACACCACGAACATGGCCCAGGTCATCTACGCGGTGAACTGCCTCGACGACCCGTCGGACGCCACTGTCGCCGACATCCAGGACTCGATCCCGGCGTTCGAGGAGGCGGCGCCGACGTTCGGCCGCACGTTCGCGTGGTCGCCGCTGGCGTGTGCGCAGTGGCCGGTCGAGGCGGCTGCTCCGGTGCCCGAGATCGACGCCGAGGGCGCCGCACCCATCCTGGTGGTCGGCACCACCCGCGACCCCGCCACCCCGTACGAGTGGGCCGAGTCGATGGCCAAGCAGCTCGATTCCGGCGTTCTGTTGACCCGCGAGGGTGACGGGCACACCGCGTACGGCCAGGACAACGCGTGTATCGACTCGACGGTCAACGCCTACCTGCTGGACGGCGCGGTTCCTGCGCCGGACAAGCGTGACTGTTGAGCTCAGGGGTGGCCGAGCACCTGCGTCACGTCGATGACGACGCAGACACGCTCGGGGTTGACCCGGGGTTGGCGATAGCGCTGGGCATAGCGGTTTACGGCGTCGGCGATCTCGTCGGGGTCTCGGCTGACGCGGGCCCCGCCCTCCAGCGTCGACCACCGGCGACCGTCAACCTGACAGATCGCCACCCGCTCCCCGCCGGCCTCGATGTTGCGCACCTTCACCGACCCGTCGCGAGTGATCACCCTCGCGGTCATCGCGCCGGCGTCGAAGGTCGCGCCGACGGGCACGACGTGCGGACTGCCGTCCAGGCGCAGCGTGGTGAGGGTGCACAGGTGCCGCTCGCTCCAGAAGGCCACCACGTCCGGGTCGTTGGGGTCGAGGCTCGGCACGGCGGCGAGCCTAGGGCGTGTCCCGCGAAGTTCCGTGGTGGACCCGCGGTAGACACGGATGGATGCTCGATCGACATGATCTGACCGATGAACAGTGGGCTCAGCTACAGCCGTGTCTGCCGCCGCAGACCGGGGGGC
>JBBSMN010000181.1:0-6157 GCA_038233135.1 Propionibacteriales bacterium
CTGCAGCGACGGGCTCAGCGGCGACGGAGCCAGCGCAGCACCACCAGACCTGCGACGACACCGAGTGCTGGAGCCGCGTATCGACGGGCCAGCACCGGGAGCACGGTCGCCAGCAGGTCGAGCTGGGCCTCCGGCGCCGGCCCGGCATCTCCTGGGCCGCTCGGTCGCGGACCATCGCTGACCGGTGGCACGTCCGTACGATCAGGCTCGATCGAGGTCGCGGCTTCCTCGTCGAGCCCCGCGTCAGAGCCGTCCCTGGGGTTCGCAACGTCCAGATCGGCACCGGCAGCACCCTCGGCGTCGCCAGCAGTCGAGTCGGCCGCATCTCCACCGGCCGCATCCCCACCGGCCGCTTCCCCACCGGCGGCGGCCGCCGCGTCCGCCGGCTCGGCCAACATCTCGGTCAGGCACGCGACGAACTGCCCGAGCAGCCTGTCGCTCACGTCCTGCATGACGCCTCGGCCGAACTGCGCAGGCTTGCCGGTCACTTTCAGCTCGGTGTGCACCGAGACAGCGGTGCCGTCCCCGTCCACGCTCAGCTGGGCGGTGACGGTGGCCGACGCGGTGCCGTTTCCTCGCTTGTCCTTGCCGCGGGCGACGATCACCGCCCGCCGAGCCGACTCGTCACGCTCCTGCCAGGTGCCGGTGCCGGCGTACTGCATGGAGATCGGTCCGAGCTTGACCTTGACGCCGCCGCTGAACGAGTCACCCTCGGCCGACGTCAAGGTCGCCCCGGGAAAGCACGGCGCGACTCGGTCGAGGTCGTTGAACGCCTGCCAGGTCTGCTCCACCGGCACCGGCACGCGGAACTCGTGCGACAGCTCCATGCTCACGCGCCTGCGGCGGACAGCACCGCGCGGCGGGTGAGCACCCCCGCAAGGTGTCGGCGGTAGTCGGCGTCACCGTTGGTGTCGGTCGGCGGGTCGGTGCCCTGGGCCGCGGACGCGCACGCGGCCGAGACCGCCTCCGGTGTCGCCGGCTGTCCTCGCAAGGCATCCTCGACCGCGAAGGCACGCACGGGGGTGGAGCCCATGTTGGTCAGGGCCACCTTGGCTTCGGCGATCACACCATCCTCCGCGCGCACTGCGGCCGCCGCGGCGACGATCGACCACTGCTGCGCCACCCTGGTGAACTTCTCGTAGTGGCCACCCCAGCCGGTGTGCTTGGGGATGCGCACGTGGGTGAGGATCTCGTCGTCACCGAGCGCGGTGGTGAACAGGTCGGTGAAGAAGTCGGCCGCGGCGACGGTACGGGTGGAGCCACCGCGGCTGGCGATCACCAGCTCGCCGTCGAGGGCCAGCACCGGTGCCGGCAAGTCACCGGCCGGGTCGGCGTGGGCCAGGGCCCCGCCGAAGGTGCCCCGGTGGCGCACCTGCGGGTCGGCCACGGTCTGCGTGGCCTCGGCCACCACCGCGGCATGTCGGCGTACGAGCTCGCTGTCGGCGACGTCGGCGTGCGGGGTCATCGCCTTGATCACCAGCGCGTCGCCGTCCTCCTCGATACCCACCAGCTCGGCGATGCGGCCGAGGTCTATCACCACCTCGGGGGCGGCGAGCCGCAGCTTGAGCACCGGGATGAGGCTCTGGCCACCGGCGAGCAGCTTGGCCTCGTCGCCGTGCTCGGCCAGTAGGTCGAGCGCCTCCTGCACGCTGGTCGGGGCGTGGTAGTCGAACGACGCGGGGATCATCGGGCGCTCCCGTCGCTCTGGCCGGTCGGGTTGCCGCTGGAACCGACGTCGGCCTGCACCACCTCCGGGGCCGTCGCGTCGGGCACGGCGGCTTCGCCGGGTCCGCGGCCTTGCAACGCCTGCCACACCCGGTGCGGCGAGAGCGGCATGTCGATGTCGGTGACCCCCAGGTGGCGTACGGCGTCGAGCACGCCGTTGACGATCGCCGGGGTCGACGCGATCGTGCCCGCCTCCCCCACGCCCTTGGCGCCGAGCTCGTTGGTGATCGACGGGGTGGTCGTGTGGTCGGTCACGAAGCTGGGCAGGTCGGGCGCGCTGGGCACGAGGTAGTCGACAAACGACCCGCTGACCAGCGTGCCCTGCTCGTCGTAGACCGCGTCCTCGAACAGCGCCTGCGCGATGCCCTGGACGAGGCCGCCGTGCACCTGCCCTTCCACGATGAGCGGGTTGACGATCGTGCCGACGTCGTCGACGCACACGTACGAGCGCACGCGCACCTGGCCGGTCTCGGTGTCGACCTCCATCGCCGCCAGGTGGGTGCCGTGCGGGAACGAGAAGTTGACCGGGTCGAACGTGGCGTCGGAGTCGAGGTTCGGCTCGAAGTCGTCCGGCAGGTTGTGCGCCGCGAACGTGGCCAAGGCGATCTCGCCGATGGTGACCCCTTGGTCGGTGCCACGCACGCCGAACCGGCCAGCCTCGAACTTGAGGTCGCCCACGTCGGCCTCGAGCAGGTGCGCGGCGACGGTGCGCGCCTTCTCGATCACCTTGTCGGCGGCCTTGGCCACCGCAACGCCGCCGACGGTCAGCGACCTCGACCCGTAGGTGTCCATGCCTCGCGGCGACACCTGCGTGTCCCCGTGCAGCACCTCGATGTCCTCGAACGGCACCCCGAGCCGGTCGGCCACGATCTGGCTCCAGGCCGTCTCGTGACCCTGCCCGTGCCCGCTGGCGCCGGTGACGACCTCCACTTTGCCGGTGGGCAGCATGCGTACGGACGCGTGCTCCCACCCGCCCGCGCCGTACGACAGCGAGCCGAGCACGCGGCTGGGCGCCAGCCCACACATCTCGGTGAACGTCGAGATGCCGATGCCGAGCTGCACCGGGTCACCAGAGTCACGACGCCGCTGCTGCTCGGCGCGCAGCTCGTCGTAGCCGAACAGCTCGAGCGCCTTGGCGGTGGCCGCCTCGTAGTTGCCGGTGTCGTACTCGAGGCCGGCGACGGTGGTGAACGGGAACTCGTCCTTCGTGATCCAGTTCTTGCGCCGCAGCTCGAGCGGCTCCATGCCCAGCTCGACGGCGAGCTCGTCGACCATCCGCTCGATCGCGAACGTCGCCTCCGGGCGCCCCGCCCCGCGGTACGCGTCGGTCCACGTCTTGTTGGTGAACACGGTGGTGAGGTCGAAGCGGTAGGCCGGCAGCTTGTAGATGCCGCAGTACATGAACGCCCCGAGGGTGGGGACACCGCCACCGATCAGGGACAGGTACGCACCCATGTCGGCGAGCAGCTCGACCTTCAGGCCGGTCATGCGCCCGTCGCGGGTGGCGGCGAGCGTGAGCTTCTGGACCTGGTCACGCCCGTGGTGCGCCGAGACCATGGCCTCGGAGCGCGTCTCGGTGTACTTCACCGGCTTGCCGATGCGCTGAGCGACCAGGATCGTCACCACCTCCTCGGGGGTGACCTGCAGCTTGCCGCCGAAACCGCCGCCGACGTCGGGGGCGATGACCCGCAGCTTGCTCTCCGAGATGCCGAGCGTCAACGCGAGCATCACCCGCAGCACGTGCGGGATCTGGGTGGCCGACCAGAGCGTCAGCTGCTCACTGGTCGGGTCGCACACGAACGAGCGGGGCTCCATGGACGCCGGCACCAGCCGGTTCTGGCGCAGCGTGCGCTCCACCACGACTCCGTCGGCGCGGGCGGTCTCGATCGCGGCGTCGACGTCCTCCCCGGTGCCTGCCTCGGCCGAGTCGAGGACGAAGTGGGCACTGATGTTGGTGCCGAGGTCGTCGTAGATGACCTGCTCGTCGGCGGCCGCCCGCGCCAGGTCGAGCACCGGGGGCAGGTCGTCGTAGTCGACGTCGACGAGCTCGGCGGCATCACGCGCCTCGCCAGGTGTGCGAGCGACCACCACGGCGACGATCTCGCCGGCGAAGTTGACCTTGTCGACCGCGATCGAGGGGTGCGCCGGCGCCTTCTGCTCGGGCGTGATCGGCCACGCGTTGGGCAGGCTGCCCTGCACCTGCGCGACGTCGGCCCCGGTCAGCACCGTGACCACCCCGTCGGCCGCCTTGGCCGCGGTCGTGTCCAGGTGGGTGATGCGGGCGTGCGCGAACGGGCTGCGCACCATCGCCAGGTGGTGCATGCCCGGCAGGGCGATGCTGTCGGTGAAGCGGGTGCGCCCGGTAATCAGCCGGCGGTCCTCCTTGCGCAGCCTGGCCTTGCCGATCTCCGGTGCGGTGTCGGCGGCGCGGTCCTCGGTGACGGTCATGCGGAGGCTCCCGTCGAGCTGGGGGTCTGCTGGCCGGAAGTGGCGCACGCACGTACGGCCTTGACGATGTTCTGGTAGCCGGTGCACCGGCACAGGTTGCCCTCGAGTCCGTCGCGCACCTCCGCCTCGCTCGGGTCGGGGTTGTCGGCGAGCAGGTCGAGCGACTGCATGATCATGCCGGGCGTGCAGTAGCCACACTGCAGGGCGTGCGCCTCGTGGAACGCCTGCTGCATCGGGTGCAGCTCGCCGTCGGTGGCCAGCCCCTCGATGGTGGTGACCTCGTGACCGTCCGCCTGGACGGCCAGCACCGTGCACGACTTAACGCTCCGGCCGTCGAGGTGCACCGTGCAGGCGCCGCAGTTGGTCGTGTCGCAGCCCACCACCGTGCCGGTCTTGCCGAGCCGCTCGCGCAGATACTGGACGAGCAGGGTCCGGGGCTCCACGTCGTCGGAGTACCGAGCCCCGTCGACGCTGATGCTGATGCGGGTCATGGAAAGGGCACCTCTCGCGAACCGAGTCGAGCCGCGGCGAGTGCGACGGCTCCGCTAGGAGCACTCAACCCCGCTGTGACCTGGCGCACAAGGGGAGACTCAGACCGGCTCGCCCCGGTCGGCGTGGTGGTGGATGGCTCCACCCAGCTCGGTGAGCCGCTCACCTCGACCTCCCCAGCGCAACGCGATGATCTCGGCCGCGATCGAGACGGCGGTCTCCTCGGGTGTGCGGGCACCCAGGTCGAGACCCACCGGACTGGACAACCGGTCCAGCTCGGCTGTGGACAGGCCCTCGTCGCGCAGCCGCTCGAGGCGGTCCTCGTGGGTGCGCCGAGAACCCATCGCTCCGATGTAGGCAACGGCGGGCAGTCGCAGGGCGGCGACCAGCAGCGGTACGTCGAACTTGGGATCGTGGGTGAGCACGCACAGCACGGTGCGCTCGTCGACCGCCCCGGCGGCGGTCTGCGACTGCAGGTAGCGGTGCGGCCAGTCGACCACCACGTCGTCGACGTCGGGGAAACGGGCGCGGGTGGCGAACACCGGCCGGGCATCACACACGGTGACGCGGTAGCCGAGAAACGTACCCATCCGAGCCACAGCGGCGGCGAAGTCGATCGCGCCGAAGACCAGCATCCGCGGCTTGGGGGCGTACGAGGCACAGAAGACCCGCATGCCCTCGCCTCGTCGCTGCCCGTCGGGACCGTAGGTGAGGGTCTCGGTGCGCCCGCTGGCGAGCAGGCCGCGCACGTCGTCGGTGACGGCGTTGTCGGCGCGTGGCGAGCCGAGACTGCCCTGGACCGCTCGTTCGGCATCCTCGGGTCGCACGACGAGGCGGCCGCCGACCCGGCTGGCGTCGGGGTGCTCGACCACTGTGGCCACCGCTACCGGCCGATCGGCGGCGACATCGGCGACCACGTCGCCGAGCTGCGGGAAGGTGGCCCGCGAGACCGGTTCCACGAGTACGTCGAGGACACCGCCGCAGGTCAGCCCGACCGCGAGCGCGTCGTGGTCGCTGACCCCGTACCGCCGCAGGGCCGGCGACCTGACAGTGACCACCTGCTGCGCGAGCTCGTAGACGTCGCCCTCGACGCAGCCGCCGGAGACCGAGCCGACGACGCTGCCGTTCGGCCCGACCAGCATGCTCGCCCCGGGCGGGCGGGGAGCGGAGTGGAAGGTCGCGACAACGGTGGCCACGCCCACCGTCTGGCCCGCCTCCCACCAGCGCAGCAGGTCACCCAGCACGTCACGCACGCCGACCACCTCCCGGGCACCTCAACGTCATGAGCGCCCTATCTCGTCCAGCAGCGCCGCGAACGCCGCCAGCGAGTGGCCGGCGAGCAGTCCGTCGACGTACGGCAACGCTGCGACGATGCCGCCCTGCACCGGCAGGTATCCGACCTTGCCACGATGCGGGTTCATCCACAGCACCCGATGCGCCAGCCGGGACAGCCGGGCCACCTGCTCGCCGAGCAGGGCGGGGTCGCCGCACTCCC
>JBBSMN010000182.1:0-6136 GCA_038233135.1 Propionibacteriales bacterium
CCCCACGGCCAGCGGTGCATGGCCGCGTCTCGGGCCTTCCTGGAGTCGCAGTGGATCGCCGACCAGGGCTTCTGCGTCATCGTCGCCGACGGCCACGGAACACCGCACCGGGGGCCGGCCTGGGACCGCTCGGTGCGCGACCGGCTCGCACGCGTCACCCTGCAGGACCAGGTGGACGCGCTCGCGGCCGTCGCCGCGGCCTACCCCGACGAGGTGGACACCGACCGGGTGGGCATCACCGGCTGGTCGTACGGCGGCTACCTGTCCGCCCTGGCGGTGCTGCAGCGACCCGACGTGTTCGGCTGCGCGGTCGCAGGCGCGCCGGTGACCGAGTGGCGGCTCTACGACACGTTCTACACCGAGCGCTACCTGGGCCACCCCGACGAGCAGCCGGAAGTCTACGACGCCAACTCGCTGCTGCCGCTGGCAGACCGGCTCGAGCGCCCGCTGCTGCTCATCCACGGGCTCGCGGACGACAACGTCGTCGTGGCGCACACCCTGCGGCTGTCCTCGGCGCTGCTGGCGGCGGGCAAGCCACATACCGTGCTGCCGCTTTCCGGGGTGACCCACATGGCCTCTGCGGAGACCGTGGCCGAGAACCTCAAGCAACTGCAGGTGCGCTTCCTCAGCGAGCACCTGGGCGCCTGAGGAGCCGCTCGATCTCGGGTTGCCGGTCCTGCAGCGCAGCCAGCCTTGCCATCGAACGCTCCGGCTCGCCGATCGCCCGCAGGTTGAGCATGCCCACGTCACCGACCCGCTGACCTGCGGCGATGCGCGCGCAAGCACCCTCGATGCGCGGCACGACGTTGTCCAGGACCGACATCGGGTCGGCTCCTCCGTACGCGTCGCAGAGCAGCCGCAGCCGGCGGGCCGACTCGCCCGGCCCGACGTCTCGAAACAGCGGCACCGCGTTCCACGCACAGAACGACAGGTCGTCCACCCGCGCGCCTGGCCCTGCCATGTCCCAGTCGATGACAGCCGCCAGCCGGCCCTCGTCGATGACCATGTTGTACGGCGCGACGTCACAGTGGCAGACGATCTCGTCCACTGCCCGCGGCCGGTCGGTGTTGCGCCACGGCGCGTCTCCGGGCGGGCCGAAATCGGCGACCGCGCGGTGGTAGCGCGCCAGCCATGCCCCCGCCTGGCGCACCTGATCGTCCGGGACGTCCGCGTCGGGGTCGTCGGCACGCCCCTCGACGTAGGTCAGCACCTCTCGCCCGCGGGCGTCGAAGCCGAGCACCCGCGGCACCGCGTCGAGACCGCGGCGGCGTACATGTGCGAGCAGCGCGTGCACCGCCGGTGTCCATGACCCGGTGGGGCGCCGCACGGTCGACCCGATGCGCACCGACCCGCCGACGTTGCCGCCCGGCAGCGGCTCACCGTCCAGCAGCCGCTCACGTAGCGCGTCGACGAACGGCCGGTCCGCGGGCAGCCAGCCGACCTGGTCGAGCTCCTCGGGAGCCAGCCAGCGGACGGCGTCGTGCTCGGCCGGCACCGGCTCGTCCCGATCGGAAGCGCGCAGCCGGCATTCGTAGGCGTGCAGCACCATGCCCGACCGCAGCGGCTCCGCGCCACCGATCCGGTCACCGACCTCGATGTGACAGCCGAGCTCCTCGCGCACCTCGCGGACGAGGGCGTCTGCGGGGGTCTCTCCGGCGTCGACCTTGCCGCCCGGCAGTTCCCAGCCGCCGGCAGTGTCGGCAGGGAGCCGCCGCCGGGCTGCCAGCACGGTGCCGTGCTCGACGATGGCCGCAGCGACCACCACCCGCTCAGCACCCATCGGCGACGGCTCCGGGCGTCATCCCCTGTCCTCGCGGGGCCGGGGCACTGCCGACCCCGAACGGACGGCCCCCGAGCGACTCGCGGCCGTGCGGCGTCGACCAGCCGTCAAGATCCGGGCCGGCGGGCACCACCTGCGTGGGGTTCACGCTGGTGTGCACCACGTAGTAGTGCCGTTTGATCTGGTCGAAGTCCACGGTGTCACCGAAGCCGGGCGTCTGGAACAGGTCACGCGAGTAGGCCCACAGCACCGGCATCTCGGTCAGCTTGTTGCGGTTGCACTTGAAGTGGCCGTGGTAGACGGCGTCGAAGCGCACGAGCGTCGTGAACAGCCGGATGTCGGCCTCGGTGATGGTGTCGCCGACGAGGTAGCGCTGGTCGGCGAGCCGGTCGCTGAGCCGGTCCAGCTGGGCGAACAGCCGGCCGTACGCCTCCTCGTACGCCGACTGGCTGGAGGCGAAACCGGCCTCGTAGACGGCGTTGTTCACATCGCGGTAGTTGGCCTCGCTGACCTCCTCGATCTGGTCGCGGAGCGCCTCGGGGTAGAGGTCCGGAGCGCCGTCGCGGTGCAACGCCGACCACTCGGTCTCCAGATCCACCGTGATCTGCGTGAAGTCGTTGGTGACCACGGCGCCGGTCGGCACATCCACGATGGCCGGGACCGTGATGCCCAACGGGAAGCCGGGTACGGCCCGCTCGTAGGCCTCTTTGAGGCGCTCGATGCCGAGCACCGGGTCCTTGCCGCCGGGGTCGAGGTCGAACGTCCAGCTCCGCTCGTCATGGGTCGGGCCGGGCAGGCCGATCGACAACGCGTCATCCAGCCCGAGCAGCCGTCGCACGATGATCGCCCGGCTGGCCCAGGGACAGGCCCGAGCCGCGACGAGGCGATAGCGGCCCGGCTCGACCGGCCAGCCGTCCCTGCCGTCGGCGGTGATGCGGGCGTCCAGGTAGCGGGTGTCACGGGCAAAGCTGCCGTCGGGCTCGCGACCGACCGCATCGTCTGAGGTCATGCCGCCGAGCCTAATGGGGGCGGTCCGCCGATCCGGCCGGCGAGGCGCACCGCGCTGGCATCGCGGCGGGACGCGACACGCAGTGACGGGATCGGTCCTTGTGGTGCCATCCTGGCCACCGATTGCGCGACGAGTGCATCGCCGGTTGGACGGAGTTGCTCGATGGCCTGGTCCGACACCGCTGTGCGGACGGCAGCACGCCAGCTCGCCCTGTTCCGCCGCAGCGGCCGGGCCGAGGTGGCATGGGCGCTGCGCCTCACCGCAGCCGCAGTTGCCAGCTATGTGGTGGCGGCGGCGATCTTCTCGGGCACCAAGCCCCTGCTGGCGCCGCTCACGGCGCTGCTGGTCGTCCAGCTGACCCCGATCAGCCTGCTCGCCAGCGGAGTCGACCGGGTCCTGAGCGTGATGGCAGGCGTCTCGCTGGCGGTTGGCTTCGCGGTGGTGTTCCCGCTCACCTGGTGGAGCCTCGGGCTGCTGATCGCCGCGTCCATCCTGGTGGGGCAGGTCATCAGGTTGGGGCCCAACCTGATCGAGGTACCGATCAGCGCGATGCTCGTCCTCGGAGTGGGGGCCCTCGGGGTGGAGTCGGCCGGCTGGCAGCGCCTCACCGAGACGCTCGTAGGTGCCGGCGTCGGAGTGCTGTCCAACCTGATATTCCCGCCCAAGGTCGCCACCGACGAGGCCGGCGAAGCCATCGCGGCGCTCGCCGACGACGCTGCGCAGCTGCTCGAACGTGCGGCCGACGAGCTGTCGGCGCCAGATCTCACCAGCGGCGACCTGTCGGCCCACGCCACCGACTGGCTCGACTCGTCCCGCCGCCTGACCTACGACATCCCGCGGATCGGTTCCGCACTGCTGCATGCCGAGCAGTCTCGACGGCTCAACCTGCGGGCGCTCGGCACACCCGATGCGGGGCCGGGGCTGCGCCAGGGCCTGGAGGCGCTGGAGCACTCCGCGGTGACGGTGCGGAGCATGTTCCGGTCCGTCCAGGACGCCGTCACCGACCCGGGCTGGCCCGGCGGCGAGGTGGCGGACGCGAGCACTGCCGCCGTCGCCGAGTTCTTTCGCGACCTCGCGGCCGGCATCCGGGGTTTCGGCGAGCTCGTCCGCGCCGAGGCGGAGCCGCGGATTGCCGGTCACATGCCGCAGATCACCCGGGTGCGGGAGGCGCGAGAGGGGCTGCACGAGGCCAGAGCACGAATCAACGACCTGCTGCTCAGCGACAGCGACCCGGTGCTCACCGAGCTGCACTTCGCCCTGATGACGACGGTCAAGCGGCTGCTCGGCGAGCTCGACCTGGACGCTCGCATCCGACGCCAGCTCAGGATGGCGCGACCCGCAGCACCGCTCGTGACCCGCGCCTCGCGCAGCAGGCCGCACCGGCCCCGCAGGCCCTAGCCCGGGGCACCGTGTGGCGCTCGACACCTACGATCCAGAGCGCCACTTGTCGGCTGGCCGGGATACGGTTGGGCGTGAGCACATCGCGATGATGGCAGCGCACACGGAGGGAGGGTCGCGCATGACGATCGGCACTGGCGCACTGTCAGGAGCGGTCCCGGGCTGCGCAGCGGATCCGGTGGCGGGCGACCACGGGGGTCTCGCCGACCCCGAGATGCGGGCTCCCTGATGGCCAGTGGTGTCCTCGGGCCGCAACGCGCAGGCATTCCCGACAAGACCCTCCGGCAGGACCGGTGGTGGCTGCAGCCGGCCGTGACGTTCACGGTCTTCGCCGCCTTCGTCATCTACGCCACGTGGCGCGCCTTCTCCGGCTCCGACTACTACTCCGAGCCGTACCTCTCACCCTTCTACTCCCCCTGCCTGAGCACCGACTGCGTCGACGGGGCCAGCGACTTCGGCCAGCCGATCAGCTGGTTCCCGCTGTCACCGGCGCTGCTGGTCCTCATCTTCCCGCTCGGTTTCCGGATGACCTGCTACTACTACCGCAAGGCTTACTACCGGTCGTTCTGGCTGTCGCCACCTGCGTGCGCAGTCGCCGAGCCGCACACCTCGTACTCCGGCGAGACCCGGTTCCCGCTGATCTTCCAGAACGCGCACCGGTGGTTCTTCTACGCTGCGTTCCTGGTGTCGGCCGTGCTGACGTTCGACACCGTGCTGGCCTTCCGCGACCCCACCGGCGAGTGGGGTCACATGGGCCTCGGCACGGTGATCTTCGTCCTCAACATCGCCCTGCTCTGGGGGTACACGCTGTCGTGCCACTCGTGCCGGCACGTGGTCGGCGGCCGGCTGCGGCACTTCTCCAAGCATCCAGTGCGCTACCGCGCGTGGACGCTCGTGTCGCGACTGAACCAAGACCACCCCAAGTGGGCGTGGTACTCGCTGTTCTCCGTCGCACTCACCGACTTTTACGTCTACCTGCTGGCCGCCGGTGTGTTCGACGACCCCAGGATCTTCTGATGGCGGACCGACTGATGGTGGAGGTGCCTCGATGAGTACGAGCGACTATGAGCGACACGCCTACGACGTCGTCGTGGTGGGCGCCGGCGGCGCCGGGTTGCGGGCCGCCATCTCCGCGCACGACGCGGGCGCCCGCACGGCCATCGTGTGCAAGTCGTTGCTGGGCAAGGCGCACACGGTGATGGCCGAGGGCGGCATCGCAGCGGCGATGGGCAACGTGTGGTCCGACGACGGCTGGCGGGTGCACTTCCGCGACACCATGCGTGGCGGCAAGATGCTCAACAACTGGCGGATGGCGCAGCTGCACGCCCAGGAGGCCCCCGACCGGGTGCTCGAGCTGGAGGAGTGGGGCGCACTGTTCGACCGCACCGCCGAGGGCCTGATCTCCCAGCGCGACTTCGGCGGGCACCGCTTCGCCAGACTGGCACACGTCGGCGACCGCACCGGCCTGGAGATGATCCGGACGCTGCAGCAGCGGGCCGTGGCGCTGGGCATCGACGTCTTCATGGAGTGCACGATCACCGACCTGCTGCGAGACGGCAGCACCGGTGCGGAGGCTGACGGCGACGAGTCGGGCGACGGTGCCGAACGCGCCGTCGCGATCGCCGGCGCGTTCGGCTACTGGCGCGAGAGCGGCCGTTTCGTCGTCTTCGAGGCCCCATGCGTCGTGCTGGCGACCGGCGGGATCGGCAAGAGCTACCAGGTGACCAGCAACTCCTGGGAGTACACCGGTGACGGCCACGCCCTGGCGCTGCGGGCCGGAGCAAGCTTGATCAACATGGAGTTCGTGCAGTTCCACCCCACCGGGATGGTGTGGCCGCCGAGCGTGAAGGGCATCCTCGTCACGGAGTCGGTGCGCGGTGACGGTGGCGTCCTGCGCAACTCCGAGGGCAAGCGGTTCATGTTCGACTACATCCCGGAGTACTTCAAGG
>JBBSMN010000183.1:0-5992 GCA_038233135.1 Propionibacteriales bacterium
GAAGTCCCACGGCGTCTCCCGCGGCGACCACGGCACGCCGTTCGGCTCGTAGGTGCCGAGCAGCAGCCCCTCGCCCTCCTGGCGCATGTAGACCTCGCCGGCGAAGTCCATCGCGTGCATCCCGACCCGCCCGGACGACGCGTTCCACTCCACCAGCCCGGGCACCGCCTCGGTGATGAGGTAGTGGTGCTCCATCGCCAGCACGGGCAGCTCGATGCCGACCATGCGGCCGACCTCGCGGGCCCACAGGCCGCCGGCGTTGACGACGTGCTCGGCCACCACCGTGCCGGCCTCGCCGCAGTCGACCTCCCAGCTGCCGTCGCCGCGACGGCGCAGCGCCCGCACCATCGTGTGCTGCACGACCTCGGCACCGGCCAGCTGGGCCGCGCGGGCGTACGCCCGGGTGACCCCCGACGGGTCGACGTGGCCCTCCACCGGGTCGTACATCGCGCCGACGAAGAACGACTCCTCCAGGTACGGCACCTGCTCCTTGGCCTCGGCCGGCGTGATCAGCTCGGTGTCGATGCCGAGGTAGCGGCCGCGCGCCTGGGCCATCGCCAGCCAGTCCATCCGCTCCTGCGACTCGGCCAGCATCAGCCCGCCGCTGAGCTCGATGCCGCAGTCGATGCCGGAGATCCGCTGGATCTCCTCGTACAGCTCGACGGTGTACTTCTGCAGCGCCGCCACGTTGGGGTCGCCGTTGAGGGTGTGCATGCCGCCCGCCGCGTGCCAGGTGGACCCGCAGGTCAGCTCGCCGCGCTCCAGCAGCACCGCGTCGCGCACGCCGGCCTTGGTCAGGTGGTAGAGCACGCTGGCGCCGACGACGCCGCCGCCGATGACGACGACCTGGGCGGTTGATCTCATGGGGCGGCTCTCATCTGGTCTGCTCCTAGAAGTCGGTGGGTCCGCCGCCCTCGGCGACGCGGCGGGCGACGAAGTCGTCGAGCTCGGCGGCGACCTGGGGGTCCATCGGCGGCTGGTCGTAGGCCTGCTCCAGCTCACCGGCCAGCCGCGCGGCATGGTCGAGAGCCGTCGGGCTGCCGGCCTCGGCCCAGGACTCGTAGTTGCGCCAGTCCGACACCATCGGGGCGAAGAACGCCTCGCGGAAGCGGTCCTGGGTGTGCTGGATGCCGAAGAAGTGCCCGCCCGGACCGACCTCGGCGATCGCCTCGACGGCCAGCGAGGCGTCGTCGACGATCAGCGGCTGCAGGAACGCGGCGACCATCTGCAGCAGGTCGGCGTCGATCACCATCTTCTCGTACGAGGCGCGCAGCCCGCCCTCCATCCAGCCCGCCCCGTGGTAGACGAGGTTGGCCCCACCCATGACCGCGCCCCACAGCGAGAACACCGACTCGTATGCCGCCTGGGCGTCGACGGCGTTGGCGGCACACACGTTGGAGGAGCGGTACGGGACGCCGGCGCGGCGGGCCAGCTGGCCGCCGACCAGTGCGGCCTTCATGAACTCCGGCGTGCCGAACGCCGGTGACCCCGACCGCATGTCGACGTTTGAGGTGAACCCGCCGTAGACCACCGGTGCCCCGGGCCGCACCAGCTGGGTGAACGCGATGCCCGCCAGCGCCTCGGCGTTCTGCTGGGCCAGGGCGCCCGCAAGGGTGACCGGTGCCATCGCCCCGGCGAGGGTGAACGGTGTGACGATCACCATCTGGTTGCGGGCGGAGTACTGCAAGACACCCTCGAGCATCACGTTGTCGAACCGCAGCGGCGAGCTGGCGTTGATGACGGTGTGGATGGACGGCTCGCGCTCCAGCGTGTCGTCGTCGACCTGCCGGGCGATCCGCACCATCTCCAGGCAGTCCACGTTGCGCTGCGCGCCGAGGCTGTAGGCGCTCACCGCCTTGTCCGACAGCCGCAGCACGGACCGGGTGGCATGCAGGTGCCGCACCGAGGCATGGACGTCGGTCGGCTCGACGGGGTAGCCGCAGTGCACGTGGATCGCGTTCAGCGTCTGCGAGAGCCGCACCAGCTGCTCGAAGTCAGCCATGTTGCCCTCGCGCCGGCCGCCGGCGGCGTCGCCGACCGCCGGCGCGCTGGCGACGTTGCCGAACACCACCGCGTCGCCGCCGATGTCGACGGTGTGTGCGGGGTTGCGGGCGTGCAGGCGGAACGAGTCGGGCGCCTCGGCGACCAGCGACTCGACCAGGTCTGCCTCGAGACGCACCCGGTCGCCCTGGACGTCGGCGCCGGCCTCGGCCCACATCTGGCGGGCCTTGGGGTGCAGGAAGTCGATGCCGGTCTCGTGGAGCACCCGCAGCGACGCCTGGTGAACAGCCTCCAGCTGGTCGTCGCTCACGGCGCGGACCGGGTCGTACGGGCGGCGCAGCAGCTGCCACGGCGGTTGCTGCGGCCCCGCCGGTCCGACCGCTCGGTCCCGGTGCCGGCGCCGGCCGCCTGCTCGCCCGCCGGCCTGCCGGCTGGTGTCCTCGCCGGTGTCCTCGACGGTCATACCTCGACCCTCCTTCTGCGCCGCGCGGGTCGCGCGGTCGTCGGCGTCGCGGCCGGCAGCCGCACCCGCTCGGCCAGCCGGGGGTAGGGCAGCACGGAGTGCGGAAAGCTCATCGCCTGCACGAAGTGCTGTTGGAAGGCAGGCTCGATCGCGGTCTCGACCTTGTCGATCGCGGCCGCCACCTGCTCGACCTCGGCCCGCGCGGCCGTGGACAGCAGCACCATCAGCGCACCGGTGCCGGCGGAGTTGCCGGCAGCCTCGACCCGGTCCAGGTCGCAGTCGGGCAGCAGCCCGAGCACCATCGCGTACGTCGGGTCGATGTGGCTGCCGAACGCACCCGCCAGCCGGATCCGGTCCACGGTGTCGACGCCGAGGCGGTCCATCAGCAGCCGGCAGCCGGCCTGCAGCGCCGCCTTGGCGAGCTGGATCGCGCGCACGTCGGTCTGGGCGACTTCCAGCACCGGGTCGTCGCAGAGCCGGTAGGCCAGCGTCCGGCCGCGCTCGACCAGCCTCGGGGAGTCGCTGCCGGCGGGCCGCACGATGCGGCCGTCGGCGGTGACCACGCCGGCGAGGAACAGCTCGGCAACGGCCTCGATGATCCCCGACCCGCAGATGCCGGTGATGCCGGTGCGCCGGACCGCCCGATCGAAGCCGGCGTCGTCGGACCACAACCCGCAGCCGACGACCCGCAGCCGCGGCTCCAGGGTCTCGGGATCGATCCGCACCCGCTCGACGGCCCCGCGCGCGGCCCGCTGGCCGCCAGTGATCTGTGCGCCCTCGAAGGCCGGCCCGGTCGGGGACGAGCAGGCCAGCAGCAGGTCGTCGTTGCCGAGGACGATCTCGGCGTTGGTGCCGACGTCGACGAGCAGGGTGAGGTCGTGGCCGCGGTGCGGACCCTCGGCGAGCACCATCGCGGCGGCGTCTGCCCCGACGTGGCCGGCGATGCACGGCGGGGCATAGACCCGGGCGCCGGGGTGCACCCCCAGCCCCATCTCGTCCGCGCGGACGGTGACCGCCTCCGTGGTGGCCAGCGCGAACGGCGCCGTGCCCAGCTCACGCGGGTCGAGTCCGAGCGCCAGGTGGTGCATGACCGGGTTGCCGACCAGCGTGACCTCGAGCACCGACCCGGTCTCGACCCCTGCGTCGCGGGCCAGGTCGGCGACCATCTCGGCGAGCGCCTCCTGAACCGCGGCGGTGAGCTGGTGCTCGCCACCGGGGTTCATCAGCACGTACGAGACCCGGCTCATCAGGTCCTCGCCGTAGCCGATCTGCGGGTTCATCCGGCCGGCCGAGGCCAGCACCTCGCCGGAGCCGAGCTCGCACAGGTGCCCGGCCAGCGTCGTCGACCCCACGTCGAACGCGACCCCGTGCACCGCGTCGCGCAACCCCGGCCACACCGCCACCACGGTGCTGCCGTCCCCGTCGGTGCGCACCGCCACCGTCACTGCCCGTCCGCCGGCGGCCAGTGCCGGCTGCAGGGCCGCCAGTGCTGCCCGGTCGATGCGGACCTCGGCGGTGTTGCAGCCCAGCGCCCACTGCTCCGCGAGCGCAGCCCGCAGCCGCTGCAGGTCGCCGACGCTGGAGGCCAGCGTCGGCTCGGGCACCTCGACGTAGCGAAGCTGCACCACCGGGTCCACCGGCACGCGCTGTTGGCCGACGGCCTTGCGGACCACCTGGCGGTGCACCTGGCTCTCGGCCGGCACGCGGAGCACGGCGTCGCGCAGCACCCGGGCGGCGCACCCCAGCCGCCGCTCATCGCTCAGGGTGCGGCGGCCCTGGTAGTCGGTCTCGGTCGGTCCGCGCTCGCTCAGCCGGTCGCTGTCGGCGGGTACGCCCGGCCGCTCGCCGAGCTCGACCTGGCAGCGCCCGCAGATGCCGCGCCCACCGCAGATCGAGTCCAGATCCACGCCGAGAGCACGTGCAGCGTCCAGCACTGTCGCGCCGGCGGGCACCTGCCCGCGGCGGCCCGAGGGCATGAACGAGACGTCGACGACCTCAGGCACCTCAGGCACCTCAGGGACCCCAGGGACCCCAGGGACCCCAGCCACTTCCCGCACCTCAGCCACGTCAGCCACCCGCGGCGGCCCGCCGCCGGCTGCCGCGTCGCCCGCGGGTCGTGCCGTCGGCCGCCTCGGTGCCGTCGGCGGCACGGTGCGCCCTGATCCAGGCGGCGCAGTGCCGGTCGTTGCCGGTCAGCACGTCGGCGGCCATGACCGCCCGCCGGATCTCGGCCTCCATCGGGTTGGTGATCGCCGAGGTCAGCCCGGCGCCGATGGCCATCGTCAGGAAGCCGGCGTTGATGCCGGCGCGGTGCGGCAGGCCGAAGCTGATGTTGGAGCCGCCACAGGTGGTGTTGACGCCGAGCTCGTTGTTGAGCCGACCGACCAGCTTGAGCACCTGCCGGCCGGCCTGCCCGATCGCGCCGATCGGCATCACCAGCGGGTCTACCACGATGTCCTCGACACCGATGCCATGGTCGCGCGCCCGGTGCACGATGCGCTCGGCCAGCGCGAAACGTACGTCGGGGTCCTCGGAGATGCCGTTCTCGTCGTTGGTGATCGCCACCACCGCCGCGCCGTGCTTGGCGATGAGCGGGAGCACCACGTCGAGACGCTCCTCCTCGGCAGTGACGGAGTTGACCAGCGCCTTGCCCTCGTACGCCGCGAGGCCGGCCTCCAGCGCGGCGACGATCGAGGAGTCGATCGATAGCGGCACGTCGGTGAGCGACTGCACCTGGCGGATCGCCTCGGCCAAGATGGCGGGCTCGTCGGCCAGCGGGATGCCGGCGTTGACGTCCAGCACGGCCGCGCCGGCCTCGACCTGCGCCAGGGTGTCGGCGCGTACGCGGCTGAAGTCACCGGCCTTCATCTCCGCGGCCAGCTGCTTGCGCCCGGTGGGGTTGATGCGCTCGCCGATGACGACGAACGGTCGGTCCGGCCCGAGCACGACCTCGCGGGTCGCCGAGCCGATGACGGTATGGGTCACATGGGATCCTCTGCCGGTGCGGGTTCGGCCTTGACGATGTCGTTGAGACGTGACGACGGGTACGCACCCTCGAGCCGGGCGACCTCGGCAGCCACCTCGGCCTGCAGGTCGGCGTCGCAGGGGCGGGTGCGCCGGTCCCACCGCGCGAGGTAGTCCTCGGAGCCGGCCAGCCCTGCACGCATCGCGGCCCGGTCGACGGCGGTCGTGAATCGGGCGTGCAGCTCGGCGCGAACGGTCTCGGCGTTGTGGCTGGCGACGACCTGGGTGGGGATGTCGCCCCACCAGATGACCGACAGCTGGGGATCTGCGGGGCCGCCGCTCCTGCGCCGGACGCTCACGACGGACCAGCGGTCGGCAACGAGTACAGCGACCGTCGGCCTAGCTGCAGCAGCACCGGCTCGACGTCGCCGGTGCCGACCGGCAGGTGCTCGAAGCGCAGCCCGAGGCGGCCGGCGGCTTCCTCGGCCTCGGCGACAAGCCGCGGGGTGGGGAACTGGGACAGGTAGACCAGCCGGGTGTAGTTGCCGAAGTAGTCGGGGAGCA
>JBBSMN010000184.1:0-5896 GCA_038233135.1 Propionibacteriales bacterium
ACCGAGCCGATGCGGCGCAGCATGCGCAGCACCGCCTCGTTGGCCCCGCCGTGCAGCGGGCCGTAGAGCGCGGCGATCCCGGCCGTCGTCGCGGAGTACGGGTCCACCTGGCTCGACCCGACCGAGCGGACGGCATTGGTCGAGCAGTTCTGCTCGTGGTCGGCGTGCAGGATGAACAGGATCTCCAGCGCCTTGGCCAGCCGCTCGTCGGCCACGAACTTCTGCTCCGACATCTTGAACAGCATCGCCAGGAAGTTCTCGGTGTACGACAGCTCGTTGTCGGGGTAGACGTACGGCTTGCCCTGTCCGTGCCGGAACGCCCATGCGCCCAGTGTCGGCATCTTCGCGATCAGCCGGACCATCTGCATGTGCCGGTTGGCGGGATCGCTGATGTTGCGTGACTCCGGGTAGAACGTCGACAGCGCCCCCACCGACGCGAGCAGCATGCCCATCGGGTGCGCGTCGTAACGGAAGCCCTGCATGAAGCTCTTGAGGTTTTCGTGCACGAACGTGTGGTAGGTGATCTCGTGCTCCCACGTCTCGTACTGGGCCTTGTCGGGGAGCTCGCCGTGGATCAGTAGGTACGCCACCTCGAGGAACGTCGAGCTCTCCGCCAGCTGCTCGATCGGGTAGCCGCTGTACTCCAGGATCCCTTTGTCGCCGTCGATGTATGTGACCGCGCTGCGACAGGAGGCGGTGTTGGTGAAGCCCGGGTCGTAGACGGCCAAACCGGGCTCACCCTCGCCCGCCTTGATGTCACCGAGGTCGGCGGCACGGATGGTGCCGTCAGTGAGGGGCAGCTCGTACTCGCGTCCGGTACGGTTGTCTCTAACGGTCAAGGAGTCAGTCACCCGGCCAAACTTACGGGCCGGTAGCCGAGGCGTCGAGTTTGTCCCTCGTTTTGACCCTCATCGGGTGCCGCCGGTACTCTGGGCGGCTGTCCGTGAGGCCGAGAGCCTCATGTGATCAGGCTCTCCTCATGACGGCTCTAACGAAGGTTCCTAGCGTGCGTACGTACAGTCCCAAGCCCGCTGACGCCCAGCGGGAGTGGCACCTCATCGACGCCTCAGACGTCGTCCTCGGGCGGCTGGCCGTCCAGATCGCGACGTTGCTGCGCGGCAAGCACAAGGCCATCTACGCCCCGCACGTGGACGTCGGCGACTTCGTGGTCGTCGTCAACGCCGCGCAGATCGCCCTCGGCGGCGACAAGCGTTCGACCAAGCTGGCATACCGCCACTCCGGCTACCCGGGTGGCTTGCGGACCACTACGATCGGCGAGATCCTCGACAAGGATCCACGGCGCGCCGTCGAGAAGGCCGTGTGGGGGATGCTGCCCAAGAACAAGCTCGGCCGGCAGATGCTCAAAAAGCTCAAGGTCTACGCCGGGCCCGAGCACCCGCACGCCGCGCAGCGGCCGCAGGCGTTCGAGATCATCCAGATCGCTCAGTGAGGGACACCGTGGCTGACAGCACCAACGTGAACGTGACCACCGACGACGCCGACACCGAGTACGCGGCCGGCGAGGACGGTGTGGCATACAGTTCGGAGAGCGCGGCGGCACCAGGCACGCCGCCCCGCCCGGCGACCATCGGGCCGGCAGCGGCAACCGGCCGCCGCAAGGAAGCGGTGGCCCGCGTACGCCTCGTGCCCGGTTCCGGCAACTGGACCATCAACGACCGGCCGCTGGACGAGTACTTCCCCAACAAGGTGCACCAGCAGGCAGTGTCCGAGCCGTTCGTGCGCACCGATCTCACCGGTCGCTTCGACGTCATGGCGCGCATCCATGGCGGCGGTATGACCGGCCAGGCCGGTGCCCTGCGCCTCGGAGTGGCTCGGGCGCTGAACCAGCTGGACGACGAGGCCAACCGGCCGGTGCTGAAGAGCGCCGGCATGCTCACGCGTGACGCGCGGGTCAAGGAGCGCAAGAAGGCCGGGCTGAAGAAGGCCCGCAAGGCGCCGCAGTACTCCAAGCGCTGACCCGGCGCGTGCCCCGGATCTTCGGGACCGACGGCGTCCGCGGCGTCGCCAACGTCGATCTCACCGCCGAGCTGGCGCTGGACCTGTCGGTCGCCGCCGCCCACGTGCTGGGCGAGAGCGGTGCGTTCGGCGATGGCGGGCACGGGTCCGGGCGCCGTTCTGGCCGTCCGCTGGCCGTCGTGGGCCGCGACGGCAGGGCGTCCGGTGAGTTCCTCGAGGCGGCGGTCGTCGCCGGGTTGGCCAGTGCCGGCGTCGACGTGCTGCAGGCCGGTGTGCTGCCGACACCGGGCATCGCCTTCCTCACCGCCGAGACCGGCGCCGATCTCGGCGTGGTCCTGTCGGCCAGCCACAACGCCATGCCCGACAACGGGCTGAAGTTCCTTGCCCGGGGCGGGGTCAAGCTCGACGACGCCCTTGAGATCGCGGTCGAGCAACGGCTGCGCGAGCCCTGGCAGCGCCCGACCGGCGCCGCCGTCGGGCGGGTGCGCCCCCTCGTACGCGCCCGCGAACGCTACGTCGACCACCTCGTCGCCTCCATGCCGGACGACGCCGACCCGGCGCGGCTCGGCCGGCTGCGCGTCGTCGTGGACTGCGCCAACGGTGCGGCATTCGAGGCCGCTCCGCAGGTGCTGTCCCGCATGGGCGTCGAGGTCGTGGCCATCCACGCCGCGCCGGACGGGCTGAACATCAACGACGGGTGCGGCTCCACCGACCTCGATGACCTGCGGACCGCCGTCCGGGACACCGGAGCCGATCTCGGCTTCGCCCACGACGGCGACGCCGACCGCTGCCTGGCCGTCGACGCGCGGACCGACGTGGTGGACGGCGATCACCTGCTGGCGATCCTCGCGGTGGCGTTGCGAGATCAGCGACGCTTGCACCAGAACACCGTGGTCGCCACCGTGATGAGCAACCTCGGCTTCATGCAGGCGATGACCCGTGAGCAGGTGCGGGTGGAGCAGACACCGGTGGGTGACCGCTATGTGCTGGCCGCCATGAACCGGGGACAGTGGTCGCTCGGCGGTGAGCAATCCGGGCACGTCATCATGCGCGACCACGCCACCACGGGGGACGGCGTCCTCACCGCGGTGCAGGTGCTGGCCCGGATGGGTCAGACGGGGGCGTCGCTGCGCGAGCTCGCGGCGGTGATGTCGTCGCTGCCCCAGGTGCTGGTGAACGTGCGGGGGGTGGACAAGGCGCGTGCCGATGACGACCCGGACCTCGTGGCGGCGGTGGCTGCGGCGGCCGCCGAGCTGGGCAGCGATGGCCGGGTGCTGCTGCGTCCGTCCGGCACCGAGCCGCTCGTACGAGTGATGGTCGAGGCGCCGACAGCGGACCTGGCTAACCAGGTGGCGGGCCGGCTGGCCGACGTCGTCCGGCGCCGCCTCTCGCTCGCCTGACCGTCGCGCCGAGTGGCGCAAGAACAACGCTGAAGTGCGGTCTTTCGGGCGTTCTTGCGCCACTCGACGTGGGGTGCGTCCGCGACTAGCGTCAGCGCGTGCAGATCACGCTGCTCGACGTCGGTGACGACGCTGGCTTCGCCCAGTTCTACGAGGTCCATTCCGCCGCCAACCGGTACGGCCGCCAGCACGCCGCGACCTTCGCGCTGCCCGAGATGCGCGCCGCGTACCGCTCGCCGAGCGTGACCCAACAGCGCCGGGCCTGGGTCGGACGGGATGCCGACGCCGTCGTGGCGGTCGGTGAGCTCGCGCTGCCGCTTAGCGACAACCTCGACCTCGCCGAGCTGGACTGTGGGGTGGCTCCCGAGCACCGCCGGCGGGCTACGGCCTGGCCATGGCCCGGCACCTGCGCGACGAGGGTCTCAGCGCGGGTCGGCGGCTGGCGACGAGCTGGGTGTTCGGTGGCGCGCTCGACGACCATGGCGAGCTCGTTGAGCGAAGCCCCGGCAGCCACTTCTGCACGGCGCTCGGCCTCACCGAGCGCAACACCGACCTGCATCGCGTGCTGGAGCTGCCGCCCGCCAGCGACCTGCTCGAACGGCTGGCCGGCGAGGCCGCCCGGCACCACCGCTCGTACACCCTCATCGACTGGAGCGACCCGTGCCCCGACGAGCACGTGGCGGCGTACTGCGCCCTCAAGGAGGCGATGATCGCCGAGGCACCCCTCGGCGACGTCGAGATGGAGCCAGAGCGCTGGGACGAGCAGCGGCTGCGCGAGGTTGGGGCCGAGCTCGTCGAGATGGGCCGGACTCGGCACGTGGTGGCCGCGGTGACGTCGGGCGGTTCGATCGTCGCCCACAACGAGATCGTGCACGCTGCGCACGACCATGGACGGCTGTGGAACTGGGACACGCTGGTGCTGCCCGGGCACCGCGGCCCTGGCCGTCAAGGTGGCAAACCTGCGGCGGGTCCAGCGGCTGCATCCCGACGGGCGCACGGTGCATACGTTCAATGCGGTGCAGAACGCGCCCATGGTCGCGGTCAACGACCTGCTCCGCTTCCGTCCGGTCGAGATGGCCGGCGAGTGGCAGGGCGAGCTCGCGGCGCTGGCCACGTGACGTCAGCGCTTGCGCAGCCGCACCCATCGCACCGCGTGGTCGCTGGCCTTGCGTAGCACCAGGGTCGCCCGCGCGCGGGTCGGTCGGATGTTGGCCTCCAGGTTGGGCCCGTTGATCGTGTCCCACAGCTCGCCGGCGCGTGCGGTGGCCTCCTGGGCGCTGAGGTCGGCGTAGCGGCGGAAGTACGACGCCGGGTCCCGGAATGCCGTCGAGCTCAGCCGCAGGAACCGCTCGACGTACCACCCGCGGATGTCCTGGTCGGAGGCGTCGACGTAGAGACTGAAGTCGAAGAAGTCGCTGATGGCCAGACCGGTACGACCGTCTCGGCGCAGCCCGGCCGGCTGCAGCACGTTGAGCCCCTCGACGATCACGATGTCGGGACGGTTCAGCACAAGCCGCTCCTCGGTCACGTCGTAGCGCAGGTGGGAGTACAGCGGCGCGGCGACCTCGTCCACACCGGACTTGACCTCCATCACGAAGCGCAGCAGCGCCTTGCGGTCGTACGCCTCCGGGAAACCCTTGCGCTCGAGCAGACCGCGGCGCTCGAGCTCGGCGTTGGGCCACCGGAAGCCGTCGGTGGTGACCAGCGCAACCTGCGGATGCTGGGGCCAGCGGGCCAGCAGCTCGCGCAGCAGCCGAGCAGTCGTGGACTTGCCGACCGCCACCGAGCCCCCTATCCCGATGACGAACGGGCTGCGCGCTGGGCGCGGCTGGTCCAGGAAGCGCTCGGTGGCCCGGTGTAGCACCCCCGCATGGCGCACCTGCAGGCTCAGCAGGTCGCTCAGCGGGCGGTAGACCTCCTGCACCTCGCCAGGGTCGAGTGCGTCGCCGAGACCACGTACGCGGGCCAGCTCGTCGTCGGACAGCTCGGCGCCGGTGGACGAGGCCAGCCGCGCCCACGCCTCGCGGTCCAGCTCGACATACGGCGACGCGTCGGCCATGTGTGCAGTCTGCCGGTAGGTCCTTCTCGGTAGGCTGCGGGCCATGTGCGGCATCGTGGGGTACGCCGGTGGGCAGGACGCCGTCGGCGTCGTGATCGACGGGTTGCGCCGGCTGGAGTACCGCGGCTACGACTCCGCCGGGGTCGCCCTCGTGCACGACGGCGAGCTGCACGTGGCGAAGCGGGCCGGCAAGATTGCCAACCTCGACAAGCTGCTCGCCGAGGAGCCACCACCAGCGACACGATCAGGCATCGGACACACCCGCTGGGCCACCCACGGAGCACCCACCGACGTCAACGCGCACCCGCACACCGATTGCAGCGGACGCATCGCGGTGATCCACAACGGGATCATCGAGAACTTCGCCGAGCTCCGTGCCGAGCTCGAGCGGTCCGGGCACGAGATGGACTCCGAGACCGACACCGAGATCGTGGCGCACCTGCTCGAGCAGGAGCTGCCC
>JBBSMN010000185.1:0-5849 GCA_038233135.1 Propionibacteriales bacterium
ACGACCTCGTCGGTCTGGGGTCGCTGACCCGGCAGGCTGCGACCTTCCTGACCGCCGCGGTGGCCGCCGGTCTCAACATCGTCGTCTCCGGCGGTACGCAGGCGGGCAAGACGACGATCGTCGTCTAGTCGCTGTGGCATACTGCTGCCGTGACACAGACCAAGGCGGTGGCCTACTGCCGAATCAGCGACGACCGGCTCGGGCTCGGGCTCGGCGTCGAGCGCCAACAGCAGGACTGCGAACGGCTCGCGCATGAGCGCGGGTGGGCGCTGACCCGGACCCTGACCGATAACGACCTGAGCGCGTACAGCGGGAAGCCTCGACCGCAGTACCGCCGGTTGCTCGACCTCATTGAGGCCGGGCAGTGTGACGCCGTCCTCGCATGGCATCCCGACCGCCTGCACCGCAGTCCCTCCGAGCTCGAGGAGTTCCTCGGGGTCGTCGAGCGTCACGGAGTGCGGGTGGAGACTGTGCAGGCCGGAACCTGGGACCTGTCGACACCATCGGGACGGCTGGTCGCCAGACAGCTCGGCTCGGTCTCCCGGTACGAGTCCGAACACAAGGCGGAGAGGGTGCGGCGAGCGTTGGAACAGAACGCGACAAGCGGGCGGGCGCACGGCCGCCGCGCCTACGGCTGGCAACGGGTGCACGACCCCGACACCGGCCAGGGTCAAGAGGTAGTCGACCCCGGCGAAGCCAAGGTGGTGCGCGAGATCGCCGAGCGCATCATCGGTGGTGACTCGATCCGTGGCATCGCCGCCGACCTCAACGAGCGGGGAGTGCTGTCGCCCACGGGCAAGCCGTGGGGCAAGCAGATGTTGCGTCACGTCGTGCAGCGCGAGCGCAACGCCGGCCTGCGCGTCCATCATGGCCAGGTCGTCGGAGAAGGCACCTGGGAGCCGATCCATCACCGGGGCACCTGGGAGCAGGTCCGCGCCGTACTCAGCGACCCGACGCGACGGACCTCGACCGGGAGTGCCGCCAAGCACCTGCTGTCCGGCATCGCCCGCTGTGGTGTCTGCGGTGGTGCCATGCGTGCCGGACTGAATCGTCAGACTGTCTCCTACCGGTGCGCCGACAACTCGTGCGTCTCCCGAAGCAAGGCAGACGTCGACGACCTTGTGACGGCCGTCGTGCTCGGCCGCCTTGCGCGACCGGACGCGGCGGACCTGCTCACCCCCGACCGCAGTCCCGAGCGTGTTGCCGCAGTGCATGAGGCGCTCGGCCTTCGCGCCCGGCTCGACCGTGCGGCCGACGACTACGCCGACGGCAAGATCGACGCTCGCCAGATGGAGCGCATCACCGCTCGACTCCGACCGCAACTCGACGCGGCCGACGCCCGAGCGCGCGTTGTCGACGACGCGCCGCTGCTCGACGGGCTCGCAGCCAACGTGCAGGCCGCTCAGGTCTGGACCGACATGAGCATCACCCGCCGACGTGCCGTCGTCGATCTGCTGGTCGACGTGACGATCGAGCGAGCGAAGCAAGGGGCGCGGACCTTCGCCCCGGAGTCGGTGTCGATCGAGTGGAGGGGCGGCTCGTAATGGGCGACAACTCGGCGATAACCGAGTGGTGGCGCCGACTCACAGACGACGCTGACCATCGCGACACGGCGATCCACGACGCTTACCAGGCGCTCGACAACGCTGGCGTGGTCAGCAAGGTGACCGTTCATCGTTACTTGTGCCGGTCTCGCGGGTGCGTGCTGGGGACCGTCGTGCGGATCGGGGGCGAAACTATCGCCCGCACGCGCGACAACAAGCTTTCCCCTGGTGCGAATCAGGCGCGGTCGGTGGAGTCGGCGCGGCGCAAGAACACCCTCGACGGAGACCGACACTGGCCGGGCCACACGTTCGACGTGCCAGCACTCGCCACCTGCGGGCCGCGCGCCGGCATGGACATGTCCTGCCGGCACACCCTTGCGACGGTGCTCGCGGTGGACGTGCTCGCGGTGACGGACGGCGTCACACCGGGACGACCTGGGAAACCCACACTGTTGTGATTCACCCCCTCCCGCTTGCTAGAGTGGTCGGCAGCACGTTGTTGCCCGCCTGAGAAGGCCACCGGAATCGTGCAGGGCGCCGGACCCGAAGGGGTCCCGTATGCCCGCACTCGACGCCGAGCGTCGCATCCTCCAAGCCCGCCACGCCGCTGCGATCCGCTACGGCCACGATCAGGTCGCAACCGAGACTGCGCGCGATCTGGCCGCCGCAAAGCTCGCCGACTACATCACCAAGACCGTCGACGCGTCACCGGCGTTGACCGACGCGCAGCGCGACCGGCTGGCGCTGCTGTTGCGTGGCGGGGGTGCTCGCGATGCCGCCGCCTAACGAGAGAGGCCGCCCCGATAGGAGCGGCCCCAAGGTCTCGACGGCGATCAAGACAAGCCCCAGCATATCGCCGGCCATCGACGAGAACGGCTCATCCCAGCAGGCAGCGGTTTACCCCACACGTCCCGTAAAGCGTGCTCGCCGGACCCGCGCCGAGCTGGCGGCGCTGCACGAGTCGATCCTCACGGTCTGCGCCGAGGACCACCCGCTCTCCGTCCGTGGCGTGTTCTACCGGGTCATGTCGACCGGGGCGGTCGAGAAGTCGGAGAAGGCGTACAACGCGGTCCAACGCGAAGTGCTCAAGCTCCGCCGCGCCGGTGACCTGCCGTACGAGTGGATCGCCGACGGCACCCGCTGGCACGTCAAGGCACCGTCATGGGACAGCGTCGAGGACGCCCTCGACGACGCCGCCAGCTCGTACCGGCGGGCACTGTGGCGCGACCAGGACGTCTACGTCGAGGTGTGGTCGGAGAAGGAGGCCATCTCCTCGATCGTCTCCCCGGTCACGAACCAGTGGGACGTCCCGCTGATGATCGCCAGAGGCTTCGCGAGCGAGACGTTCTTGTGGTCGACCGCGTCGACGATCCGCGCCGTATCCAAGCCGACCGTGATTTACAACCTCGGCGACCACGATCCGTCCGGCGTGGCCGCCTGGGAGCACGTGCAGAAGCAACTGCGCGGCTTCGCACCCAACATCGACATCGTCTTCGAGCGGATCGCGGTCACACCAGGGCAGATCATCGAGATGAACCTGCCGACCCGGCCGACCAAGGCAACCGACAGCAGAGCCAAGGCGTTCTCCGGTGACTCGGTCGAGGTTGATGCGGTCCCGACCTCGGTCCTACGTGCGATCGTCGCCGAGGCGATCGAGGTCCACATCGACCCCGACACGCTCGACCGCACACAGATGGTCGAGGAGCAGGAACGTCGAGGACTGCTCGCGCTGGCGAACGGGTGGTCGACATGACCGCCCGCACGATCACCCAGGACGTGACGTACGCCGAGGTCGCCGGCAGGCGTGCAGTGCTCGTCCTGCCCGTGATCCCTGACGACGCACCGTATGTGATCCGTGAGGGCATCGCCCGTCGCCGGATCGCCGCACACACCGGCCAGTGCCCGTGCGGCGCGGTCACCGACTATGGCGCGCTCCCCGGTCCGGGTGAGGCCGGCGCCGGCGAAGTCTGGCACGAGTTCGGCTGCCCGGCGGAGACGAAGCTGCTGCAGAAGGCGATTCGGCGGTGGGCACGGTGAGCGCCGTCCACGTCCCGGCGGTCACACCCGACCAGGACACGCTCAGCGCCGCGCTCGCCTACGCTGCGGCCGGGTTGTACGTCGGCCCGGTCGAGGCCGGGACGAAGAACCCAGGCTCGATCCTGGGCACCGGGTGGCAGCGGCTCACCTCCCGTGACCCCGAGCAGATCGCTGCCTGGTTCGCCGGCACCGACCACGGCGTGTTCCTCCACTGCGGGCGTAGTGGCCTGGTCGTCTTCGACGTCGATCGGCCCGAGCTGGTGCCGCCGGTGCTGGCGCAGGCATTCGCCGAGCACCGGCCGCCGTATCAGACGACCAGGACCGGCGACACCCGCCGTGGCCACTACCTGTTCGCGCAGCCGCCCGGTCGGGACCTCGGCAACGGGACCGGCCGGCTCGGTGGTGAGTGGGGCGAGGTCCGCGGCCGCAACGGGGTCATTGTCGTGGCGCCGAGCGTGCACGAGAAGGCTCACGACGGGGGGCTTTACGCCTGGCAGCGGACCTCGTCGGTGCCAGGCGTGCCGGCGACGGTGGGCGACCTGCTCGACGACGCCACCGACGCGGACGCGCCAGCCACCGACGCGGAGGTGTCGGCGTTCCTGGCCGAGTACGCCACCGACACCCCGCAGCGGCCGGATCTGCTCGACGTCTGGTTGCACACCTACACCTCGAAGGTGGCCGCCGGTGAGTCTCGGCACGGCCGGATGGTGTCGGTGCTGACGGGGGCGATGAAGGAAGCCGCCGCCGGGTTTGTCGACGCACCCACGGCCGCCGACACTTTGCAATCCGCCTTCCTGGCCGCCGTGGCACGCCCACCGAGCGGCCAGGGGCAGGGGCAACCCCGCACCGGCGCAGCGGCTCGCAGCGAGTGGGCGGGACTGCTCGCCTGGGCGGTCGCACAAGCCCGCGCGAGCGACCCAGCGGCGACCAAGGTGCGGGCCGAATCCAAGGTGCCGCCGGTCGGTGCTTCGCTGGTGGAGCTGGTCGCCGGTCGTGAGGGTGCGGAGCGCGCAACCGAAGCGGGCGGCCTCGCCGGCCTGGCGGCCCTCCTCGCGCAGCTGCGCACCTGGCAGCACCTGCCCGACCCTGGACACGTCGTCATCGCGCTGGCCGCCGCTGCGACCCGCGACGGGACCGGGGAGGCGGTGTGGCTGCTGCTGGTCGCGGCACCCAGCTCGGGCAAGACCGAGACGGTTCGCCTGCTCGACAAAGTGGCCGACGAGCATCTCGATGAAGTGACAGCCGCCGGTCTGCTCGGCTGGTCCAAGGGCAAGACTGCCCGCCCGACCGGAGTCCTGGCCCGGATCGGGGACCGCGCGCTGGTCACGTTCGGGGACCTGTCCTCACTGCTGGCGACCTCCGACCGTGGAGGCCGTGACCAAGTGTTCGGGCTGCTGCGCCGCGCCTACGACGGCGCCACGTCGCGGGACGTGTCACCACCCGGCCGCACCGAGGGGGACCACCCGACACTGGAATGGTCCGGTCGGTTGACCGTCGTCGCAGCCGTCACCGGCGCGATCGACCGCTACACCGCCCACGCCGACCAGCTCGGACCGCGCTGGGTCTACGTCCGACTCCCCGAACGGGACACCACCGCGAAACGGGCGGCGGCTCGGTTGGCTCGACGTGGGGGGCTCGCCGAGCACCGGGCCGACGCGGCTCACCGGGTCGCGAAGCTGGTGGCGGCGGCGTCGACCCGGCTCCCCGAGCAGCTCCCCGAGCACGTCGCCGACGCGATCGAGGATGCCGCGCTCGTCACCTGCTGGGGTCGAGCAGTAGTGCCACGGTCGGGGTACGGCCGCCGCGAGATTCTCGACGTGCCCACGACCGAGGAACCGATGCGGGTGGTGCAGCAGGTCGCCGGTATCGCTCGCGGCCTGTACGGGCTCGGGCTCGGTGACGCTGCGGTTAGCACACTGGCTCGACGGGTCGCGCTGGACTCGATGCCAGCGGCCCGCTTCGCGGTGCTCGCTGCACTGGCGACCGGGGAAGTGCTCACCACAGCCGGGGTGGCCCGAGCGGCGTCGATAGACCGGAAGGTCGCCCGCTTCGCGTTGGAGGACCTCGCGGCGGTAGGGGTGGTCTCGTCGGACCGCGAGGGCGACGAGTCGGAGGACCCCATCGGCACCGTGACCTGGCAGCTCGCCGGTGACGACGGCGCGTTGATGGCTGACGTTTTCGCAGGTCAGACCGGGTGGGGGGGGTGGGACGAAACGTTGGTACCATTCCCCCCACCCCCCCCTAAAAAGGGTGGGGTAACTAAGGGAA
>JBBSMN010000186.1:0-5791 GCA_038233135.1 Propionibacteriales bacterium
CCGGTGACCGGCATGATGCCCAGGCACATCCCGATGTTCTGGAACGCCTGGAAGCCGAACCAGCAGGCGATGCCGACCGCGGCCACCCGCCCGAACAGGTCCTCGGCCTGGCGGGCAATGCGCAGCGCTCGCCACAGCAGCAGGGCGAACAGCGCCACGATGGCGGCAGCACCGACCAACCCCAGCTCCTCGCCTGCCACCGTGAAAACGAAGTCGGTGTGCTGCTCGGGCACGAAGCCGGCCTGAGTCTGGGTGCCGTTGAAAAGGCCTTGCCCGGTGATGCCGCCGTTGCCGATCGCGATGCGTGCCTGCTGGGTGTTGTAGCCCGCTCCACGCGGATCGAGTGTCGGGTCGGTGAAGGCGCCGAAGCGGTCCAGCTGGTAGCCGGCGAGCAACCCGCTCTGCACCGCGAACACCACCAGCGCGACGCCGCCGCCGGCCAAGAGGAACAGCCACCGCTTCGGAGCCCCGGACAGTCCCACCACCCCGAAGACGGTCACGGTCAGCACCATCAGCGTGCCCAGGTCGGGCTGGGCGAGGATCAGCACCGCCGGGACGGCCGCGATGACCAGCGCCGGCACGATGTCGACGGCGTTCACCCCTTGGCGCAGGTGCGCCTCGGACCGCTCGGCGAGCACGAAGGCCATGCCGAGCACTACCCCGAACTTTGCCAGCTCGGCCGGCTGCAGCGACAACCCGCCGACCAGCAACCACGAGTGGGAGCCGTTGATCGTGGCTCCCACGCCGGGGACGAACACCAGCGCGAGGCCGACCACCGACGCGGCGTAGACGATCGGTGCCCACATCCGCAACCAGCGGTGGTCGGTCGCGGCGACCACGGCGGCCAGCACCACCCCGATGCCGGCGTTGAAGATCTGCTTGCGCAGGTACGCCACCTCGTTGCCGCCGGTGAGATCCACCCGGTGCAGGGTCGCGGACCACACCAGCAAGGCGCCGAAAGCCAGCAGGCCCGCCACCGCCACCAGCAGCAACCAGTCCAGCCGCTGCCACCAGCCACGCCTCGAGCCGGCCGAGCGCGCCGGGTAGCCGCCCGAACGGCGTGCCGGCCGCATCGACGTCGAGACACTCACCTGCGTCTCCCGCGCTCGGACGGACGACGAGACGTGCTGACACCGGCGATGGCGGGCGGTTCGATCACGCCGCGCGCATCTACCGACGGCAGCCGACCCGGCGGGGTGGTGCCCGGGATCAACGAATCGTCGGGACGAACCCGCAGCCCCTTGATGCCGTACAGCGCCTCCCAGATGCGGCGCATCGAGTCACCGGACGTGCCGGAGCCGGTCCCACCCTGCTCGACCATCATCACCACGACGTAGTCCTCGGTGTAGTTGGCCAGCCACGACGTCGTCTGCTTGCCGTAGACCTCGGCGGTGCCGGTCTTGCCCCGGATCGGGACCCGGTTCAGCGGAAAGCCGCCGTACTTCCAGGCCAGCGTGCCGTCAACCGGCGTCCCCTGCAGCGCAGTGTCGACGTAGTCGACGACGTCATCGCCGAAAGGGAGCGTGGCCTTCGCCTCGGGCTTGATGCGGCGCACGACCTTGCCCGCCGGGCTCAGCAGTGCCTTGCCCACGCGCGGCTCCCACAGCGTGCCGCCGTTGGCGACCGCGGCGTAGCCGGAGGCCAGCTGCAACGGGGTCACGATCGTGTCGCCCTGGCCGATGACGAAGTTGACCGAGTCGCCTGCGCGGAAGGCGTAGCCGTCGATGCAGAACTCCCGGGCGTAACGGTGCAGGAAGTCGTCCCCCGGCTCCTTGCCCAGCTTGCAGTAATAGTCCTTGTTCTGCTGCCAGTACTGCATCTTCCAGCGGCGGTCGGCGATCCGGCCGGTCGCCTCACCGGGCAGATCGACCCCGGTCGGGCTGCCGAAACCGGCCGACTTCGCCGCCTCGACCAGCGGGTCCTGGGTCCGAATGGGCGCGTCTTCGCCGCCCGCCCGCAACCACAGCTCGTACCCCACCCGGTAGAAGAAGGTGTTGCAGGAGACCTGCATGGCGCGGTCGAACCCGATCAGGCCGTACGCCCCGGACTCGAAGTTCTTGTACGAACGGTTGCCGACCGTGAACGACGACGAGCAGTTGAGGCGGGTCGCGGGCGAGAAGCTGTCGGTCGACAGGGCACCCATCGCCATGAACGGCTTAAACGTCGAGCCCGGTGCCAGCTGGGCCTGGGTGGGCCGCGACAGCAGTGGCTCGTAGGCCTGCTTGGAGTAGAGCCCGGCCAGCTCCTGGTCGTTGATCCCGCCCACCCATACCTCCGGGTCGTAGGTGGGATAGCTGGCCATGGCGACGATGCGCCCGTCGTTGGGATCGAGCACCACGGCCGCCCCGGCGGGTGCCTCGTACAGGCGGCCGGTGACCTTGTCGACCGTTTGTCGGGCACCCATGATCGAGGTCTTCAGCTCGCGCTCGACGACGGACTGGACCCGCGCGTCGATGCTGGTCACCAGCGTGTCACCGGCGCGGGGACGGCGACTGTCGTCGGCACCGAGGACGCGGCCCTGCGAGTCAACCGCCATCCCGTCCGAGCCGGGCACGCCGCGCAGCCACCGGTCGTACTGCTTCTCGACGCCGGCCCGGCCGACCTGTGACTGCGCGGTGATCGTGCGGTCGCCATCGGTGCGCGCCTGGTCGTACTCCGCTGCGGTGGCCGGGGACAGGTAGCCGAGCAGGTGGGCGGCGTTGATGCCGAACGGCGAGGGGTAGTCGCGCACCGGCTGCTGCTCGGCGAGCACGGCGGGGAAGTCCTCGCGCCGCTCCTGGATGTCGACGGCGACCCGCTCGTCGACGTCGGTGGCAACCGGCACCGGCTGGTAGGGCGAGCCGTTCCAGCAGCGCGGTGGCGGGGGGGCCTCCTCGGCGCCGCACAGCAGCAGGCGTTCGCGGATCGCGCGGTAGGGGCGGTCGACCATCGTCGCCACCCGGCGGAGCAACCGGTCCTGCTGGCGCTCGCGGAGGCGATCCAACAGGGTCCGGTCCACGCTCACCACCCACGTCTGGCGACTGGCGGCCAGTGGGCGCCCCATCGCGTCGACGATCAGGCCGCGCTGCGGTTGCACGACGACGTCGCGGACGGCGTTGTCGGCCGCCTGCGCCTGGTAGGCGTCCCCGGTGACGACCTGGAGGTACCACAGCCGGCCGAGTAGGGTCGCCATCAGGGCGATCACGAGGACCTGGATGACCACAAGTCGGGTGCGCGACAGGTCGTAGGCGCGCGACCCGGCCTGTCGCGATCCGACCTGTCGGGATCCGCCCGCCGTCACCGGGTCACCACCGCACTGGCGTGGGGTCGAGCGTGCGGAGGATCACCATCACCAGCGGCACGACCAGCGGAGTCACCGCGACGTCGTACAGCAGGGCCACCGGGAGCACCTGCAGCGCGCTCGCGACGGTGATGCCGGGCTCGGCGAGCAGCAGCCCGCTCAGCGCGTAGATGGAGGTCGCCGCGAGCGAGGAGACCGCGACCGTGACCAGCGTCGCGAAGGCCGACTGCCTCGCGTCACCGCGGGCCTGCCCGGCCAACCAGCCCGCCAGCGCCAGCGCCAGCGCCCAGCGCCCGATGACTCCGTCGGCCGGTGGTGCGAGGTCCACGGCAAGCCCCGCAAACAGCCCCAGCACGCTGCCGTAGGCGGGACCGCGGACGATCGCCGCAGCGACCACGAGCAGCAGGGCCAGGTCGGGCACCACCCCGGCGATCGACAGGTGCGCGAACAGGCCGACCTGCACGGTGACCGCGACCAGCAGCAGAGCGGCTGTCACGAACGTGCGCACCACGCTCATGACCCGCTCCCCAGACGCGGCCGCGACGATCCGCCGGAGCGCTCACCGGTGACGACGCCGACTAGATCGAGCGCGGACATGTCCACGAACGGCCGCACGGTGGCCGTGACCGACTGGTCGCCCGCGCTGGCCTGCACCTGGCGGACCGAGCCGACCGGCACACCGGGGACGTACGGCGATCCGCCGCGAGACCCCCAGGTGACGATGGTGTCGCCCTTGGCCGGCACGGCATCGGGGTCCACGAGGTTGAGGGTGAGCCGTCCGTCGGCACCGAGGCTGCCGTTGCCGCGCAAGAAGCCGAGCTCCATCGAGCTGTCGAGCCGACCGCCGATCACTGAGCCCGCGTCGATGGCCAGCAACACGGTGGCGGCGTGCCGGCTAACGCTCAGCACCCGGCCCACGAGCCCGCCGCCGCTCACGACGGTGAGGTCGGGGCGTACGCCGTCGGCCCTGCCGGCGCCGATCGTGACCGTGCGCCGGAAGGCCTGCGCCGGCCCGATGGCGATCACACGCGCTGGCAGCAGCTCGAAGCCGGTGCCGTCGGTGACGGCGGCCAGCCCGTCGTACTCGGCCAGCCGGTTGCGGTCGGCCGTCCCGATGGCGAGCTCAGCACGCAGCGCGGCGTTGTCCTCGGTCAGGCGCTCGTTGTCGGCCTGCAGCCTGCGCGTGTGGGTCAACCCGGAGACCAGGCCGACCACCGGGCTGGCCGCCGCGTCGAGGCCAGACTCGAGCGGACCGAACACCTCGGCGGCGCCGGTACGCAGCGGTTCGACCGGCGAGTCGGAGCCACCAGCGGCGTCAACGGTCATCAGCGTCACGGAGACGAGCACGCTCACCGCCAGCGCCGTACGCGCGTGCTGGTTGCGGTCACGGTCGGGCCGGAGCGGCTGCAGCCGGCGGGCGCGGGTGAGCGACTTCGGGCGGAACCTAACGCCACCGGCGGGCGAGGTCCGTGCCAGCGGGCGGGTCGCGGACTTGGCCGGCTCGCGTCCTCGCGCGCTCAACAACGACACTGCGTCATCCCCTGGACTCGGATACGAGCACCTGCTGCAGGGCGTCGAACTCCTCGACGCAGCGGCCGGCCCCGATCGCGACCGAGTGCAGCGGATCCTCCGCCACGTGCACCGGCATGCCGGTCTCGTGCCGCAGCCGCTCATCGATACCGCGCAGCAACGCGCCACCGCCGGTGAGCACCAGGCCACGGTCCATGATGTCGCCGGCGAGCTCGGGCGGGGTTCGGTCCAGCGTCATCCGCACCGCATCGACGATGTCTTGCAGCGGCTCCTCCAGAGCTTGCCGCACTTCGGCCGTCGACACCGGGACGCTGCGTGGCAGTCCGGACACCAGGTCGCGGCCGCGCACGTCGGCCTCGGGCTCGTTGGCCAGCGGGAACGCCGAGCCGAGCGCGATCTTGACCTCCTCTGCGGTGTGCTCGCCGAGCATGAGGGAGTACTCCTTCTTCATCCAGCTCACGATGGCGGCGTCGATGTCGTCGCCGGCGGTGCGGATCGACATGCTCGTGACAACGCCGCCCAGCGAGATCACGGCCACCTCGGTCGTGCCGCCGCCGACGTCGACGACCATGGTGCCGGTCGCCTCGTGCACCGGCAGGCCGGCACCGATGGCGGCCGCCATCGGCTCCTCGATGATGTACACCCGGCGGGCACCGGCCTGGTAGCCGGCCTCCTTGACCGCACGCTGCTCGACCGCGGTGATCCCTGACGGCACGCAGATCACCAGGCGTGGCTTTGTGAAGTAGCGCCGGCGGTGCACCTGCTGGATGAACAACCGCAGCATCTGCTCGGTCGACTCGAAGTCGGCAATCACGCCGTCCTTGAGCGGCCGGATGGCGGTGATGCCGCCGGGGGTGCGGCCCAGCATCCGCTTGGCCTCGGTGCCGACCGCGAGGATCTCGCGGGTCGTGCTGTCGAGCGCCACGACGGAGGGCTCGTTGAGGAGGACCCCGCGACCTCGTACGTAGACGAGGGTGTTCG
>JBBSMN010000187.1:0-5785 GCA_038233135.1 Propionibacteriales bacterium
GATCTCATCGCGATGGTGCGGGTGCGCACCCACGAAGACGTGGCGACCGTGGTCGCCGATCGTCTCAACAAGGTGCCCGGCGTGCAGTCGACCGAGACCCACATCGCCTTCCGCACGCTCAGCCAGCACGACCTGGAGGCGGCGTTCAGCCTCGGAGCCGAGGACTGACTCAAACCGTCGTGCGGGTCGCTGCGACCCATGCCTCCAGCACGCCGGCGGCAGCGCCCGAGTCGATGGCCGCGACCGCCACGGCCATGCCGGCGGCCAGCCGCGACGCCAGTGAACCGTCCTCGCCGGTGAACGTCGCGACCCCGGCTGCAGCGTTGAGCACGACCGCGTCGCGTACCGGCCCCGTCTCGCCGGCCAGCACCCGCCGGAACACGTCGGCGTTCACCGCCGGCTCCCCGCCGACCAGCGCCTCGGGGGCGGCTCGGGCGATCCCGAGCTCGAGCGGGTCCAGACTGACCTGCTCGACCTCGGCTCCCGGGCGTGCCACCCACACTGTCGACGTGGTGGTGGTCGTGAGCTCGTCGAGCCCGTCGTCACCCCGGAACACCAACGCGTCCACACCTCGCCGTGAGATGACTCCGGCCAGCACCGGCGCCATCGCAGCATCGGCGACACCGACCGCCTGCGCCGCCGGACGGGCCGGGTTCGTCAGCGGGCCGAGGACGTTGAACGTGGTGGCGATGCCGAGCTCGCGCCGGACCGCCGCCGCGTGCCGCAGCGAGGAGTGGAAGACCGGCGCGAAGCAGAACGTGATGCCGGCCTCCAGCGCCACCTCGGCGACCCGCGCCGGAGGCAGGTCGAGCGACACCCCAAGCGCCTCCAGCACGTCGGCCGCCCCGGACGACGACGACGACGCACGGTTGCCGTGCTTGACCACGCGGGCACCGGTGCCGGCGGTGACCACCGCCGCCATCGTGGAGATGTTCACGGTCCTGGACCGATCGCCGCCGGTGCCGACGATGTCGACGCAGCGTCCTGGCACGTCCATCGGCGCGACGTGGTCGTACATGCTGCGCACGAGCCCTTCGACCTCCTCGACCGTCTCGCCCTTGGCACGCAGCGCGACCGCGAACGCGGCGATCTGCGCTGGGGACGCGTCGCCGGCCAGCACCTCACCCATCGCCCAGCGGGTCTGCCCGGCATCGAGGTCGCGCCGGCCGACCAGGGCGGTCAGCACCTCGGGCCAGCTGTGCGCGGTCATGGAGTGGCGGCGGGCGTACCGGCCGTGCCGCTCACGATGGCACGGATCATGTCGTTGACGACCTCGGCGAAGTGCAGCGGGTCGATCGGGTGCGGAACCGCGGCGTCGGCCCTCGACCAGGTGGCCAACCACGCATCCTGCGGTCGCCCGGTGATGACCAGGATCGGCGGGCAGCGGTAGATCTCGTCCTTGAGCTGACGGGCGACACCCATCCCCCCGGCGGGCACGGCCTCGCCGTCGAGAATGACCAGATCGATCCCTCCGGCGTCCATAGCACGGATCACGGCGGGCTCGGTCGCGCACTCCAGGTAGTCCAGCTCGGGCAGGTCGGGATGTGGTCGCCGACCGAGGGCCAGCCGCACCGACTCCCGGGTGTCGACGTCGTCGCTGTAGACCAGCGTGCGCAGCGGGCGGTCGGGCGCGGCTCGGTCACTCACGCCGCGATGTTATCGGGGCGGCTACGGGTCACGGTCGGTGCTCCGGGGATTCGGTACGTCGCGATGCCGCCTGATCCTGCCGTTCCAACCGGTCCAGCCGCCGGTCCTCACGCACCGCCTCGCGCTGCGAGCTGCGCACCCACTGCACGAACAGCACACCGAAGAACAACAGGCCCACCAGGTCCCCGGATGCCCACAGCAGCGCGCCGGCGAGCTCCTGGTCGGCAACGACGCCTGGCGGCCAGTCCCGGCCGAGCGCGAGGTAGTAGTCGCCGGCGATCAGCGTCGTCGCCCCCATGACCGTGATGCCGAGAAAGGCGTGGAACGGCAAGGACACGAACGTCGTCAGCAGCCGGAAGCCGTACGGGACGCGGCCGGGCACCGGGTCGAGCCCGACCAGCGGCCAGAAGAACAGCGATCCTGCGAGCAGGAAGTGGGCGTGGGTGAGGTCGTGCAGGGCGGCGGACTGCAGGCTGGCCTCGTACCAGCCGGAGAAGTACAGCGCCCACGGGCTGATGACGAAGATGCCGAAGGCAACCGGGGGAAAGCTCAGCACCCGGACCGGCGTGCTGTGCACCCACGCCAACAGCAACCCCCGCGGCCCCGGCGGCAACGTGCGCAGCCACAGCGTCACCGGGGCACCGAGTGCCAAGAACACCGGCGCGACCATCGTGAGCAGCATGTGCTGGACCATGTGGACGCTCAGCAGGGTGGTGTCGTAGGCCGCCAGCGGGGACAGCAGCGCCACCGCGATGGTGCCGCACCCGCCCAGCAGGAAGGCCACCGAACGGGTCAGCGGCCACCGGTCACCGCGACGTCGCAGTGCCCGCGCCGGCAGGGCATAAGCCAGCACGACCGTGACCAGCACCAGCAGCGGCACGAGCTCGAACCGCCACTCGGTGAGCAGGGCTTGGAGGCCGATCGGCGGCACCTGCGACGGGTCGCCGTGCGCGAGCACGGACGCGGGATGGGACACGCCGCCAGCCTAGGCCGAGTGTTGCGGGGGTCGGGATGCCCCGGAGGTGGCGCGGCCCCCATAATGATCCCGTGACGACGACGGCGGCGGTCCCGACCTCGAGACTGCACGGGCAGTACAACCGTCCGAGCATGGTCAGCGTCGGCACCATCGTGTGGCTGTCCAGCGAGCTGATGTTCTTCGCCGCCCTGTTCGCGGCATACTTCACCATCCGCAACGTCACGGGCGGCCTGTGGGACCAGGAGACCGCGCTGCTGAACGTGCCGTACGCCTTCGCCAACACCACGATCCTGGTGCTCAGCTCGATCACCTGCCAGCTCGGGGTGTTCGCCGCGGAGGGCGGCCGGGTCGGTCGCACCGGCGGGGTGCTCAAGTGGTCCGGCTGGGGGATGCGCGAGTGGTTCGTGCTGACCTACGTCATGGGTGCGGTGTTCGTCGCCGGCCAGACGCTGGAGTATGCCGAGCTGGTCCGGGAGAACGTCACCATCGCCACCTCGTCGTACGGCTCGGTGTTCTACCTGACCACCGGCTTCCACGGCATCCACGTCATCGGCGGGCTGATCGCGTTCCTGCTGGTGATCGGGCGCACCCTGATCACACGGCGCTTCACCCACGAGCAGGCGGTCAGCGCGATCGTGGTGTCTTACTACTGGCACTTCGTCGACATCGTGTGGATCGCGCTGTTCGCGACGATCTACCTGATCCAGTGACACCCCGAGGAGGAGCACCGGCCGTGCGACGACTGTCGACCCACCGGCGGCACCCGCTGGCAGGGGTGCTCGTCCTGCTGCTGGGTCTTGTCACCGTCGGCGGTCTGTACGCCGCACTGGCGCCGCGGGCAGCCGAGGCCGACGGCGTCGGCTCCGACGCCGACCTCGTCGCCGAGGGCCGCGAGCTCTACCTCATCGGCTGCGCCTCGTGCCACGGTCAAAACGGTGAGGGCATCTTGCAGACCAAGGGCGGCCAGTACGGCCCGTCGCTGATCGGTGTCGGGGCTGCGGCGGTCGACTTCCAGGTCCGCACCGGGCGGATGCCGATGGCGCAGAGCAGCCAGCAGGTGCCCCGCAAGGAGCCGTTCTACGACGACGCGGAGACCGAGGCGATGGCGTCGTTCGTCGGGGCGGAGTTCGGCCCCGGCCCGGCCATCCCCGGGCCGAAGTACTACGACCTGTCCGGGCTCAGCGACGAGGACATCACCCGCGGCCGCGAGCTCTACCTCGCCAACTGCTCGGCGTGCCACAACGCCTCCGGGATCGGTGGCGCGCTGGGCGGCGGCCGGTACGCGCCGACGCTCGAGGGCGTCGAGGGCCGGAACTTCGCCGAGGCCATGATCACCGGCCCGCAGCAGATGCCGGTCTTCAGTGACGACGTGATCTCGCCCGAGGACAAGCGCAACATCTACGCCTCCCTGCGCGCCGTGCAGACCGAGCCCGCCAGCGGCGGGTTCGACCTCGGCGGCGTCGGGCCGGTCGGCGAGGGACTGGCCGGCTGGGTCGTCGGCATCGGCGGCCTCGTCGGGTTCGCGGTGTGGATCACCCGGCAAGCGGTGAGGACCAAGGAGCAATGAGCCCAGACGGCAGCCACCCCGCTGGCGACAACCACCCCAACCTGCCGGCCAGACCCGACCACGCCGCGCAGCCCGTCGAGCGGGGGGCGGGGGACCCCGTGCCCGACCCCGGCCTCGGGGAGCACCAGCCCCGGCCCACCGACGTCGACCCGTCGGCCGAGCGGCGTGCCGAGCGACAGATCTCGCTGTTGTTCGCCGTCTCCGCGCTGCTGACGCTGTCATTCTGCGTCGCCTACTTCGCCATCCCCCGCGACGCGGTGTTCGCCGGGACCAGCGCACTCAACCTGGCACTGGGGACAAGCCTCGGTCTCGCCCTGATGCTGATCGGGGTCGGCGCCATCCAGTGGGCCAAGACCCTGATGGACGACCACGAGATCGTCGAGATGCGGCACGGCTCCGCATCGTCGGAGGAGGACCGGGTCGAGGCGCTGGCCCAGTTCGAGCAGGGCGCCGAGGAGTCCGGTTTCGGCCGCCGGTCCATGATCCGCGGCACCCTGCTGACCTCGCTGGGGGTGCTTGGACTTCCCGCCGTCGTCCTCTTGGCCGACCTCGGTCCGCTGCCCGGCGACGCCCCGAAGAGGACCGTCTGGGCCAAGGGGGTGCGCGTCGTCAACGACGTCACCGGGGAGCCGTTGCGCCTCAACGAGATCGAGTTCAACCAGCTGATCAACGGCCAACCCGGCGTGTTCTACGAGACCGAGGACGGCGAGCCGCTGTACGAGGGGACCGAGCTGCTCAACGCGAAGGCCAAGGCCTCGGTCGTCGTCGTGCGGATCCAGCCCGACCAGATCAAGAACTCCGCGAGCGCGGCGAAAGGGGTCGAGGGCGTCTTGTGCTTCAGCAAGATCTGCCCGCACTTGGGGTGCCCGATCTCACTGTGGGAGCAACAGACCAAGAACCTCATCTGCCCCTGCCACCAGTCCACGTTCGACCTCGCCGACGGCGGCAAGGTCGTCTTCGGGCCCGCCAAGCGTGAGGTTCCCCAGCTCGAGCTCGGTCTCGACGACGAGGGCTACCTGATCGCCATGGGCGACTTCACCGAAGTGGTCGGCCCGAGCTATCCCGAGATGTACCAGGACTGACGGATCGATCATGTGGGCGTATTCTGGAGTCAGTCCGGAACACACGACCCAGGCTGGAGAACGATGAGCACGCGCATCGAGACCGAGGGCTCGTCGAACGGCACCAGCACCACGTCGTACGGCCCGCTGGCCGCCCCCACCCGGTGGCTCGACGACCGGGTCGGTCTGGCCGCGCTGGCCAAGAAGCAGATGCGAAAGGTGTTCCCCGACCACTGGTCGTTCATGCTCGGCGAGATCGCGCTCTACAGCTTCGTCGTGCTGCTGTTGTCCGGTGTGTTCCTGTCGTTCTGGTACGACCCGAGCATGACCGAGCTCCAGTACGAGGGCTCGTACGCCCCGTGGCGCGGCATCGAGATGTCCACCGCGTACGCCTCGACGCTCGACCTGTCGTTCGACGTCCGCGGCGGGCTCCTCATGCGCCAGATCCACCACTGGGCGGCGACGCTGTTCCTCGCCGCGATGCTCGTGCACATGCTGCGGGTCTTCTTCACCGGGGCCTACCGCAAACCCCGC
>JBBSMN010000188.1:0-5654 GCA_038233135.1 Propionibacteriales bacterium
AGGGCGTGCCGCTGGCCCGCGTGCACATCGACGGCACCTATCCGATGCCGGACGGGCGTACGGGTGTGGTCGGCGGGGTCGAGCCCCTGGGCCACCACGAGTTCGGTCCGTTCCGCCGCTGCTACCGCCGGCCGGACGGGGACGGCGGCGACACCCTCGCGGTCGCCGTGACCGCGCCGCTGAGCAGGGCCGCCGTCGACGACATCGTGCGGCTGGCCGCCGAGAGCGGCCGACGGCCGCTGCTGGTCGCGTGCGTCGGCAGCGGCACCCCTGAGGGCGTCTCGGGACCGGGGCTGATCCGGGCGACGCTGGCCGCCGCACCGCTGATCCTCGACGCTGAGGTGGTCGCCGCGCCGGTTGCCCGCCGCGATCCGAGCGGTCCGGACACCGACGCCGACCGTGCCCTGCGCGACCATGTGGTGGGCCGCTGGTCGACGGCCGACGTGCACCATCCGCAGCTCGGCGGCGAGCTGCCGCCGGCGGTACAGGCAGTGGTCGACCAGGACCGGCCACCGCGGCACCGGCGCGGGCTGGTGGTGTTCTTCACCGGCCTGTCCGGCTCGGGCAAGTCGACCATCGCGCGGGCGTTGGTCGACCGGCTGCTGGAGCGTGGCGACCGCACCGTGACGAGCCTCGACGGTGACGTCGTACGCCACCACCTCTCCAAAGGTCTCGGCTTCGGCCGGGCCGACCGCGAGACCAACATCGCCCGCATCGGCTGGGTCGGCGCCGAGATCTCCCGGCACCACGGGGTCGCCATCTGCTCGCCGATCGCCCCGTTCGACAGCACCCGCCAGCAGGTGCGGCAGATGGCCGCCGAGGCCGGCGGCGGGTTCGTGCTCGTGCACGTGGCCACCCCACTCGTCGAGTGTGAGCGGCGTGACCGCAAAGGCTTGTACGCCAAGGCACGGCGCGGCGAGATCCCCGAATTCACCGGCATCTCGTCGCCCTACGAGGAGCCCACCGACGCCACCGTGCGCATCGACACCACTGGCCGCGACCTGGACGGCTGCGTCGATGAGGTGCTTACGGCCCTGCAGACGGAGGGCTGGCTGGTCTGACGCCCGGTCGGCACGCGCGTTCGACACGTCCGGTCATAGTTGGCATGGTTTACTGATTCAGTCGTCTTTCACGGCGCAGGCACCAACCGCCACCCGCATCCCCGGAGAATCATGATCCTCACCAGCATGCTGACTGCTGCCGACGTGTTCGTCGTCGGTGGGATCGATCTCAAGGTCGTCACCGCCGCGTTCCTGGTCGGCGTGGTGGTCGGCATCACCGGCATGGGCGGCGGCGCCCTGATGACACCTGCCCTGATCTTCCTCGGCGTCGGCGACGCGGCCACCGTCGTCACCGCCGACCTGACCGCTGCCGCGGTCTACAAGACCGGCGGGGCCGCGGTGCACTGGCGCGAGGGCTCGCCGGACATCAAGCTCGCGGGCTGGCTGATCCTCGGCTCGGTGCCGTTTGCGTTCCTCGGACCGTTCCTGCTGAGCGCGTTCGTCGACCCGGCCGCGCTGGACGACACCCTCAAGATGGCGATCGGCTTCGCCTTGCTGCTGGCTGCCTCGACGTACGCGGTGCGGCTGTACATCCAGCTGCGCCGGGTGCGGGCGGGCGAGCCCGGCGGCGGCGAGCCCGTCGTGCGCCCGCTGCCGACCATCGCGGTGGGTGCGGTTGGCGGCGCGCTCGTCGGCGTCACCTCGGTGGGCTCGGGGTCGGTCATCATGATCGCCTTGCTGATGCTCTATCCCACGCTGTCGGCGGTGAAGCTCGTCGGCACCGACCTCGTCCAGGCCGTGCCGCTGGTGCTCGCGGCGGCGCTGGCCAACATCTACGCCCACGGCCTTGACTGGGGCCTGTTGCTGCCGCTGGTCATCGGCTCGGTGCCGGGCACCATCATCGGCTCCAAGATCGCCCCGAGGGTGCCCGCGTCGGTGATCCGGCGCGGCATCGTGATCGTGCTGACGATGTCCGGGCTGGCGCTGCTGGACAAGTCCGGTTGGGCTCCGCTCGGCGCCGGCGAGGACGAGACATACCCGCTGCTCATCGCCGGCGCCGGGCTGCTCATGCTGATCGTGCTGCCGGTGGTCTGGGGTCTGCTGCGCCGCGGCCAGGGGATGCCGATGTTCGGCACCCCGACCGTCGCCGACCTCGAGCGGCAGCCGCCCGGGCCCGGGCCCGTCGACCAGGCCGAGGCCGACCAGTCCCCACACTGACCGGCCCCTTCTTGCGCCCGTCCGCGCATTTCGTACCCCGAGATGCCGCCATCTGCATGTTGAGGCCGTCCGCAACGTGCGATCCGCGGCATCTCGGCGGATGGGCTCGGCAACCCGGGCCTGGGCCGGCGGGTGGCCCGGCAGGTGGCCCGGCTCAGGTCGGCAGCGGCTCAAGCGCGGGCAGGCGCAGCGCCGAGGCGTCGCTCCAACCGCCGGACGAGGTCCGGCAGGCTGTCCGCCGGGGCCGGGCCTGCCAGCCAGTTGCCCTGGGCGGCGTCACAGCCGAGCTCGCGCAGCCGCTGCCAGGTCTGCTCGGTCTCGACGCCCTCGGCTACGACCCCGAGCCCGAGGCTGCGGGATAGCTCGATGGTCGAGCGCACGATGGCCGCGTCGTTGCTGCTGCCGAGCATGGCGATGACGAACGACCGGTCGATCTTAAGTGTGTCGACCGGCAGGCGGTTGAGGTATGCCAGCGAGGCCTGACCGGTTCCGTAGTCGTCGATCGACAGCCGCACGCCGAGGCCCCGCAGGTCGGCCAGCACGGCCAGGCTGTGCTCGGGGTCTGCCATCACGGTCGTCTCGGTGATCTCGAGTTCGAGCGCGGAGGCGGGCAGGCCAGCGTCGGCGAGCAGGCGGTCGAGCTGGGCGACCAGGTCCTCGTCGAGCAGGCTGCGCACCGACAGGTTGACCGCCACCGTCAGGTCGAGTCCTGCCGCACGCCATCGCTGACACGCACGCACCGCCATCCGCAGCACCGACCAGGTAAGCGGCCGGATCAAGCCGGTGTGCTCGGCCAACGGGATGAAGTCGTCGGGTGGCAGCAGCCCATGGACGGTGTGCTGCCAGCGCACCAGCCCTTCGACACCGGTCACCTGCCCACTGTTGATGTCGACCTGCGGTTGGTAGTGCACGGACAGCTCGTCGTTCTCGATGGCGCGGCGCAGCTCGCCGAACAGGGCCAGCCGGTCCGGTGTGAACGCGTCCATGTTCCGGTCGTAGACGCGTACGGCGCGGCGGTCGTTCTTGGCGGCGTACATCGCAACGTCGGCACACTGCAGCAACCGGACGACGTCCCGCCCGTGTTCGGGGTAGCTCGCCAGGCCGAGGGTCGCGCCCATCTCCAAGGTCACGCCGTCGATGTCGAACGGGGTACGCATGGCCGCCACCAGCCGGTCGGCGACCTCCAGCGCGGCGTCCACGCCGATCACCTCGGGCAGCAGCACGGCGAACTCATCGCCACCTATGCGGGCGACCGTGTCGGTCTCGCGCAGCTCACCTCGCAGCCGGGCACCGACCGCGGAGATCAGCAGGTCGCCGAAGTGGTGCCCCAGGGTGTCGTTGACCTCCTTCAGCCGGTCCAGGTCGGCGATCAGCAACGCGGTGCTGGTGCCACTGCGCCGCGACACCAGCAGCGCCTGGTTGGCCCGGTCGGCGAGCAGGACGCGGTTGGGCAGCCCGGTGAGCGCGTCGTGCTGCGCCCGCTGGGCCTGCTCGCGGGCGTACTCGCGCAACCGGCGCGACGCAGCGGCGACAAGCTGGAAAAGGACGGCCCACAAGACGACCAGCCCGCCGGCCAGCCACAGCAGCAACCCCCGGGCGTCCGCCTCGGCGCTGCTGGCCACCGGCTCGTACGGCAGGTAGATCTCGAAGGCACCGACGACGTCGCGGTCGGCACCCGCGGCCGTGGACTTGCGGATGGGGACGTAGACCTCGAGCAGCCGACCACCGAGCGAGGCCTCGGACGCGTTCTCCGCCGAGTCTGGTTCGTCCAGGTCGCTGGATCGCCGGCCGCCGAGTGCCGCCTGCAGGTCGGGGTCCGCGGGGAACCGCCGGCCGATCAGGTCGGGGTCGTCGGCGAACAGCACGGTGCCCGTGCGGTCGAAGATCTTCACCCGGACGACGGTTCGGTGGGCCACCAGCGTCTCCATCGCCCCGGTCAGCCGCTCGCGGCGCTCGGGCGCGATGGCGCCCTGGTCGAAGTCGTCGCGCTGGAGCAGCGGACCCACGGCCAGCTGGGCGATGTTGGCCGCGGTCTGCTCGCTCTGCGCCAGCGCCCGGTCGTACACCGTCGACCTCAAGACGTAGCCGAGCGCGAGCGCGAGGCACAGCACAAGCAGGCCACTGATGACGCCGTAGCGCACCAGCAGGCTGGTGCGCGCAAGCGGCCGGGCGAGGCGGCGTCCGATGTGCACCTGTCGCATGGTACGGAGCCTGCCGGTGCGCGGCGCACCGTACGGCCACCAGGACACCAGCCTGGTACGCACATCGGTCCGTTCGGTGGATCCCCGCGTGCTCCGTACGCCGACGGGTGACCTGTGACGTGCGTAACGTTTGCGGTCGGGGTGGCGACTCGGCTGCGGGCACGACCCGCGTACCGGCACAGGGGACCCTACCCCTGCGGTACGGCGAGGCGCACGCGCGCGCCTCGCGCCGCTACCATGACGGGTCGTTCGATCGACTAAGGAGCCGCATCGCCTATGACTGACCTGACGGTCGCCCCGGAGGGCGGGCACGCCTCGCCGCCAGCGCCGCCGGCGCACGCCGACTACCGGCTGAGCCAGCTGGACGAGCTGGAGGCAGAGTCGATCCACATCTTCCGCGAGGTCGCGGCGGAGTTCGAGAAGCCGGTGCTGATGTTCTCCGGTGGCAAGGACTCCATCGTGATGCTGCGGCTGGCGGAGAAGGCGTTCTACCCGGCCAAGATCCCGTTCCCGGTGTTGCAGGTAGACACCGGCTACGACTTCCCCGAGGTGCTGTCCACCAGAGACAACTGGGTCAACCGGCTGGGCGTACGGATGATCGTGGCCAGCGTCGAGCAGGCCATCGCCGACAAAATCGTGGTCGACGACGGCAAGACCAGCCGCAACCGGTTGCAGATCGGCACCCTGCTGAACGCCATCGAGGAGGAGGGCTTCACCGCCGCCTTCGGTGGCGGCCGGCGCGACGAGGAGAAGGCGCGGGCCAAGGAGCGGGTCTACTCGCACCGCGACGAGTTCGGCCAGTGGGACCCGAAGATGCAGCGCCCCGAGCTGTGGGACCTCTACAACGGGCGCATCCGGGCCGGCGAGCACATGCGGGTCTTCCCGCTGTCGAACTGGACCGAGCTCGACATCTGGCACTACCTGGGCCAGGAGAACATCGAGATCCCGGACATCTACTTCTCCCACCAGCGCCGGGTCTTCTCCCGCGACGGGATGCTGCTCACCGAGAGCGAGTTCAACCCGTGCAGGGCGGGCGAGACGGTCGAGGAGCGCACCGTCCGCTTCCGCACGGTGGGCGACCTGACGCTGACCGGCTGTGTGGAGTCGCCGGCCGGCACGATCCCCGAGATCATCGACGAGATCTCGATCGCCACCGTGACCGAGCGCGGAGCCACCCGGGGCGACGACCGGTTCAGCGAGGCCGCCATGGAAGACCGCAAGCGAGAGGGCTACT
>JBBSMN010000189.1:0-5641 GCA_038233135.1 Propionibacteriales bacterium
GCGGGGGCCGCCGGCGGGGGGCGCGGGCCCCCCCCCGACAGCGTCGGCGCCACTGTCACCGCCGATGACTCCCCCGATGTCGTGGGACTCGTGGCCCGGACGACAGACTCGGACTGGCAGCGGGTGTCTGCGCCGTGCAAGAGCCGCGCTCCTTCGGTAGCAACGGATGGCACCACCCTGTGGTGCCTGTGCTTCAGCGACACCGGCAGCACCCTGTTCGTGGCTGATGTGAGTGATGGACTGGACAGCCCGAGCTGGTCGACCACCCGTCTCCCCGGCGCAACTGACGCCGGGCTCGGGGCGTGGGGGGACGGAACGGCAGTGGCGGCAGCGGGCAAGCGCGTCTTCCGGGTGGACGCAGACGGTCGGACGACCGATCTTGGTGCCGGGGCGCGCGGACTGGACCTCGTTGGCGACGACTACACCGTCCGCGCGACGGACAAGTGCTGGGTGGCAACGTTCCGCGGGCGGCTGCTGCGCACCCCAGACGACGGGCGCAGCTGGTCCCCGGTGCGGGTCAACCTGCGCTGACCAGGATCCCCGCCGCGGGCGATTGTCGGCGCTGTCGGCCAGAATCGTCATCGTGAGTAGGTCCCGGTCCCAGCAACCAGCAGGCACCCCCGACGCCGAGCAGGTGCTGGCCCGGTTCTCCTCGTTGACCCGGGGCTGGTTCACCGGAGCTTTCGCCGCACCCACCCCCGCACAGGTCGGCGCGTGGGATGCGATCTCGTCCGGTGAGCACACCCTGGTCGTGGCTCCGACCGGCTCGGGAAAGACGCTGGCGGCCTTCCTGTGGGCGCTCGACCGGCTCGCCGGGCAACCGGTCGAGCGCGACCTGAAGCGACGCTGCAGGGTGCTGTACGTCTCCCCGTTGAAGGCGCTGGCGGTCGACGTCGAGCGCAACCTGCGGGCCCCCCTCGCTGGGATCCGTCAGGCTGCCTCAGGGCTGGGTCTGCCCGCCCCGGATGTCCGGGTCGGGATCCGCACCGGGGACACCCCGCCGGACGAACGGCGCCGGTTGGCCGCCCGCCCGCCAGACGTGCTCATCACCACGCCGGAGTCGCTCTTCTTGGTCCTGACCTCACAGGCGCGCGAGTCGCTGCGCGGCGTACAGACGGTGGTCATCGACGAGGTGCATGCCGTCGCGGGCTCCAAACGCGGAGCCCATCTGGCACTGTCGCTGGAGCGGCTGGACGCGTTGCTCGACTCCCCCGCGCAGCGCATCGGTCTGTCGGCCACCGTCCGGCCGACCGACGAGGTGGGCCGGTGGCTCGGCGGCGCGGCCCGCTGCAGGGTGGTGCAACCCCCGAGCGAGAAGCGGTTCGACCTGGGTGTTGTGGTGCCGGTCGAGGACATGAGCGACCTCGGCAGCACCGGTAGACCCGGCGGCGGTAAGGGGCCCGACGAGCCGGGTCAAGCGCCGTCCACATCGATCTGGCCGCACGTCGAGGAGCGGATCGCCGACCTGATCGGCCAACACCGGTCGACGATCGTGTTCGCGAACTCGCGACGGTTGGCCGAGCGGCTGACCGCCCGGCTGAACGAGATCGCCGCCGACCGCGCCGACGACGCGGATGCACACGAGAGCCAGCGATCCGCAGACGAGCAGCCCGCCCGACCCCCGGCCGAGGTGATGGGCCAAAGCGGCCAGTCGCCCGGGACCGGCCAGCTGCTGGCGCGAGCGCACCACGGCTCGGTGAGCAAGGAGCAGCGGGCACTGATCGAGGACGACCTCAAGTCCGGCCGGCTGCCCTGCGTGGTGGCCACCAGCAGCCTCGAGCTCGGCATCGACATGGGGGCGGTTGACCTGGTCGTCCAGGTGGAGGCCCCACCGTCGGTGGGCAGCGGGCTGCAACGGGTGGGCCGGGCCGGCCACCAGGTCGGTGAGGTGTCGCGCGGGGTGGTGTTTCCCAAGCACCGGCAAGACCTCGTGCAGGCAGCGGTGACCGTCGAACGAATGCGTGCCGGTCAGATTGAGTCGCTCGCCGTCCCGCAGAACCCGCTCGATGTACTCGCCCAGCAGGTGGTGGCCATGGTGTCGATCGACGACCTCCAGGTCGACGACGTGTTTGCGACCGTTCGGCGCGCCGCCCCGTTCGCCACGCTGCCGCGCTCCGCGTTCGAGGCCAGCCTCGACCTGCTGGCCGGGCGCTACCCGTCGGAGGAGTTTGCCGAGCTGCGGCCCCGCATCGTGTGGGACCGGGTTGCCGGCTCGCTGAGTGGCCGCCCCGGTGCCCAGCGGCTGGCGGTGACCTCGGGGGGCACCATCCCCGACCGGGGCCTGTACGGGGTCTTCCTGGTCGGTGCCGAGGGCGCCGCCAGGCGAGTCGGTGAGCTCGATGAGGAGATGGTCTACGAGTCGCGAGTCGGCGACGTGTTCGCCCTCGGTGCCACCAGCTGGCGGATCGAGGACATCACGCACGACCGGGTGCTGGTCTCACCTGCACCCGGGCAGCCGGGACGCCTGCCGTTCTGGAAGGGCGACGCCCAAGGCAGACCCGCCGAGCTGGGGGCGGCGCTGGGGGCCTTCGTCCGTGAGCTGTCCGGCGCCGCACCCGAGACGGCCCTGGAACGCTGCCAACGCGCCGGTCTGGACGACTGGGCGGCCAGCAACCTGATGGGGTTCCTGGGCGAGCAGCGGGACGCGACCGGTCACGTGCCGCACGACCGGGCGCTGCTGGTCGAGCGCTTCCGCGACGAGCTCGGCGACTGGCGGGTGGTGCTGCACTCGCCGTACGGCCTGCCGGTGCATGCACCGTGGGCGTTGGCGATCGGGGCTCGGCTGCGCGAGCGACTGGACGTCGACGGGCAGGCGATGGCCAGCGACGACGGCATCGTCGTCCGGGTCCCGGACACCGACGCCGACCCACCTGGCGCGGAGCTTTTCATGCTCGAGCCCGACGACATCGACCAGCTCGTCACCACCGAGGTGGGCGGGTCCGCGCTGTTCGCGGCCCGGTTCCGCGAGTGCGCGGCGCGGGCGCTGCTGCTGCCCCGCCGCGACCCGGGCCGCCGCAGCCCGCTGTGGCAGCAACGGCAGCGCTCCGCGCAGCTGCTCGAGGTCGCCCGGCGCTATCCCAGCTTTCCGATCGTGCTCGAGACCGTCCGCGAGGTGCTGCAAGACGTCTACGACGTTCCAGCCCTGACCGAGCTGCTGCGACGTGTCGAGGCCCGCTCGGTGCGGGTCCTCCAGGTCGACACGGTGACACCGTCGCCGTTCGCCCGGTCGCTGATGTTCGGCTACGTTGCGGCCTTCTTGTACGAGGGCGACAGCCCCCTGGCCGAGCGACGCGCAGCCGCCCTGTCGTTGGACTCCACGCTGCTGGCCGAGCTGCTCGGTCGCGCCGAGCTTCGCGACCTGCTCGACGAGTCGGTGGTCACCGACCTCGAAGCCGAGCTGCAACGCCGCACGGGGCAGCGGCAGGCCCGAGACGCCGAGGGTGTTGTCGACCTGCTCCGCCTGATTGGACCACTGACCGCTGCCGAGGTGGCCGAGCGCACCCGGCCGGGGGGGCCGGTCAACGACTGGTTGTCCGGCCTGCGCTCGGCTCGGCGGGCAGTCGAGGTGGTGATCGGCGGGCAGCCTTGGTGGGCGGTGGTCGAGGACGTTGCCAGGCTGCGGGACGCCCTCGGTGTGCCGGTGCCACCGGGACTGCCTGGACCTGGGGCTTTCAGCGAGCCGGTGGACGACCCCCTCGGCGACCTGGTCTCGCGCTACGCCCGTTGCCACGGTCCGTTCACCGCCGATGAGGTGGCCGGTCGGTGGCGGCTCGGCCGCGCCGTCGTGGTGGACTCGCTGAGGCGACTGGCCTCGGCGGGGCGGGTGGTCGAGGGCGAGTTCCGTCCGGGTGGGCGGGGCAGCGAGTGGTGCGGCAGCGAGGTCTTGCGACGGTTGCGGCGGCGGTCGCTGGCCGCGCTGCGTGCCGAGGTCGAGCCGGTCGAGCCGGCGACGTTGGGCCGCTTCCTGCCGACCTGGCAACACGTCGGCGGTCGGCTGCGGGGCGCCGGCGGCGTGCTGACCGTCGTCGAGCAGCTGGCTGGCTGCGCAGTGCCCGCGTCGGCATGGGAATCGCTGGTGCTGCGGGCACGGGTCGCCGACTATCAGCCGGCGATGCTCGACGAGCTGACCGCCGCCGGCGAGGTGATCTGGGCGGGCGCCGGTGGCCTGCCCGGTGCCGGCGGCTGGGTGGGTCTGCACCTGTCGGACACCGCGACGCTCACGCTGCCGGACCCGACGCCGCTGGTTGAGCTCAGCGAGCTGCCGACCCGCATTGTCGAGGCCCTCGCAGGCGGCGGGGCGTACTTCTTCCGCCAGCTTTCGCAGGTGGTCGGCGCCACCGACGACGATGCCGTGCACACCGCCTTGTGGGAGCTGGTCTGGTCCGGGCACATCAGCAACGACACGCTTGCGCCGCTGCGGACGCTGACCAGCGGCAGCAGGGGTGCGCATCGCACGCGCCGCAGCGCGCCGCGCGCCCGCTACCCCACGCCGGGCGGACAGCGAGGCAGAGTTGGCCGGGCGGGCCGGATGGGGCGTGCGTCGCTGCCGTCGCGGTCCGGCCCGCCGACGGCGGCAGGTCGCTGGTCACTGCTGCCCGACCGGGACAACGACCGAACGCTGCGCACGCATGCGGCCGCCGAGCTGCTGCTCGAGCGGCACGGGGTGTTGACCCGAGGGGCGGTGGTCAGCGAGCGCATCGACGGCGGCTTCGCCGGGGTCTACAAGGTGCTGTCCGCCTTTGAGGACGCCGGCCGCTGCCGCCGCGGCTACTTCGTCGGCTCACTGGGCGCCGCCCAGTTCGCCGGGGCGGGCGCGGTGGACCGGCTGCGCGCCGAGGCGGGCGAGGCCAGCGAGCAGCTCGCCGCACCGCGACGGGCGCTCACGCTGGCCGCCACCGACCCGGCCAACCCGTACGGTGCGGCCCTCCCATGGCCCGACCGGAGCCAGGCGGAGACCGGCCCCGGTGCAGGGCACAGGCCCGGCCGCAAGGCCGGCGCCGTGGTGGTCCTGGTCGACGGTGCCCTGGTGCTCTACGTCGAGCGCGGCGGTCGGACCCTGCTGACCTTCAGCGAGGGCGACGAGACGCTGCGCCCAGCCGTCGATGCGCTGGTCGTCGCGGTGCGCTACGGCTCACTCGGCAAGATCACCGTCGAGCGCGCCGACGGGGAGCAGGTGCACGGCACGGCGCTGGGCGTCGCCCTGGAGCGCGCCGGGTTCCACGCCACCCCGAGGGGGTTACGGCTGCGGGCGTGACCCCGACCGGACGGGTCAACGACCCCGTCTGCACCGGCTCTGAGCAGCGCGTTTAGGCCTTTGAACGCGCAGTGGACCGGTGTTTAGCGATCCGAACGGCAAACGGTCACCGGAGCCGCTCGCGACTGCTTACTGTCGCCTCAGGTGCTCAACTGGGGGTGCCGCTCATCAGTGAAGGATCCCACTCATGCGGTTTCTCAAGATGGCGACAGCTGTAGCGGCTGTGCCCGCTCTCGTCCTCGGCACGGGCGGCATCGCCGCCGCCGACAACGTCCAGAACGACGTCGTGGTGGGTGGCAACGACACCATCACCGCCGGCGGCTCCACCACCGTCAGCTACAAGATCAGCGCGACGTCGAGCGACGGGCAAAAGGGCTGCAACGCCGA
>JBBSMN010000190.1:0-5640 GCA_038233135.1 Propionibacteriales bacterium
AGGACCTCACCGGCTTCCCCGAGTGCCTGGACGGCCGGGTCAAGACCCTGCACCCGCGGGTGCATGCCGGCATCCTCGCCGACCGCCGGCTCGAGTCGCACCGTGCCCAGCTGGCCGAGCTCGGCATCGCCGCCTTCGACCTGGTGGTGAGCAACCTCTACCCGTTCGCGCAGACCGTCGCTGGCGGCGCGAGCGCTGACGAGTGCGTCGAGCAGATCGACATCGGGGGACCGGCCATGGTCCGCGCCGCGGCCAAGAACCACCCCAGCGTCGCCGTCGTGGTGTCGCCGGCGCGCTACGACCAGGTGCTCGCTGCCGTACGCTCCGGTGGCTTCGACCTGCCCGCCCGCCGGCGGCTGGCCGCCGACGCGTTCGTGCACACCGCGACGTACGACGTGCAGGTGGCCTCGTGGATGGGCAACGTGCTCACCGACAGCAGCGACGGGACCGGTTGGCCGGCATGGATCGGCGCCACCTGGCAGCGGGCCGACGTGCTGCGCTACGGCGAGAACCCGCACCAGCGCGCGGCGCTGTACGAGTCGGGTCACCTGCCGCAGGCCGGGCTTGCCCAGGTCGAGCAGCTGCACGGCAAACAGATGTCGTTCAACAACTACGTGGACGCCGAGGCGGCGCTGCGTGCCGCGTACGACTTCGAAGCGCCCGCGGTGGCGATCGTCAAGCACGCCAACCCGTGCGGCATCGCCGTGGGCGGCGACGTCGCCGAGGCACACCGGCGGGCGCACGCCTGCGACCCCGTGTCGGCCTTCGGCGGCGTGATCGCGGTCAACCGGTCCTGCTCGGTCGCCATGGCCGAGCAGGTGGCCGAGGTGTTCACCGAGGTGGTGGTGGCGCCGGCGTACGACGACGGCGCCCTCGAGGTGCTGACCCGCAGGCAGAACGTCCGGGTGCTGCTGCTGCCGTCGTGGGGTCGCGGGCTGGACACCCGCGCGATCAGCGGCGGGATGTTGCTGCAGTCGGCCGACGCCGTGACGGAGGACGGCGACCGCCCCGGTGGCTGGCGGTTGGCCGCGGGTGAGCCGCTGGACGAGGGCGGGCTCGCCGACCTCGAGTTCGCCTGGCGGGCCTGCCGGGCGGTCAGGTCCAACGCCATCGTGCTGGCCGACGGCGGAGGCACCGTCGGCGTCGGCATGGGCCAGGTCAACCGGGTCGACGCCGCCCGGCTGGCGGTCGCGCGCGCCGGTGATCGTGCGTCCGGGTCGGTGGCCGCCTCGGATGCCTTCTTCCCCTTCACCGACGGGCTGCAGGTGCTCCTCGACGCGGGTGTGCGGGCCGTGGCGCAGCCCGGAGGGTCGGTGCGTGACGATGAGGTGGTCGACGCCGCCCGGAGCGCCGGCACCACGATGTACCTCACCGGGGTCCGGCACTTCACCCACTGACCCGCCCGTCGCCCGCCACCCGCCCCGCCCGCCACCCACCCCGTTGAGTGGCGCAAGACGTACGCGAAACGCGGCCTCGCTGGTCACTCTTGCGCCACTCGGGCGGGGCGAGCCGACCGCGGTGGGGCGGGGCGGCGAAATCGGAGCAGGCGGCCACGGAACGCCCGCTGTCCGGCAGCGGAGTAGCTGGACAGCCGGAACTCCCGCAGCCATCCGCGCACCCGCCGCGGATCGTGCGGCAACCCGAAAGCATCCTCGGCGTCCCGTACGACCCGCCATGCGTGCACGGTGATGTCCGGCCGCGTGTAGCCGCGCCGTTCGTGTCCGGACCGGGAGAGCTCGTTGTCCCGCGCGCGGTCCTTGCGCTGTTGGCCGGGCAGCAGGTGGTCCGCGCCGTCGTACTCGTGCAGCCGGTTGGTGCCGACGAGCCACAGGTCCGCCCTGGCCATCGGCGCACCCCAGGGGTCGGTGAGCAGACGCTGCGGCTCGACCGCCGTGAGTCCGGACAGCATGTGGACCAGTCTGAGCAGCGTCTCCCACCCGGACTCGCTGCGGCCGTCGCCGAGCGTGATCGCTCTCGACAGCCTGGCCGCCCCTCGTCGGCGGGGCCGCACCAACGTGGTGAGCGCCTGGCTGTCGATGTCGCCGAGGTGCAGGGCGGAGTCGAGCGCCACCACCAGGTCGATCAACGCCAGATCCTCGGCGAGCTCGCGAAGGATCTGCGGTCCGGACGCCACCGGAATGCCGCCCACGACCTCGACGTCGGCCGCACCCATTCGACACCGGCGTACGTAGACCCCCCGCCGGTTCAGGTGCGGGGCAGGACAGCCGTTGTCGGCGATGACGGGTACGTCGGCGTGCATCCGGTCGGGCAGCGCCCACCCCCGCAGGGCGGCACCGGTGAGGTGGGTGAACGCTGCCGTTCCGGGCAGGATGCCGCTCAGCGCGCGGGCAAGGGCGGGGAGCTCCGCCACGCTGCCGGTGGGTACGTGCAAACCGTAAGCGGGCGACTCCCAGTGCCGGCTACGCCGCTGCCGGTGGGCCGGCGTCGCGGTGACGGGTGCTGGAGCCAGAGCCAGAGACAGAGCCTGCATGACGGGAGTCTGGGTCGCCGACGACGGGTCCGGTGGAGTGCAGACGCCCGCCTGTGGACAGCCCGCGTGCCCCCAACCGCTCCCCACATGGCCTCGAGTGGCGCGAGACGTACGCGAAACGCGGCGTTGACGGTCCGTCTTGCGCCACTCGAGGGGGTGGGTGGCAGACTCGGCGACCGTGACCGCGCAGACCCTCGACGGCAAGGCGGCCGCAGCCGCTATCAAGTCCGACCTCACCGAACGGGTCGCTGCCCTCCGCGCCCGCGGTGTCGTCCCTGGCCTCGGAACCGTGCTGGTGGGCGACGACCCCGGCAGCCGCTGGTACGTCGCCGGCAAGCACCGTGACTGCGCCCAGGTCGGCATCGAGTCGATCCGGGTGGACCTGCCCGCCGACGCGACCCAGCAGCAGATCGAGCAGGAGGTGGACCGCCTGAACGCCGACCCGGCCTGCACCGGATACATCGTGCAGCTGCCCCTGCCCAAGGGCCGCGACGAGAACGCGGTGCTCGCCCGCATCGACCCCGCCAAGGACGCCGACGGGCTGCACCCGACCAACCTCGGCTGGCTGGTGCTGGGCAAGCCCGCCCCGCTGCCGTGTACGCCTCGCGGCATCGTCGAGCTGCTGCGCCGCAACGGGGTGCCGGTCGCCGGCGCCAACGTGACCGTCATCGGCCGCGGCATCACCGTCGGGCGCTCGCTGGGCCTGCTGCTCACCCGCCGCAGCGAGAACGCCACCGTCACCTTGTGCCACACCGGCACGAGCGATCTGGCCGCGGAGGTGGGCCGCGCCGACATCGTGGTGGCAGCGGCCGGTGTACCCGGCATCGTGACCGCCGCGATGGTCAAGCCCGGCGCCGCGGTCCTCGACGTCGGCGTGAGCCGGGCCGAGAACGGCGTCGTTGGTGACGTCGCCGACGACGTGCGAGAGGTGGCGGCGTGGGTGTCGCCCAACCCCGGCGGGGTCGGCCCGATGACGCGGGCGCTGCTGCTCACCAATGTGGTCGAGGCCGCGGAGCAGCAGGCGGCTTGATGTCCCAACCCGGACCCAGCGGCCGGCCGTACGGAACCGCGGTTCTCGCGGTCACGCTGCTGGCCTCGGCGGCCGGACTCGTGATCGTCGCACTGGGGCCGTGGCGGGTCGGGCTGGCCATCGTCGGAGCGGCCCTCGTGCTGACCTCGCTGGCACGCACTGCGCTGCCGGAGCGGCATACCGGGTTGCTGCACGTCCGGCGGGTCGGCTCCGACGTCGTCGTGCTGGTGGCGCTCGGCGTGGCGATCATGGTGCTGGCGGTGATCGTCCCCGACCAGCCGGGCCCGTGAGCCGCTGGCCGACCCGCCGGCACTTCACCCACCGGCTGACCCGCCCGCTGCCTCAGCCGAGCAGCCCCAGCGCCTGCACCGCCGCGCGCTCGTCGGCGAGCTCGGCCACCGAGGTGTCGATCCGCCCGCGGGAGAAGTCGTCGATCTCCAGCCCCGAGACGATGCTCCAGGCGCCCCCTCTGGTCGTCACCGGGAACGAGCAGACGATCCCCTCCGGCACGTCGTACGAGCCGTCGCTGGCCACCGCCATCGAGGTCCAGTCGCCCTCGGGCGTGCCGAACAGCCAGGTGCGCGCGTGGTCGATGGTGGCGTTGGCCGCCGACGCTGCCGACGATGCCCCACGGGCATCGATGATCGCGGCACCGCGCTTCTGCACGGTCGGGATGAAGTCGTCCTCCACCCACGCGTGGTCGTCCACCAGCTCGTAGGCGTTGCGCCCACCCACCTCGGCGTGGAGCAGGTCGGGATACTGCGTCGCCGAGTGGTTACCCCAGATCGTGAGGTGCGTGATGTCGGCAACGGCGCTGCCCGTCCGGTTCGCCAGCTGCGCCAGCGCCCGGTTGTGGTCGAGCCGGGTGAGAGCGCTGAAGCGTTCGGCGGGGATGTCGGGGGCGTTGCTGAGCGCGATCAGCGCATTCGTGTTGGCCGGGTTGCCGGTCACGGTGACGCGTACGTCGTCGTCGGCGTGGTCGTTCAACGCCTTGCCCTGCGCGGTGAAGATCGCTCCGTTGGCCTCGAGCAGGTCGCTGCGCTCCATGCCCTTGCCCCGGGGGCGGGCACCCACCAGCAGGGCGACGTTGACGCCGTCGAAGACCCGGTTGGCGTCGTCGCCGATCTCCACACCGGCCAGCGTGCTGAACGCGCAGTCGTCGAGCTCCATCACGACCCCCTCGAGCGCCGGCAGGGCGGGGGTGATCTCCAGCAACCGCAGCTGCACCGGGGTGGCCGGGCCGAACAGCGCCCCGCTGGCGATGCGGAACAGCAGGCTGTAACAGATCTGGCCGGCGGCACCGGTGACGGCGACCTTGACGGGTGTGCTCACAGACGGCTCCTTCGACACTCACGGCAGCGGCCGCGGCGCGGCCGCCCACTGCCGCGCGACGCTAGCAACCGGCGTCGGGCCACGGGTTGGCGCCCGATATCTTCGGGGTCATGGCGAAGATCACGGTGCAGAACCCGGTCGTCGAGCTCGACGGCGATGAGATGACACGGATCATCTGGCAGTTCATCAAGGACCGCCTGATCCACCCCTACCTGGACATCGACCTTGTCTACTACGACCTCGGTATCGAGAGTCGCGACGCGAGCGACGATCAGGTCACGGTCGACGCCGCCAACGCGATCAAGCAGCACGGCGTCGGCGTCAAGTGCGCCACGATCACCCCGGACGAGGCACGGGTCGAGGAGTTCGACCTCAAGCAGATGTGGCTCTCTCCCAACGGCACCATCCGCAACATCCTCGGCGGCGTGATCTTCCGCGAGCCGATCGTGATCTCCAACGTCCCCCGGCTGGTGCCCGGCTGGACAAAGCCGATCATCGTCGGCCGCCACGCGCACGGCGACCAGTACAAGGCCACCAACTTCAAGGTTCCCGGCCCCGGCACGGTCACCATCACCTATACCCCCACCGACGGCTCCGACCCGATCGAGCACGAGGTCGTACGGATGCCCGAGGACGGCGGGGTGGTGATGGGCATGTACAACTTCAACGAGTCGATCGCCGACTTCGCCCGCGCCTCGTTCGCCTACGGGCTGCAGCGGGAGTACCCCGTCTACCTGTCCACCAAGAACACGATCCTCAAGGCCTACGACGGCGCGTTCAAGGACAT
>JBBSMN010000191.1:0-5577 GCA_038233135.1 Propionibacteriales bacterium
CGGGCGCGGCCGCACCAGCTCCGGAGACCGTACGCTTGCTGTCCGCCCTGCTCACCGGCGACTGGGACACCGCCAGCGCCACCGACGCCCGCACCCGCCGGGAGTCGTCCGGGCTGGTCGCGGCCTATCTGGCGTGGCATCTGGAGCGCGGCCTGCGCTCGCTGTCTCACGTCGACCGGTGACGCGAGTGGTGACCGGCCCGCTAGCGCCGCGTACGCCCGGCCGGCACCCGTCCGGGGCCATGGCGCCGCAGCTGCCGCCGAGCTCCGTACCCGCGCACGTCGCCATCGTCATGGACGGCAACGGCCGGTGGGCCCGTTCGCGCGGATTGCCGCGCACCGCCGGGCACGAGGCGGGTGAGGCGGCACTGTTCGACGTGGTCGAGGGCGCCATCGAGGTCGGCGTGCGGCACCTGTCGGCGTACGCGTTCTCCACCGAGAACTGGCGCCGTTCGCCTGATGAGGTGCGGTTCCTGATGGGCTTCAACCGCGACGTGATCCGGCGGCGCCGCGACGAGATGCACGCCCTCGGCGTACGGGTGCGGTGGGCGGGGCGGCGTCCACGGTTGTGGCGCAGCGTGGTCCGCGAGCTCGAGACCGCCGAGGAGCTCACGCGCGGCAACGACGTGCTGACGTTGACGATGTGCGTCAACTATGGCGGGCGGGCCGAGCTGGTGGACGCGGCGCGGTCGATGGCCGAGCAGGTCGCGGCCGGGCGGCTGCGGCCCGAGCAGGTGACTGAGCGCGCCTTCGCCGCAGCGCTCGACGAGCCGGACCTGCCCGACGTCGACATGTTCTGGCGTACGTCGGGGGAGCAGCGCATCTCCAACTTCTTGCTGTGGCAGTCCGCGTACGCCGAGCTGGTCTTCGACGACACGCCGTGGCCCGATGTGGACCGTCGACGGCTGTGGGCGGCGGTCGAGGAGTACGCCCGGCGCACCCGGAGGTACGGGACGGCCTGACCGCGCGGGCCCGCGGTGACCGTCAACGCCGCACTCGACACGGCGCGGGCACCAGAAACTCACGGATCACGGTGCAGAAACTCACGGATCGCGGTCAGGCGGGGCAGGTGGGGCAGGTGCCGAAGACCTCCAGCGTGTGGGAGACCCCGCGGAACCCGTGCTCGGCGGCGACGCGCTCGGCCCAGCGTTCGACCGCCGGTCCCTCCACCTCGACGGTCCGTCCGCAGGAGCGGCAGACCAGGTGATGGTGGTGGCCGCGGCTGCACCGGCGGTACCGCGCCTCCCCGTCCTCGAGCCGCAGCACGTCGACCTGGCCGATGTCGGCCAGGCTCTGCAGGGTGCGGTAGACCGTCGACAGCCCGACCCGTTCGCCCCGGTCACGCAGCACCTCGTGGATCTCCTGCGCGCTGCGGAACTCGTCCAGGTCGCCGAGCGCGGCGTCGACCGCCCGCCGCTGCCGGGTCGGACGCTGTCCGAGATCGTCCATCGTCAAGCCCCCAGGTCCCGTCAGTGCTCGTCGTAATGGTCGTCGTGCGGCACGTGCCGGTGCCCGTCGTGGACGTAGTCCACGTGGTCACCGTGCTCGACCGCCACGTGTCCGCAGCGCTCGCCGTGCCGGTGTGGGTGCTCCTCGGCCGGGTCGTGTCCGCCCGTGCCGCCTGTGCTGCCGGCGTCTCCTGCGTCGTCGGTGAAGGGTGCCTGTACGCGGCGGCGGCGGCGCAGCCACCCGCCGACCGGGCTGGCCAGCACGAAGCAGGCCAGGGCCAGCAGCACGATGGTCGGCCCGGGCGCGGTGTCGACGTAGAAGCTGGCCCAGACCCCGCTCAGCGACGCGACCACGCCCAGCGCCATGGCGAGGGCAAGCGTCGCGCGGAAAGCCCTCGTTACCTGCTGGGCTGCGGCCACCGGCACCACCATGAGCGCGCTCACCAGCAGCAGGCCGACCGTGCGCATCGCCAGGGTCACGGTGACTGCGGCCAGCACCGAGATGACCACGCTGTACGCACCGACCCGCAGGCCGGACACCTTGGCGTGCTCCTCGTCCTGGCAGACCGCGAACAGCTGCGGGGCCAGCCCCAGCGACACCGTCAGCACGAGGACGGCCAGCACCGCGACGAGCACGAGGTCGGCGTCGGACACGGTCGTCAGAGCCCCGAACAGGTAGCTGGTCAGGGTCGCGGCCGAGCCGCCGGCGAGCCCGGTCAGCAGCACGCCGGCGGCGATGCCGCCGTAGAAGAACAGCGCGAGCGCGACGTCCCCGCTGGCCTGGCCCCGCAACCGCAGCACCTCGATCAGCGTGGCACCGGCGACGGCCACCAGCACTGCGGTGAGCAACGGGGCCCGGCCGGTCAGCAGCCCGAGGGCCACGCCGGTCAGCGCGATGTGGCCGATCCCGTCGCCGAGCAGGGCCAACCGCTTCTGCACCAGGTAGGTGCCGATCGCCGGGGCGGCCAGGCCGGTGAGCAGGGCGGCCAGCAGCGCTCGCTGCATGAAGTCGTAGGCCAGCAGGCTCACCGCGCACCACCGGCCCGCCACCCCGGGCCCAGCACGTCCGCGCCGGCGGCTCCGGTGGCGTACGGGTCGAGCGGGTGGTGGCCGTGGCTGTGCGAGAAGGTCTCGGCCTCGGCGTCGGGCGTCCCGTCGAAGACCACCCGGCCGTCACGAAGCACCACCGCTCGGTCCACGAGCTGGGCCAGCGGGCCGAGCTCGTGGGCGACCAGCACGATCGCCACGCCCTGGGCAGAGCGTGCGGCGAGCACGTCGGTGAGCAGCTGCTGGTGGGCGAGGTCGACCCCGGCGGTGGGCTCGTCGAGCACCAGCAGGTCCGGCTCGGTGGCCAGCGCGCGGGCGATGAGCACCCGCTGCTGCTGCCCGCCGGACAGGTCTGCCACCGAGTCACCGGGGCGGTCCGCGAGGTCGACCGCGGCAAGAGCCGCCTCCACCGCGGCCCGGTCGCCACGGGTCAGCGGCCGCAGCGGCCGGCGCCTCGACAGCCGACCCGCGGTCACCACCTCGCGTACGGTGGCGGGCACCCCCGAGGCCGCCGACGACCGCTGCGGGACGTAGCCGATGCGTGCCCACTCGCGGAAGCGTGCGAGTGGCTCGCCGAAGAGCCGGACCCCGCCGGAGGTGAGCGACACCAGCCCGGTGGCGGCTCGTACCAGAGTCGACTTGCCCGACCCGTTGCCGCCGAGCACCGTGACGAACTCGCCCTGGCGCACGTCGAGGTCGACGCGGCGCACGACCGGCCGCCCGCCGAGGACGACGGTCAGGTCGTGGACGTGCAGTGCCGATCCGGACACTGCTCAGCAGCCGCCGGCCCGGACGAGGGCGGCCAGGTTGGCGCGCATGAGGGAAAGGTAGTCCTCGTCGGCGGTGTCGTCGCTCAGTCCCTCGATCGGGTCGAGGGTGGCCACCTGCAGGCCGGCCTCGTCTGCCAGCGTCTCGGCCACTGCCGGGCTGACCAGGGTCTCGGTGAAGACCGTCGTCACGTGCTTGGTCTTGACCAGGTCGGCCAGCTCGCTCAGCCGCGCCGGGGACGGCTCGGTGCCCGGGTCGATGCCTGCGATCGGCAGCACCGTGAGGTCATACCGCGCAGCGAGGTAGCCGAACGCGTCGTGGCTGGTGACGATGGTGCGGGTCCGGCAGTCGGCGAGCGCGGTGCGGTAGTCCCGGTCGAGGCGGTCCAGCCGGGCGACGAGGCCTTCGGCCGCGCGGGTGTAGGCGTCCGCATGGCCCGGGTCGGCTTCGGCGTAGGCCGCACCGACCTGCTCGGTAAGCTTGGTCATCCGCACGGGGTCCAGCCAGAAGTGCGGGTCGAGCCCGTCCTCGCCGTCAGTGGCCGGGTGTAGGTCGACGACGTCGGCCGCGTCGACGACCGTGCCGTCCGCCCCCTGGGCCACGGCGTCGTCGACGGCCGGCTGGAAGCCACCCTCGAGCAGCACCAGGTCTGCATCGCCGATGGCGGCGATCTGCCGGGGCGTGAGCTCGAGGTCGTGCGGCTCGCCACCGGGGGAGGTGAGCAGCTCGACGTCCACACGGCCTGCACCGATCTCATCGGCCACCCAGCCCAACGGGTAGAACGCGGCGACGGTCCTCGTGCCCTCAGCCCCATCGGCGCCCGCGGACGCGCCGTCCGAAGCGCACCCGGCGGCCAGGACGGCCGCCAGGCCGACGGCGGCGAGGGCGAACATGTTTCGGCTAGTGCACATGACAACCATTGTCATCAATGTTGGGAATCGTTGTCAACTGGGAACGGCGTAGGGTCGGACCCGTGCTTGTCGTGACCCGCCACCGCGTGCCCGCCGACGGTGCGGCCGCCTTCGTCGACGGAGCGCGCACCGCGCTGACGGTGCTCGCCACGCGGCCCGGCTGGGTCGACGGCGCCCTCGGCCGCAACGTCGACGACCCGCAGCTGTGGGTGCTGAGCACCCGGTGGGCCGACGTCGGCTCCTACCGCCGGGCCCTGTCGGCGTACGAGGTGAAGGTGTCTGCAGTGCCGCTGCTGTCGACGGCGCTGGACGAGCCGAGCGCGTACGAGGTGATCCTTGGTGACGGTGGCGATGGCACCAGCAGCCGTGCCGCCGACGCGGCCACGGCCGGGCCGGGTGCCGACCGCTAACCTGGCCGCATCCCTGCGACGGCAGCTTGTCGCCGCGCCCACCGCCGACAACCAGCCGGATGGAGGACAGCGTGCCCGCACAGTCCGTGGACACCGTCGTCAGCTTGTGCAAGCGCCGGGGGTTCGTCTTCCCCTGCGGGGAGATCTACGGCGGTACGAAATCGGCGTGGGACTACGGCCCGCTGGGCGTCGAGCTGAAGGACAACATCAAGCGGCAGTGGTGGAAGGCCATGGTGCAGGGCCGCGACGACGTCGTGGGCCTCGACTCCTCGGTGATCCTGCCGACCCAGGTGTGGGAGGCCTCGGGGCACCTGGACGCGTTCGTCGACCCGCTGGTGGAGTGCCAGAGCTGCCACAAGCGGTTCCGGGCCGACCACCTGCAGGAGGCCCAGGCCGCGAAGAAGGGGATCGACGATCCCGACTCGGTCGACCTGGCGACGGTGGCCTGCGCCAACTGCGGCACCCGCGGCGCCTGGACCGCGCCGCGGATGTTCAACGGCCTGCTCAAGACCTACCTCGGCCCGGTCGAGACCGAGGAGGGGCTGCACTACCTGCGGCCCGAGACCGCGCAGGGCATCTTCATCAACTTCCTGAACGTGCTGACCTCGTCCCGGCGCAAGCCGCCGTTCGGCATCGGGCAGGTCGGCAAGAGCTTCCGCAACGAGATCACCCCGGGCAACTTCATCTTCCGCACCCGCGAGTTCGAGCAGATGGAGATGGAGTTCTTCGTCGCGCCGGGCACCGACGAGGACTGGCACCAGCACTGGATCGACACCCGGCTGGCCTGGTTTACCGGCCTCGGCATCGACGCTGACAACCTGCGCCTGTTCGAGCACCCGGCCGAGAAGCTGTCGCACTACTCCAAGCGCACCGTCGACATCGAGTACCGCTTCAAGCTGGGCGCCAAGGAGTTCGACGAGCTCGAGGGCATCGCCAACCGCACCGACTTCGACCTGTCCACCCACTCCAAGCACTCCGGCCAGGACCTGTCCTA
>JBBSMN010000192.1:0-5532 GCA_038233135.1 Propionibacteriales bacterium
CGCACAGCTGCAGGCCGAGGAGGAGAAGCTCACGCTCGCCTCGCAGCGGTTGCAGGCCAAGGTCGAGTCGTTCCGCACGCGCAAGGAGACCATCAAGGCGACCTACACCGCCGCCGAGGCGCAGACCAAGATCGGCGAGGCGTTCTCGGGCATCTCCGAGGAGATGAGCGACGTCGGCCTCGCGGTGCAGCGGGCCGAGGACAAGACCTCGTCGATGCAGGCCCGTGCCGGTGCCATCGACGAGCTGATGGCTTCCGGTGCGTTGGACGACGCGTCCTCGTCGGCGAACTCCGACATCGACCGCGAGCTGGCGGCGTTGTCCGCCGGCTCCGACGTGGACAGCGAGCTGGCGGCGATGAAGCAGCAGCTCGGCAGCGCTGAGCGCCCGGCGCTCGACGGGCCGGCCGACCAGCCCGACGAGCAGTCCAGGGAGGGCTGAGCGGTGATCATCCGGATCATGACCGAGGGCCAGTACGACGTACCCGACGACGAGCTCGAGGCGCTCAACGTGCTGGACGCCGAGGTCGAGTCCGCCGTCCTGGCCGGGGACGCAGACGCCTTCGGGGCGGCGTTCGCGCAGCTGCTCGACCGCGTACGGGGCCACGGCGAGGCGGTGGCCGACGACGTGATCGTCGACTCCGACCTGGTGCTGCCTCCTGGCGACGCGGGTTTGCGGGAGGTCGCGGACATGCTCGGCGACTCCGGGCTGATCCCCGGCTGACTCCCCGCCGATCCCGGGCTGAGCCGTGGCGGCCGGAACAACCGGGGCGCCTGGAGCGTCCTACCTGACGAGCGATCCGACACCCTGACCTGACAGCTCCCGAGGAGACCACGAGACCGATGGCCCACACCCGCTTCCGCAACGACCGGGGACTGACCGCCCGCATGGGGCTTGTCGGCTTCCTGCTCGTCGTGCTGTACCTCGGTGTGGTGGCGGCGCTCATCGCGTACGGCTTGCCCACCCTGTTGGTCGTGCTGATCGCGGTCGGCGTGGGCTGGGGGCAGTGGTACTTCTCCGACACGGTGGCGATGAAGGCGATGCGGGCGCGTGAGGTGACTCCGCAGCAGGCTCCCGAGCTGCATGGCGTCGTCGACCGGCTCTGCGCGCTCGCCGACATGCCCAAGCCGCGGGTCGCGGTCGCCGATACCGACATCCCCAACGCCTTCGCCACCGGGCGCTCGCCCAACCACTCGGTGGTGTGCGTCACCACCGGGCTGCTGCGGCGCCTCGACGCCGAGGAGGTCGAAGGCGTGCTCGGTCACGAGCTGGCCCACGTCGCCCACCGCGACGTCTCGGTCATGACCGTGGCGTCGACGCTCGGGGTGCTCGCCGGCCTCATCATGCGGTGGGGGCTGTACTTCGGCGGGGGTGGCCGGGACCGCAACAACGCCATGATCTTCCTGGCGGTGTGGGTGGCCAGCATCGCGGTCTACCTGATCAGCTTCCTGCTCACCCGGGCGCTGTCGCGTTACCGCGAGCTGTCGGCCGACCGGGCGGCGGCCTACCTCACCGGACGGCCGTCGTCGCTTGCGTCTGCGCTGACCAAGATCTCCGGCGACATGGCCCGCATCCCCACCAAGGACCTGCGGCAGGCCGAGCCCGTCAGTGCGTTCCTCTTCGCGCCGGCGATCAACAAGCAGTCGCTCACCGCAGTGTTCTCGAGCCACCCGAGCCTCGACCAGCGGCTCGAGCAGCTGGCCAAGGTGTCCACCGATCTCGGCCGGCAGGTCTGAGCGACCCGATGGGCTTGTTCGACGCATTGCTCGGCCGCAGCAGGCCAGCCAAGGCGGACCTGGATGCGCTGTTCGCGATCACCCAGGCCGCCTTCACCCTCGAGGCCGCCGTCGGCCTGCGGCCCACCGGCGTCGGCGCCGTCTGCTATCGCGCCAACGAGGGTGCCGCCTTCGCCACCGCCGAGGCGGACCTGCAGCAGCTGCTCGACGCCGACGGCGGCCCCGCCGTCGAGACCAGCCGCGACGCGTACGGGTTCACCGGGTTGGTCTGCCGGCAGCCGCCGGACGCGCTCAGCGACCTGGTCACCGAGCTGCACGCGGTCAACCAGACGTTGCAGGACAACGGCTTCGGGCCGTCGCTGCTGTGCTCGGTGGTGGGTTTCGTCGCCCCGGACGGCCGGTCAATCGGAGTGGTCTACCTCTACAAGCGCGGCACGTTCTACCCGTTCGCGCCCGAGGCCGGCACTGAGCGGCGAGACAACGCCCTGGAGCTGCAGGTGCGTGGTGCTGTCGGTGCCGACCTGCGGATCGAGCCGGAGCTGCACCGCTGGCTGGCGCTGTGGGGCACGCCCGCCCTCTCCTGATCCGCCGCCCCGGACCCCTGCCCGCTCTGCTCCCTGACGCCGCCCGCGGCCAGGTCCCGGCGTGGCTCGCGGCCATCTCGCCGACGTCCCCACCGCCAAGCACCGCGGGACAGCGGGTCGCCACGCGGCAGGCGAGGATGCACCCATGCGCATCCTGGTCGCTCCAGACAAGTTCGCCGGCACGCTGAGCGCGGTGGAGGCCGCGGACGCCATCGTCGCCGGCTGGCAACGACATGCCCCCGGCGACGAGCTGTCCACACTGCCGATGTCGGATGGTGGGCCGGGGTTCGTGCAGGCGCTCGCCGCGCACCTGGACGGCGACCTGTTGGCGGTGTCGGTGTCCGGCCCGTACGGGGTACGCGTGCCCGCCACCTGCTTGCTGCACGAAGGCACCGCGTACGTCGAGTCGGCGCAGGCCTGCGGTCTGCACCTGACACCGGCCGGGCAGCGAGACGCCGAGCGCGCGACGTCCTTCGGTGTCGGCGAGCTGATCGGTGCCGCGATCGACGCCGACGCCCGGCGGGTCGTTGTCGGGCTCGGCGGCAGCGCAACCAATGACGGCGGCGCCGGCCTGCTGAACGCGTTGGGTGCCGACGCCGGCATCGACAGCGGGGTCGACATGCGCGGCGGGGCGGCTGGACTCGAAGCGCTGAACGACGACGCGGCCATCGACCTCACCTGGGCGCGCCGGCGCGTCGGCGAGATAGAGCTGGTGGCAGCAAGCGACGTGGACAACCCGCTGCTCGGGCTCCGCGGCGCGACCAACGTCTTCGGCGGGCAGAAGGGGATCGTCGACGAGCGCAAGCCGGCCGTGGACGGGCTGCTGCAGCGGTTGGCCCGCGCGACCGACCCGGGCGTCGCCGACCGTCCCGGCGCGGGTGCGGCCGGCGGGCTCGGCGTCGCGCTGCAGCTGCTGGGCTGTGGCCGGCGGCCGGGCGTCGAGCTCGTCGCCGAGGTCTCGGATCTCGCTGGCCGTTGCGCCGAGGTCGACCTCGTGCTCACCGGGGAGGGCGCGTTCGACTTCTCCTCCCGGGCAGGCAAGGTGGTGTATGGCGTCGCGCAGGTCGCGGGGGCCGCCATACGCCCGTGCGTGGTGCTCGCCGGCCGGGTCGACGTCGGCGCCAGGGAGATGCGCGCCCTCGGGGTCGAGCAGGCGTACTCGGTCACCGATCACGTCGGCACCGACGCCGCACTTCGCGACCCGGCGGGTTCCCTGGCGAGCCTGGCGGTACGTGTGGCGCGCCAGTGGTCTCGATGACGCTGCCCGGCGGGCGAGGTGGCACCATTGAGCAGGTGACATCATGGAGACTGCACCGGGGGAATGGTCGGGTACGCCCCGGCGTTCGCCATGACGGCAACTCGTGACCGCGATCTGATAGGAGTGACCGATGAGCGACCAGACCAGCACCATCACCGTGACCGAGCCCAGTACCGAGGTGCCCGCCGGCGGCGTCGTGCTGACCTCGGGTGCCGCAGGCAAGGTCCGCACCCTGCTCGAGCAGGAGGGTCGTGACGACCTCGCCCTTCGCATCGCGGTGCAGCCCGGCGGTTGCTCCGGGCTGCGCTACCAGCTGTTCTTCGACGAGCGCAAGCTCGACGGCGACCAGGTGCACGACTTCGAGGGCGTCGACGTCGTGGTCGATCGGATGAGCTCGCCCTACCTCATGGGCGCCACCATCGACTTCGTGGACACCATCGAGAAGCAGGGCTTCACGATCGACAACCCGTCGGCCACATCCTCGTGTGCCTGCGGCGACTCGTTCCACTGATCGTCACTCCCCAGATCGGCACAGCCCGCAGCAGTTCACAACCCCGTACGCCGGCACCCTGTTGAGGGTGCGCCGACGTGCGGGGTTTGCTCGTCGGCGAGGGCCAACCTGATCGCGTGCGAGCAGGCGCTTCAGGGTAGATTTGCTCAGGTCCGGCGATCGATCAGGAAGGCGGCCCGTGAGCTGGCAACCACGCGCTCGTGACCCACGGGTCGATGCTCCCCGCAGGCGGCGCGGCAGGACCGCACTGCAAGGTCTGGGTACCGCCGCCGTCCTGCTGCTTCTGGGCGGCTGCACCGGCCGCGACCTTGGCTTTCCCACCGGCGCCAGCAGCGACACCGAGCCGACGGCGCAGCTGTGGCTCGACTCCTGGGTGGCAGCAGGCGTGGTTGGCATCTTCGTCTTCGGCCTGATCATGTGGGCGCCCCTGCGTTACCGCAGGCGCTCCGAGGACGAGATCCCGCCGCAGGTGCGCTACAACCTGCCGATCGAGGTGCTCTACACCGTCGCACCGATCATCGTCGTGCTGGTGTTCTTCTACCACACGATCCAGACCGAGGAAGCGATCCAACCGAAGGCCGAGCCCACGCACACCGTCCAGGTGCTCGGGCAGAAGTGGTCCTGGGCCTTTACCTACATCGACGAGGACGCGACCGGTGGCGAGTCGGTCTACACGGTCGGCACCACCGCAGACCGTCCCACGTTGACCCTTCCGGTGGACGAAACGGTGCAGATCAACCTCCGTTCCCAAGACGTCATCCACGGCTTCTGGGTGCCGGCGTTCTATTACAAGCAGGACGTCGTGCCGGGACGGGACAACTCCTTCGCGATCACACCCACCCGGGTGGGGACGTACGAGGGCCGCTGCTCCGAGCTGTGCGGGTTGCATCACAGCCGGATGCTGTTCACGCTCAAGGTGGTCGATCGGGACACCTTCGACGCGACCCTGCAAGACCTGCAGGAGGCCGGCAACGTCGGCTCTGCGGATGGCGCGAGCGTGACCGACGACATCGCGGGTCTCGACGAGGAAGGAGCCCAAGAGTGACCACCACGGTTGCACCACCCGGAAAGGCCACCCCTGGCTCGCCGCAACCTCGCAAGCCGACGATCGGCCAGCTCGCCTCCAAGGTGCTGAGCACCACCGACCACAAGCTCATCGGCAACCTGTACTTCGTGACCTCGTTCGGGTTCTTCCTGGTGGGTGGCGTGCTGGCGCTGCTGATCCGCACCGAGCTGGCCCAGCCGGGCAGCCAGGTCGTGTCAGACCAGATGTACAACCAGCTGTTCACGATGCACGGCGTGATCATGCTGCTGTTCTTCGCCACACCGCTGTTCGCGGGCTTCGCGAACGCGATCATGCCGCTGCAGATCGGGGCACCCGACGTGGCGTTCCCGCGGCTGAACATGTTCAGCTACTGGACGTACCTGTTCGGGGCGCTGATCGC
>JBBSMN010000193.1:0-5511 GCA_038233135.1 Propionibacteriales bacterium
ATGCGGATGGGCGGCGACGACGCCGTCGAGGTCGTCGACGGCCCCAGAGTCGACCGGCACAGGATCGGTGCCGGGGGCGAGGCATGGCTGCGGCTGCACGTCGACCCGTCGGTGGTGCCGGCGCTGACTCGTGAGCTGGTGGCCGACGGGGTGGACGTGCTCGAGATCAAGACCATCGAACGATCGCTGGAGGAGGTGTTCTTCGAGATGACCGGACCGGGCGCGCGCGACGCGCACGATGTGCAGATTCCGCAGGCGCTCGAGACGCGGCAGGTGTCGCCATGAGCGCGCTGGCCGCAAGCACCCGGGCCGAGCTGCTGCGGCTGCGCCGCTGGCCGGCGCTGTGGGTGCTGATCGGCGTATGGATCACCCTCAACCTGACTTTCGTCTACGTCTTCAACTACATCGCCTACCGCAGCGGTGAGACCTCGACGGTGACCGAGGGCCAGCCGCCCGAGGCGCTGCTGGCCGACATCGTGCCCGCTGCGGTCCCGCTCTCCCTGGTCCAGGGCATGCCGATGTTCGGGGGCGCGATCTTGATGATCCTCGGCGCGCTGGCCGTCGGCAGCGGTTATGGCTGGGGCACCTGGAAGACCGTGATGACCCAGGGGCCCGGACGGGTGGCGGCCTTCGGCGGCACCCTGATGACCCTGGCGCTCACCGTCATCGGTGTCGTGCTGGCCACCGCTGTGATCGACCTCGGAGTGTCCAGCGTGCTCGCCGCCGTGGAGTCCCAGCCGCTGGACATGCCGCCGCTGGCTGATCTGGCCGAGGCGTTCGGCACCGGGCTGCTCATCCTCGGCATGTGGACCGCGGCCGGTGTGCTCGTCGGGGTGCTGGCCAAGGGCCCCGCCCTCGCCGTCGGACTCGGCCTGGTATGGGCGCTGGTGATCGAGAACCTGCTGCGCGGGGTCTCGGGTCTGCTCGCCGGCCTCGCGGTCGTGACCGACCACCTGCCTGGCACGGCGGCGGGGTCGCTGGTCGGCGCGCTGGGCGCCAACGGCGAGGCTGAGGCCGACGGCACCCCAGGGGTGCTGACCGTCCTCGACGGCCAGACCGCGACCTGGGTCCTCGTGGCCTACCTCGTCACGTTCGCGCTCGCCGGCGTGCTGCTGGTGCGACGGCGGGACCTGGCCTGAGGTCTGCCCTGGCGACGCGTGCCCCGGCGACATCGGCACGCGTCGCTGGCACACGCTGGCCGGGCTCCCGGATGGGGAGCCCGGCCAGTTCAGTCAGGTGATTCAGGAGCGGACGGGTTCGCCGGTCTCGGTAGGCAGGCCGGCCTCGACCCAGTCCTGGATGCCCTCGGCGTACTTGCGGAGGTTGGTGCAGCCAAGCTGCTCGAGCTTGGCGGCTACCTGCCCGCTGTTGACGCAGGCCGGGTTGGAGCAGTAGGTGACGATGGCTGCGGCCTTGTCGGGCAGCAGCCCGTCCGCGCTTGTGTCGACGTTGTCGGCGACGAGGTTGAGCGCGCCGGGAAGGTGCTGCTGGGCGTAGTAGGACTCGGGCAGGGCGTCGACGAGGGTGAGGGTGCCGGCGTCGATGCCGGCCTTGACCTCTTCTCGGCTGATCGTCTGGGTCATTCGGTGCCTCCAGTGGCGTTGGTGGCCACCCGGCGGGCGCCGGGTGGGGGTCAGAAGGTCTTGGCGGCGTCGCGGGCAGCGGCGCGCGCAGTGCGGCGGGCCTCGTCGGCGTCTCCAGTGAGGGTGGGGTGATAGCGGATCTCGGCGATGTCGGTGATCCCGGTCCAGGCCAGCCAGTCGTTGAAGTAGGTGGACTGGAAGTCGGTGCCGAACTCCGGACCGAGCGGCGGCCCCCACACCGCGCTGGTGTAGACGACGACGGCCCGCTTCCCCTTGTTGGCGAGCAGGTGGCTGTACCCGGTCTGCGGGTCGATGCCGAAGACCATGCCGGGTTGGGAGATCACATCGATGAACTGTTTGAGGATGTAGGGGACGCCCGCATTCCACATCGGCACGCTGAACAACAGTCGGTCGGCGGCGTCGAAGCGGGCGAAGACCCCCTCCGCGGCCCGCCACGCGGTCGCCTGCGCGCCCTCCGGCACCCCGCCGCCGAAGGTCGTCATCTTCGCGCCGGCCGCGGCTGGGCCGAACTCGGGAAGAGCGCCGTCCCACAGATCCCAGTTCTCGACCTCGGCGTCGGCATGGGTCTCCCGGTAGGTCTCGAGGAACGCGGTGGCGATCTGCAGCGACTCCGAGGCCGCCCCGCGGGGAGAGGCCGAGATGTGCAGCAACCTGGGCATTACGGTCCCTTCGACGGCGCGACTTCCCGGCTCGGGCTTTCGCCGACGGGAGCAGGCGGACTACAGTCCGGTTCATGTCTCGGCACAGTACCGGACCGCAGTCCGGTTCGGCAACAGATCCGGCAAGCCCACGTGAGCGGTGCCGGACCCAGTTACCGGTGCTGGCGGTCGGGGTGGTGCGCGAGCGCGCCGACGCAGCGCGCAACCGGGTCCGGGTGCTGGCCGCGGCCGAGCGGCTGTTCATCGAGCGCGGCGTCGCCGCGGTAACGATGGACGACGTCGCTGCGGCCGCTGGGGTCGGCAAGGGGACGCTGTACCGCCGCTTCGGCGACAAGGGCGGCCTGGCCGTGGCACTGCTCGACGAGCGGGAACGCGAGCTGCAGCAGCAGATGCTGACCGGCCCTGCGCCGCTGGGTCCCGGTGCCTCTCCAACCCAACGGCTGGGCGCCTTCACGGCGGCCTATCTGACGTTCCTGGACCGCCAGCTCGACCTGGTGCTGCTCTCGGAGACCTCCACACCGGGGGCGCGGCTACACACCGGCGCACACGCGTTCTGGCGGCAGCACTGTCGGCTCCTCCTGGAGACCGCTCACGTGCCAGACCCCACCCTCACCGCCGATGTGCTCCTCGCCGCGCTGTCCGCCGAGCAGGTCCGCCACTGGCTCCGCGAGAACGGCGTGCCCCTCGACCAACTGAGCGCGGGCCTCGTCCGCCTGGCGCACACCCTGACAACCCCCGCTGCCGATCAGGCTGGTCCGTCCACCGCAACACCCTGAAACCGGGACAGGTGCCTAGCAGTACCGGGAGCCTTGCGGACCTGATCCGACGGTCTGACTGCGGCGACACCACGACGACGCGCCGACGCGTAAGGCGTTGGAGGCGCCCATCGCAGGGAAGAGCCCTGTGGCAGGGTGACGAGCATGCCCACGACATCGGTTGCCGCGATCCCGTCCGCACTCGAGCTGCTCGAGGCCCGCACCTGGCGGGCGTTCGACGTCGATGCCGAGGGTCGGGTGCTCGGCGGGCACGACGACTCGGGATCGGTGCAGCTCGTCGAGCTGCACCCCGACGGCACCCCTACGCCGCTGACCGCCCTGCCCGGCGCCTGCCTGGGCCGCTACCTGCCGGGCGAGCGCGTGGCTGTCGTCCAGCACGACGAGGGCGGTGACGAGAACGGGCAGCTCTCCTTGCTGCGCCTCGACTCTCCGCTCGAGAAGCCGGCCGGCCTGGACGACCTGACACCACTCGTACGCCAGGCAGGCATCGTCCACCGGCTGCTCGACGTGCAGCCCGGCCGCGTCGTCTACGCGACCAACCGGCGCAACCGGGTCGACTTCGACGTCGTCGTGCGCAACGTCGCCAGCGGCGAGGACACCGTCGTCTACGACGGCGGCGGCATGGCCGGCGAGACCGTGGTGTCCGCGGACGGGCGGCAGGCCGCCGTCGCGATGACATCGGCCCAGCCGATGAGCAACTACCTGGTGCTGGCCGCCTCAGGCAGGCACACCGAGCTCACCGAGCCCGACCGGCGCGCCCGGCACGAGCATCTCGCCTGGACCCCGGACGGAGCCGCGCTGGTCGTCACCACCGACCGCGACCGCGACACGACCGGCGTCGCCCGGCTCGACCTCGCCACGCGGGAGTGGGCCTGGCTGGTCACCGACGACGAGCACGACGTGGCCGGGTGGCCCTCCCCGGACGGCCGGCTGCTGCTGGTCGAAACCATGGTCGACGGCGAGTCCCGCCCCGCCCTGCACGACGCCGAGACCGGCCAGCGCTTGCGCGAGGTCGAGCTGCCCGGCGCGGGCACCCCGATGGCCGGCATCGTCTCCTTCCCGATGCCCGACCCGGTGTGGTCGCCGGACTCCCGCCTCGTCGCCCTCTCGTTCTCCGCGCCGACCGTGCCCGCCGACGTACTCCTGGTGCACGCTGCCTCCGGAGCGGTCAGGCCGCTGACCGACGGGACGGCGCAGCTGGAAGGCAGGCGGCTGGTGACGCCGTCCAGCCACCGGGTCCCGACCCCGGATGGCGAGCAGGTGCCGTGCTTCGTCTACGACCCGCGGGAGCCGGCCCCGGGTGAGGAGCCGGCCGGGAGCGACGGGACGGCCGGCGGCAGCGGCGTGCCCGGCGACGGCGGCACGGAGGACGCGCTGGCCGGGTCGAGCGTGCTGCTTGTCCACGGTGGTCCGGAGGGGCAGTCGGCACGCGGCTTCAACCCGATGGTGCAGGCGATGGCCGCCCAGGGGCACACCGTCGTCGTACCGAACGTGCGCGGCTCGTCTGGCTACGGCAAGCGCTGGTACTCCCTGGACGATGTCCGGCTGCGCCTGGACTCCGTCGCCGACCTCGCCGCCCTGCGTGAGTGGCTGCCGACGATCAGCTGCGACCCGACGCGCGCGGCGCTCTACGGCGGTTCCTACGGCGGCTACATGGTGCTCGCCGGTCTGACCATGCAACCGCAACTGTGGGCGGCCGGCGTCGACATCGTCGGCATCTCCTCACTCGTCACGTTCCTGGAGAACACCTCGCCCTACCGGCGGGCTGCGCGCGAGCGGGAGTACGGCTGGCTCGAGCACGATCGCGACTTCCTGGAGCAGGCCTCGCCACTGACCCACATCGACCAGGTACGCGCGCCGCTGTTCGTCATCCACGGTGCGAATGACCCGCGCGTCCCGCTCTCGGAGGCCGAGCAGCTGGCAGCCGCCGTCCGCGGCCGGGGCCTGGAGTGCGAGCTGCTCGTCTACCCCGACGAGGGGCACGGCCTGGCCAAGCGGCCGAACCGGCTGGACGCCTATCCCCAGGCGTTAGCGTTCCTGGCCCGCCACCTCGGCTGGTAGGCCGCTCGCATCGCCCGACTGTTAATCGGACGGTTACTGATTCGATGGTTCGAGTCCAGTCGCGGTAGCCAGCACAAGCCGCTGACCGGTGTCTGAGCGGTCGGTGCAGACGAGTCCGCGGGTAGTTGTCGGCCACCGCAAGCAGCAAGGTCAGGTGACCGGCGCAGCCTGGAGCGCCTCGCAGAACTGCGTCACAGCGAGTTGTGCATCTGTGGCCGCTGCTGCAGGTTCTTCGTCGGGATGGTCAAGGGTGATCTGGCCGGCGTAGGCCTCCGGCCCTTGCGCGGTCGCGACGGCGAAGTTGGCCCGCAGGTCGAGCAGAGTGGTGTGGATCGACGCGAGTTGGTCACCGAACTCCTGCAAGACACGGTCGATCGCCGCCTGCACGCCGCCGGCGTCGGTGTGCAGCAG
>JBBSMN010000194.1:0-5497 GCA_038233135.1 Propionibacteriales bacterium
ACCGACGAGCTGGCCGCACTCGAGGTGACCAATGCGGGTCACACCATCGCCAACGCGCGCTGGGAGGCCGGCAACGTCCGCGACGTGCTGCACTACTACGCCGCGGCACCCGAGCGTGCGTTCGGTCGGCAGATCCCGGTCGCCGGGGGCGTCGACGTCACCTTCCAGGAGCCGCTCGGTGTCGTCGGGGTGATCGTGCCGTGGAACTTCCCGATGCCGATCCTCGGCTGGGGCGTCGCGCCAGCGCTGGCGGCCGGCAACACCGTGGTGGTCAAGCCCGCCGAGCTGACGCCGCTGACGGCGATCCGGATCGGCGAGCTTGCGCTCGAGGCAGGCATCCCGCCGGGGGTGCTCACGGTGCTGCCCGGCAAGGGCTCGGTGGTGGGGGAGCGGCTGGTGACCCACCCGCTGGTGCGCAAGATCTGCTTCACCGGCTCGACCGTGGTCGGCACCAGGCTGCTGGCCCAGGCTGCCCCGCAGGTGAAGCCGGTGACCCTCGAGCTGGGCGGCAAGAGCGCGAACATCGTGTTCGCGGATGCCGATCTCGAGCGCGCCGCCGCGAGCGCACCGGACGGGGTCTTCGATAACGCCGGCCAGGACTGCTGCGCCCGCAGCCGGATCCTGGTGCAGCGATCCGCCTACGACCGCTTCCTCGAGCTGCTGGAGCCGGCAGTTGCCGCGGTCACGGTCGCGGATCCGCGTGACGAGGCGACCGACATGGGTCCGCTGATCAGCGCCACGCACCGGGACCGGGTCGGCTCGTACGTCGAGGGTGACGCCGTGGACGTGGCGTTCCGCGGCAGGGCACCCGGCGGCGACGGCTTCTGGTACCCCCCGACGGTGGTCCTGCCGCGTGGCAGTGCCGACCGGGTGTGGCGCGAGGAGGTCTTCGGCCCGGTGGTGGCGGTGCTGCCCTTCGACGACGAGTCCGATGCGGTCGCCATGGCCAACGACAGCGAGCTGGGCCTGTCCGGGTCGATCTGGACCCGCGACGTCGGGCGGGCGCTGCGGGTGGCCCGCGGCGTCGAGGCGGGCAACCTGTCGGTCAACTCGCACGCGTCCGTGCGTTACTCGACCCCGTTCGGCGGTTACAAGCAGTCCGGGCTGGGGCGCGAGCTCGGCCCGGACGCGCTGGACGCGTTCAGCGAGGTCAAGAACGTGTTCATCTCCACCGAGGGCTGAGACTCCACCACCAGAGCTGAAGGGCAGGGCTGCCACACATGATCACGCGCGAGGGTCGGCTGGAGGGTCGGACGGCGATCGTCACCGGAGGGTGCAGCGGCATCGGGCTGGCCACCGTGCGCCGTTTCGCCGACGAGGGGGCCGACGTCGTGGTCGCCGACATCGACGACGACCGCGGTGCGGAGGTTGCTGCCGAGGTGCGCGGCTACTACGTGCACTGTGACGTGACCGATGCAGAGCAGATCACCGGTTTGGTGGCCGAGACCGTCGACCGCTACGGCAGTCTCGACGTGTCGGTGCACAACGCCGGCATCTCGCCGGTCGAGGACGGCTCGATCCTGGACACCGACCTGGCGGTGTGGCAGCGGGTGCACGAGGTCAACGTCACGAGCGTCTACCGGTGCTGCCAGGCGGTGCTGCCGCAGATGCGGACACAGGGCCGGGGCTCGATCATCAACACGGCCTCGTTCGTGGCGGTGCTCGGGGCGGCGACCTCGCAGATCGCCTACTCCGCCAGCAAGGGCGCGGTCCTGACGATGTCGCGCGAGCTGGGGGTGCAGTTCGCGCGCGAGGGGATCCGGGTCAACGCCTTGTGTCCGGGTCCGGTGGACACGCCGCTGCTGCGGGACCTGTTCGCCTCCGACCCCGAACGGGCGCGGCGCCGGCTGGTGCACGTGCCGATGGGCCGCTTCGCCGACCCCGTCGAGATCGCCAACGCCGCGCTGTTCCTGGCCAGCGACGAGTCGAGCTTCGTCACCGCATCGACCTTCCTGGTGGACGGCGGGATCACCAGCGCCTACACGACGCCCCAATGAGCCCCCGGCTTGGCCAGCCGCTGGGCCCGCCAGTCATCGGCATCACGGCGTACGTGGAGCCGGCGTCGTGGGCGGTGTGGCGCGACGTGCCCGCCGTCCTCGTGCCGCACGCGTACGTACGCCAGGTCCGCGGCGCCGGCGGCCTGCCGGTCGTGCTGCCGCCCTCGCCCACCGACCCGTCCGTAACAGAGGTGGCCGCGCTGCTTGACCGCGTCGACGGCCTGATCCTGTCCGGCGGTGCCGACGTCGAGCCGGTGCGCTACGGCGGGCGGCCGCATGCCTGCGCGCAACCGGCGCGTCCTGACCGCGACGGCACCGAGCTGGCCCTCGCCCGGCTGGCGCACGAGCGCGACCTGCCGGTGCTCGGGGTGTGCCGGGGGATGCAGGTCATGGCGGTCGCGGCAGGCGGCACCCTGGAGCCGCACCTGCCCGACCGGATCGGCAGCGAGGTCCACTCGCCGGGTCCGGCCGTCTACGGCACGCACGCGGTGCTGACCCGTGCCGGGTCGAGGCTCGGTGCGATTCTCGGCGACCGGGTCGAGGTCGCGTCGTACCACCACCAGGGGGTGGTGGACCATCCCGGGCTCGACCCGTGCGCGTGGGCCGGTGACGACGTGCTGGAGGCGTTCGAGGACACCATCTCGCGGTTCCGGGTGGGCGTGCAGTGGCATCCGGAGGTTGGCTCGGATCCCCGCCTGTTCGAGGCGTTGGTGGCCACTTCGGCGATTCGGCGTGCGTGACGTTGCAACTACGCCCACACTGAGGGCTGCCCGTGGCCGCGACGGCCGGGTCCAATGATTGGTGGACGACGATGTCCGACGGTGCGGCGCACGCACAGTTGGGGCTTCCGGCAGACGTGTCGGTCTGCCTGTTCGACCTCGACGGGGTGCTCACCGACACCGCCGCGGTGCACGCTGCCGCGTGGGCGGAGATGTTCGACGCGTACCTGTCCGAGCGCGCGGAGCGCGCGGGCGAGGACTTCGTGGCCTTCAGCAGCGACGACTACATCTCGCACGTCGACGGCAAGCGGCGCGAGGACGGGGTGCGGGACTTCCTGACCTCCCGCGGCATCGAGGTCCCCGAAGGCAGTGCCGGCGACCCGCCCGAGGAGGAGACGATCAACGGTCTCGGCTCCCGCAAGAACGACATCGTGCACCGGCGCATCCGCGAGGACGGCGTCGTCGTGTTCGAAGGCTCGGTGGACTACGTCCGCAGGTGCCGAGCGGCCGGGCTGAGCACCGCGGTCGTGTCCTCGTCGGCGAACACCGAGGAGGTGCTCCACGTCGTCGGGATCCGTGACCTGTTCGACGTCATCGTCGACGGCAACGTCGCCCGTGAGCTCAGCCTGCCGGGCAAGCCGGCGCCGGACACCTTCGTCCATGCCGGGCGCGAGCTGGGCGTCGAGCCGGGTCAGGCGGCCGTGTACGAGGACGCCCTGGTCGGAGTCGAGGCCGGCCGTGCCGGCGACTTCGGCATCGTGGTCGGTGTCGACCGGGTCGGGCAAGGAGCGGCGTTGCGCACCCACGGAGCCGACGTCGTCGTCACCGACCTGGGGGAGCTGTTGTCGTGAGCCCGGATCATGGGCTCATCGTCGAGCCGTGGAGCCTGCGCGAGATCGGGTTGGATCTGGACAGCCTGGCCCGGATGGAGTCGCTGTTCGCGGTGTCCAACGGTCACATCGGGCTGCGCGGCAACCTCGACGAGGGCGAGCCCACGGGGGTGCCGGGCACCTACCTCAACGGCGTGCACGAGCGGCGTCCGCTGCCGTACGCCGAAGCCGGCTACGGGTTCCCCGAGGACGGTCAGACCATCGTCAACGTGCCTGACGGCAAGGTGCTGCGGGTGCTCGTCGACGACGAGCCGCTCGATGTGCGCTACGGCGAACTGCACGAGCACGAGCGGACGCTCGACTTCAGGACCGGGGTGCTGAGCCGGGTGCTGGAGTGGAGCTCACCCGCGCAGCAGCGGATCCGTATCCGCTCCTGGCGGATGGTGTCGCTCACCCAGCGGGCGATCGCCGCGTTCTGCATGGAGATCGAGCCCGTCGAGGGCGACGCCCGCGTGGTGGTCCAGTCGGGTCTGGTCGCCAACCAGGACGTTCCGTTGGCGACCGACGATCCCCGGGTCGCCGCGGTCCTGCAGGCGCCGCTGGAGAACGAGATGAGCGGCATCCATGGAGCGTTCGCGGGCATGGTGCACCACACCCGCGTCAGCGGGCAGCGGATCGCGTCGGCGATGGATCACGAGTGGTCGTCGCCCAACAAGGTGTCGGCAGACTCGATGGCCAACGAGGACTGGACCCGCACCACGATCTCCACCAGGCTCAAGGCCGGCGAGACGCTGCGGGTCGTCAAGTACGTCGCGTACGGCTGGTCGCACCAGCGGTCTGCACCCGCGCTGCGCGACCAGGTCGCGGGTGCGCTGAGCGCCGCCCGTGACACCGGGTGGGAGGGCCTGCTGCAGGAGCAGGCGGACTACCTCGCCGACTTCTGGGACCGTGCCGACGTGGTGGTGTCCGGCGACCCCGAGATGCAGCAGGCGGTGCGCTTCGCTCTGTTCCACGTGCTGCAGAGCTCGGCGCGGGCCGAGCGCCGGTCCGTTCCCGCCAAGGGCCTCACCGGCCCCGGCTACGACGGGCACTGCTTCTGGGACAGCGAGACGTTCGTGCTGCCGGTGCTGAGCCATACCGTGCCCGATGCGGCCGCCGACGCACTGCGCTGGCGGCACTCCACTCTCGACGTGGCGCGCGAGCGGGCGCAGCAGCTGGGTCTCGCCGGGGCCGCCTTCCCGTGGCGGACCATCGACGGTGCGGAGTGCTCGGGCTACTGGCCGGCCGGCACAGCGGCTTTCCACATCAACGCCGACATCGCGCATGCCGTCGTCCACTACGTCCACTCCACCGGGGACGTCGCCTTCGAGCGGGAGGTTGGCCTGGAGATCCTGGTGGAGACCGCTCGGCTGTGGCGGTCGTTGGGGTCGCACGACCGGCACGGTCGGTTCCGCATCGACGGGGTCACCGGGCCGGACGAGTACAGCGCGATCGCCGACAACAACATCTTCACGAACCTGATGGCCGCCAACAACCTGCGGGCCGCGGCGGAGGCGTCGGCGCGGCACCATCGCCAGGCCACCGACCTCGGGGTCGACGCCGAGGAGGCCGCGTCGTGGCGCGACGCCGCTGCCGCGATGCTCATCCCGTTCGACCACGAGCTGGGTGTGCACCCGCAGTCGGAGGGGTTCACCGATCTCGCGGTGTGGGACTTCGAGGCGACGCAGCCCGAGCACCGGCCGCTGTTTCTGCACTACCCGTACTTCGACATCTACCGCAAGCAGGTGCTCAAGCAGGCCGACCTCGTCCTGGCCATCCAGATGTGCGGTGACTACTTCACCGCCGAGCAGAAGCGGCTCGACTTCGAGTACTACGAGGCACTCACCGTGCGTGACTCGTCGCTGTCCTCGTGCACCCAGGCGGTGGTCGCCGCCGAGGTCGGCCACCTCGG
>JBBSMN010000195.1:0-5386 GCA_038233135.1 Propionibacteriales bacterium
CACGCCGATGTCGGCGAGCGCGTCGTACAGCGCGATCTGGCGAGGGGTCGAGCTGAGCAGGTCCTCGCCCCGCAACACGTGGGTGATGCCCATCAGCGCGTCGTCGAGCGGGTTGACCAAAGTGTAGAGCGGCTGCCCGTTGGCACGCACGAGCACGAAGTCGCTGACCTGGCTGGCGGCAAACGTGACCTCGCCGCGTACGAGGTCGGTGAAGGTGATGCCGCGGTCGGGCATCCGCAGCCGCAGGACCGGGTCGCGGCCCTCCTCCTCGTACGCCACGATCTGTGCGTCGTCGAGGTCGCGGCAGTGCCCGTCGTAGCCTGATCCGCCGCCCGCCGCCCGGGCCTGCTCGCGCCGCTGCTCGAGCTCGGTCGGCGAGCAGTAACAGTGGTAAGCACGCCCTGCCTCGCGCAGCCGGGCCGCCGCGTCGGCGTAGATGTCGCGCCGCTCGGACTGCCGGTACGGCCCGTACGCACCGCCGACCTCGGGACCCTCGTCCCAGTCGAGCCCGAGCCAGCGCAGCACGTCCAGCAGCAGGCCGTAGCTCTCCTCAGAGTCGCGGGCGGCGTCGGTGTCCTCGATCCGGAAGACGAACGCCCCGCCGTGGTGGCGGGCGAACACCCAGTTGAACAGGGCGGTGCGGGCCAGTCCGACATGCGGGTTGCCCGTCGGGGACGGGCAGAACCGCACGCGGACGCCGCCAGCGGGGTCGGGACCGCCGACGCTCATGCGGCCATGACCGGGTTCGTCAGCGTCCCGATGCCCTCGACGCTCACCGACACCTGGTCACCGGGCACCATCCTGCCCACGCCGGCGGGGGTGCCGGTGAGGATGACGTCACCCGGCAGCAGCGTCATGACGCTCGAGACGTAGGACACCAGCCTCGGGACGTCGAAGATCAGCTGGCTGGTGCGCCCGTCCTGGCGCAGCTCCCCGTCCTGGCCGGAACCGCCCGTGCGCACCGAGGTGGTCACCCGCAGGTCCGAGACGTCGAGGTCGGTCTCGATCCACGGCCCGAGCGGACAGAACGTGTCGTAGCCCTTGGCCCGGGTCCACTGGTCGTCGGCACGCTGCAGGTCCCGAGCCGTGACGTCGTTGGCGACGGTGTAGCCGAGCACCACGTCGGACACCTGCTCGACCGGAAGGTCGCGGCAGATCCGCCCGATGACGACCGCGAGCTCGGCCTCCCAGTGCAGGTCCTCGGTGGTGTCGGGGTGCATGATCGGGTCGCCCGGGCCGATCACGGCGGTGTTGGGCTTGAGGAACAGCAGCGGCTCGGTGGGCAGCTCGTGCTCCAGCTCGGCAGCGTGGTCGGCGTAGTTGCGGCCGATGCCGACGACCTTGCTGCGCGGGATCAGCGGAGCCAGCAGGCGTACGTCGTCCAGCTGCAGGCTCTGGCCGGTCAGCTCGATGCCCGCGTACAGCGGATCCCCGGCGAGGATGGCGAGCACCGACTCGCCGTCCCGGTCCCCGATCACCCCGAACCTGGGCTGGTCGTCGCCGCTGGTGAACCTTGCGATACGCACGCGGGCGAGCCTAGTGCCGCCGCCTGCGGTTGCCTGGTGTCGGTCGGCGCGCCAGTGGGTGGCGCCGCCGCCCCGTCGAGTGTCGGGCAGCCCGCCACCCCCTCGAGTGGCGCAAGACGTACCCGATTGTGCGGCCGAGCCGGCCATCTTGCGCCACTCGGGGTCACGGGTCAGGTATCGGCGGTCAGCTCGCACAGCGCGGTGAGGGTGCGCCAGTTGCGGGCGGTGCCGTCGACACCGCCGAGCCGCTTGGCCAGCCAAGCACCCTGCACCTTGCTCGCCTGGATCCCCTCGACGTAGTCGACGACCACCTCGGGGCCGCGCACCGCCACCCGCTCCCGCATACCCTCGAGGGCCGCCAACAAGACCTCGACGTCGGACGGCGCCGGGGTGTCGACCAGGTGCGTCACCTGGACCAGCTTGGGCCGCTCGGCCGCGGCGTCGGGGAACGGGTCCCACGCCAGCACCGCCGCCAGCTCGGCCGGCCTGCGCACGACGACTGGCGTGTCGACACCGAAGCTGGTCGCCACCACGTCGCGGACCAGCGCGCCCACCCGCTCGCGGCTGCGGTGGGTCGACGACGTCACCACGTTGCCGCTCTGCACGTACGTCTGGACCCCGACGAAACCGGCGGCGGTCAGTGCCTCGCGCAGCGCCGGCATCGGCACCTTGTTGCGAGCGCCGAGGTTGATGCCACGCAACAGCGAGACCCAGACCGGCATCGAGCTTCACCGGCCTCAGGTCAGCCCGGAGCGCCGCAGGCCGTAGGTCACCGCGTCGCGCAGTGCCTCCCAGGACGCCTCGATGATGTTGTGCCCGACGCCGACCGTCACCCACGAGTCGGCGCCGTCGCTGGTCTCGATCAGCACCCGGATCACCGCGTCGGTGCCGTGCCCCTGGTCGAGGATGCGCACCCGGTAGTCGATCAGCTGGAAGCCGGCCACCTGCGGGTATGCCCGCCCGATCGCTTGCCGCAGTGCGTGGTCGAGCGCGTTGACCGGCCCGTTGCCCTCGCCGATCACCACCAGGCGTGTCCCGGCGGCGTGCAGCTTGACAGTGGCCTCGGACAGGGCCTCGGTGTCGGCGGTCGGCGCCGACTCGGTAAGCACCCGCCACGACTCCACGGTGAAGTACGACGGGCGGATCCCCTCGACCTCCTCCACGAGCAGCAGCTCGAACGAGGCGTCGGCGGCCTCGAACGTGTAGCCGGCCTGCTCCATCTCCTTGACCCGCTTGGTGATGCGGCTGACCAGCTCACGGTCCTCGGCGAGGTCGAAGCCGAGCTCGCGACCCTTCAGCTCGATGCTCGCCCGGCCGGCCAGCTCGGACACCAGCATCCGCATGTCGTTGCCCACGTCGACCGGGTCAGCGTGCTGGTAGAGGTCGGGATCCACCTTGACCGCGCTCGCGTGCAGGCCGGCCTTGTGGGCGAAGGCCGACACCCCCACGTACGGCTGGCGCGACGACGGCGGCACGTTGGTCACCTCGGCCACCGCGTGCGCGATGCGGGTGGCGTCGCGCAGCGACCCGGCCGGCACCACCGGGCGCTGCTGCTTGAGCTGCAGGTTGGCGACAACGGCGATCAGGTCGGCGTTGCCGGTGCGCTCGCCGTAGCCGTTGACGGTGCCCTGAACGTGCGTGGCGCCCTCCTCGACCGCGGCCAGCGTGTTCGCGACGGCGCAGCCGGTGTCGTTGTGGCAGTGGATCCCGACGCGCGCCCCGGAGTCTGCGGGCACGGTCGCCAGCACGTCGCCGACGACGTCGCTCACGCGTGGCGGCAGCATGCCTCCGTTGGTGTCGCACAGCGCGACCACCTCGACGCCGGCCTCGACGGCGACCCGCAGGACCTCCAGCGCGTACGCCCGGTTGTCGCGGTAGCCGTCGAAGAAGTGCTCGGCGTCGAGGAAGACGCGCAGCCCCTCCGCGTGCAGGTGCGCGACGGTGTCGCCGACCATGGCCAGGTTCTCGTCCAGCGTCGTGCGCAGCGCCCGCTCGACGTGGCGGTCGTGGCTCTTGGCGACCAGCGTGACCACCGAGGCGCCCGACTGGCGCAAGGCGGCGACCAGCGTGTCGTCGGCGGCCGCCATGCCGGGCCGGCGGGTGGCGCCGAACGCCGCCAGCGTGGCATGGCGCAGGCTCAGCTCGTCCCTCGCGCGGGCGAAGAACTCGGTGTCCTTGGGGTTGGAGCCCGGCCAGCCACCCTCGATGAAGCCCACCCCGAGGTCGTCGAGGTGCCGGGCGATCGACAGCTTGTCGGCCACCGACAGGCTCAGACCCTCCTGCTGGGCGCCGTCGCGCAGGGTGGTGTCGTAGACGTGGAAGCCGCTCACTGGACCTGGCGCATCCACCCGTACCGGTCCTCCGCTCGCCCGTACTGGATGTCGAGCAGCGCCGACCGGGTGGCCGCGGTGACCGGGCCCGTGGTCTCGCCGTCGCCGCTGCGGGCCTCACCGCCCGGCCAGGCGAGCCGGCCGACGGGGGTGAGGACCGCCGCGGTGCCGCACGCGAACACCTCGGTGATGTCACCCGAGGCCACCCCGCCGCGCCACTCGTCGATGCCGAAGTGCCGCTCCTCGACCTTGTGGCCGCGGTCGTCCAGCAGGGTGAGGATCGAGTCGCGGGTCACCCCCTCCAGGATCGATCCGGTCAGCTCGGGTGTGACCACCGACCCGTCGGCATGCACGAAGTAGAGGTTCATGCCGCCGAGCTCCTCCACCCAGGTGTGCTCAACGGCGTCCAGGAAGGCCACCTGCTCGCAGCCGTTCGCCGCGGCCTCCTGCTGGGCGACCAGGCTGGCGGCGTAGTTGCCACCGCACTTGGCCGCCCCCGTGCCGCCGGGTGCGGCGCGGGTGTACTCCTGCGACAGCCAGATCGACACCGGCTTGACGCCCCCGGGGAAGTACGAGCCGGCGGGCGACGCGATCACGCAGAAGGTGACGTGCCGTGCCGGTCGCACGCCGAGGAACGCCTCGGAGGCGAACATGAACGGCCGCACGTACAGACTCGCCTCGCCGCCGCGCGGCACCCAGCCGGCATCGGTGCGCACCAGCGCCTCGATGGCGTCGATGAACGTCTCGGCCGGCAGCTCGGGCAGAGCCAGCCGCCGGGCCGAGCGCTGGAAGCGGGCGGCGTTGGCGTCCGGCCGGAACAGCCAGGTCGAGCCGTCGGCGTGCCCGTATGCCTTCATCCCCTCGAAGATCTCCTGCGCGTAGTGCAGGACGGCGGTCGCTGGGTCGAGCGACAGCGGACCGTACGCCTGCACCCGGCCGTGGTGCCAGCCCTCGTCGGGGGTCCACTCGACCAGCGCCATGTGGTCGGTGAAGTGCACCCCGAAGCCCGGGTCGGCGAGGATCTGCTCGCGGCGAGCGGCGTCGGTGGGGGTCGGTGTCTGCGTGACCGGCAGGGTGGGGCGGCTCATGCGGGCACGCTAACCGACGCCACCCGCTCGGCGACCGCCTCACCGATCTCGCGGGTGCCGCGCGGGGCTGTGCCACGGGCGGCCAGGTCGGCGGTCACGGCCGACTCGATCCGCGTGGCGGCGTCGGCGAGCCCGAGGTGCTCGGCCAGCATCGCCGCCGACAGGATCGCCGCCGTCGGGTCAGCGACGCCCTGACCAGCGATGTCGGGAGCCGACCCGTGCACCGGCTCGAACATGCTCGGGCTAGCGCGGTCGGGGTTGATGTTGCCGCTGGCGGCGAGGCCGATACCACCGGTGACGGCGGCCGCCAGGTCGGTGATGATGTCGCCGAACAGGTTGTCGGTGACCACCACGTCGAAACGTGCGGGGTCCGTCGTCATGAAGATCGTGGCCGCGTCGACGTGCAGGTAGTCCACCTGCACCTGCGGAAACTCCGCGGCGA
>JBBSMN010000196.1:0-5378 GCA_038233135.1 Propionibacteriales bacterium
CAGATGACGTTCTCGATGATGTATGCCTACACCGAGAACTTCGTGTTGCCGCTCAGCCACGACGAGGTGGTGCACGGCAAGGGCTCGCTGCTGCGCAAGATGCCCGGCGACCGGTGGCGCCAGCTGGCCACGCTGCGGGCCTACCTCGCCTTCATGTGGGCGCACCCGGGCAAGCAGCTGCTGTTCATGGGGTGTGAGATCGCCCAGGACAACGAGTGGTCGGAGGAGCGCGAGCTCGACTGGTGGCTGCTCGACGACCCCGCGCACACCGGGGTGCAGACGCTCGTACGTGACCTCAACCGGTCCTACCGGGAGGCCTCGGCGCTGTGGCGGTCCGACTGCGACCCCGCGGGCTTCGCCTGGATCGACGCCAACGACTCCGCGAACAACGTGTTCAGCTTCTTGCGGTCCGACGGCATGGGCCGGCTCGCGTGCGTGTCCAACTTCGCCGCCCTTCCGCACCACGGCTATCGCCTCGGTCTCCCGGCGGCAGGCAGCTGGAGCGAGGTCATCAACACCGACTCCCAGACCTACCTCGGGTCCGGAGTCGGCAACCTCGATGCCGTCGAGGCCGACGGTGACTCCTGGCACGGGCAGCCGGCGTCTGCCACCGTCACGCTGCCGCCGCTGGCGACGGTGTGGCTGCGCCACGACGGCTGACCGTGCCGCCAGAGCAACCGACGCTGCGTGACGGCGACGTGGTCCTGCGACCGTGGCGGGACGACGACGTCGACGTGGCACGGTTGCAGCACGACGACCAGATCGCCTACTGGTTCGGTCTCGAGACCGTGGCGCCGTCGGCCGGACGGCTGCAGGAGGCGATAGACCGCTGGCGGGCCGGCTACGCCGCCGACCGTCGGACGGTGAGCTTCGTGGTGCAGCGCGTGGGCGAGGTCGCCGGGACGGTCGAGGTGCGACGCACTGACGAGGGCAACGGCCACCTCTCGTGGACCCTGTTCGCGGGGCATCGAGGTCGAGGCAGCGCGCTACGGGCGGTGCGGCTGCTGATCGGCTACGCCTTCGACGAGCTCGGCCTGCCTCGGGTCGAGGCCTACGTGCACCCCGACAACCAGCGCTCCCTGCGGGTCGCCGGCAGGGCGGGCCTGCGCCGCGAAGGCGTGCTGCGGGGGCGGGAAGCCTTCCACGGGTTGCGCGGCGACGCCGTGGTGCTCGGCAGGTTGGTGACTGACCCCGAGCCGGCGTCAGCGGACGGCTTCCGGGCCGTGCTCAATGCCGGCCTGCCACTCAAGCGCGTGATCGCACAGGGCCTGCTGCGCGACCCGGCCGGGCGGGTGCTGCTGTGCGAGCTGACGTACAAGGACGACTGGGACCTGCCGGGGGGTGTGGTCGAGCCGCGCGAGTCCCCGCGGGACTGCGTCACCCGCGAGGTGCACGAGGAGCTCGGCATCGAGGTCACGGCAGGCGAGCTGGTGACCGTCGACTGGCTGCCGCCGTGGGCGGGCTGGGACGACGCGTGCCTGTTCATGTTCGATCTCGGCGTCGTCGACGCCGGGCTCGTGGACGCGATGCGGTTGGAGCCTCGCGAGATCGCCGCGGTGCACTGGGCCGGCCCGGCCACGGTGCGGGACCGTTGCCGGCCGCAGGTCGCCGACCGGCTCGAGCTGGTGGACGCAGGGAGGCCGGTCCCGCCGTTCCTGCACAGCGGCCGGCCACCGGACTGAGTTGAACCGGTCGCGGCTCAGCCGTCTGCACCGGCTCCCGGACCGCTCACCACACCGCCGTACTGGCCGACCGCGCTTGCCTGACCGGCCCCTTGCGGCGGCACGTACACCAGCACCTCGTGCACGTACTCCAGCGTCGGCGCGGTGTCCTTCGTCCCCTTGAGGAAGGCCTGCTGCTCAGAGCCTTCTGCCCACCTGATGGCCCGTGGATCGTCGAGCCGGTAGTCGTCGGTGCGCGCAAGCGTGACGAACACCAGGACGCCCCCGTCCTCGGTCCGCAGCGCCCACTGGACGTCGCCTGCCGACCAGCTCTGCTGGAGCCGCACGCCCTTGACCGCGGACTGCGCAGGTGCCACGGCACGCATCTGCTGGACGAACGAGTCGACGGCCACCAGATCGTTGCCATCTGCACTGTCGTCGTCGAGCAGTGCCGCGTAGGCGTCTGCGATCTCCTGAGGGGCAGCGGTCAGACCCTCGCCCTGGTCGGGCCCGACCGGGACGATCGCCCCCGACCCGTCGACGTCGAGGTCGGGGAGGTTCGTCCCCGCGAGCACCTCGACCTGGTCGACCAGCCGCCACGGGCCGGCGGCGGTCTCGCGGCTGTGGATCTGCAGCTTGGACACGTCGCGCTCGCGGTCATCGACGACCGCGACGAACCACAGCGGGTAGCGCGCCAGTCGCGGGGACTGGGCGGACACCAGCCGCAGGTCCTGCCGGACCTCGTTGGCGTCCCCCTCGAAGAGCAGACGGGCCACCTCGAAGGCGCCCTCGTCGATGGCCAGAGTCGGCCCCGCCTCGACCTGATCCAACGGGTCAGCGTCGAGCAGGCGCAGGGCCTCCGCCCGCTGCTCGGCCCAGCGCGCCACGACCTGAGCGGCCTCCTCGTCGGTCGCCGCCTGCTTGCTCGGCTCCCCCGCCACCGGCCTGGGCAGCTCACAACCGGACAGGGTGAGAGCACACGCGAGCACCACTGCGACGCTGAGCGCGCGGCGCTGCGAGCGACCGGGACGCTCCGCGCCGGTGCCGGACCCGGGGCGGGGGCCGGTGTCCCTCGCCGGCTGCGCACCCGGTCCCCGTGGAGATGCCGCGCGCACCGGCTTGCGAACGAGCCACCAGAACATCGTCAGGCCCACAGCGAGCCCGATGAGGCCGAGGCCCACGCCGAAAGCACCGGGAAGCACATACGAGGCGCGCACCTGCAGGTCGCCGAGGGGCTGGTCGTCGAGGGCGAAAACGACGACCGAGGCTTGGTCGGGAGGGAGCTCGACCAGCACCGTGGCCTCGCCGCGTCCGGCGCCACTGGCCAACCACCAGTCGACCTCGGTGGGCGCCGCCGGCAGTGCCGCACCGCCCGCGACCTGGCTGACACCGAGCGTGATCGGGCGGGTGCGACTGACTCGGGCGGAGACAGTGTCAACGCTGGTCAGCGCGACGGCGTCGGTATAGCTGGCCACATCGACGGCGTTGCCCAAGCCGATGAACACCGGTCGGCTGTCGGGCAGCCGCGCCGTCACGCGCACCTCGGGCCCGGCGACGCGGAGCAGGTCCGGGGCGCTTGCCGCAACGGTGGCACCGCTGCTGACCGGCTGCAGACCGGAGCTCACCCTGTCGTCGGTGCCGAAGGCGAGGACCGTCCCAACGCCCACCAGCAGGCATGGCACGGCGACGAGGACCAGCAGGACGCTGACGAACCGGCGCACGTCTCCCCCTCGCAAGCAGGCTGAACGGGCCGGCTCAGAACAACGCGCTGGCCAGCCTACGTCGGCCGCCGGCCACCCGTGGGTCGTCGACCCCCACGACCTCGAACAACCCGACCAGGTGCGCCCGGGCGCGATCACGCTCTGCCCCCGACGTGCGTCGCACGACCGCGATGATGCGGTCGAACGCGTCGTCGACGTGCCCGCCCAACAGGTCCAGGTCGGCAGCCAGCAGCTGCGCGTCGTCGTCGTCGGGGTTGTCGGCGGCGGCAGCGCGCGTCGCGGCCGGGTCGACACCGCTGGTGCGCAGCACCAGCTCTGCCTGCGCCAGGCGGGTCGCCGCCTCGCTGTCTGCCGGGTTGGCGGTCACCAGGCGCTGGTAGGCGGCGACGGCCTGCTCGGTGTCGCCCCGTTCGAGGGCTGCCTCGGCCTCGGCGAAGCGCGGGTCCGAGACGGGTTCGGCGTCGTCGGCGTCGAGGTCGTCCTCGTAGTCGGGGGTCGTTCCCGCCACCGGCGTGGCCGTACCGGTGATGCCGTTGCTTGCGGCCGCCTGCAGGACCTGCTCCATCGCCGAGCGTGCGGTGGCGTCGTCGACGCTGCCCTCGAACAGGGGGACAGGCTGGCCGCGGAGAACGGCCAGGACGTACGGCACCGCCCGCACCTGCAAGGCCTCGGCCAGCTGCGGGCTGGAGTCGATGTCGATTCGGGCCAGGCTGAGCTGGCCGCCGAAGCTGTCGGCCACCCGACTGATCACGTCCACCGCGGCGCGGCTCTGCTCAGCCCGCGAGGACCACAACGCGAGCACCACCGGGTGCTGCGCGGAGGCTTCGAGCACCTGAGTCTGGAAACCCTCCTCGGTGACGTCGAAGCTGTATGAGCCGCCATCGGACGGGCCCGGTGCACCGGGTGCAGCAGCGGGCGCCGGGCCGGCGGCACCGGTAGGGCGCAGGGCGGACAGGTCGATGGCCCCCGGTCGGGAGAAGTTCTGGGCTGTCATGGGTCCCATCGTGCCAGCGCTCAGAAGCGGGCCGGCTCCCGGTAGTCGCCCCACTCGCCGCGCAGGGCGTCGCAGATCTCACCCAGCGTGGCCTCGGCGCGGACGGCGTCGAGCATCGGCGGCACCAGATTGTCGTCGGTGCGCGCCGCCGAGACCATCGCCGCCAGCGCCTGCTGGACCTCACGGTCGTCGCGGCCGGCCCTGCGTGCGCCGAGGGCGGCCACCTGGTCGGTCTCGACCTCGTGCGAGACCCGCAGGATCGCGAGATCGTGCGTGACGGTCTCGCGGTGCCCGGTGACACCGACGATCAGCTTGTCGCCCTTCTCGAGTGCCACCTGGTAGGCGAACGCGGCCTCGGCGATCTCGGACATGAACCAGCCGTCCTCGATGCCGGCCAGGATCCCGGCGGTCATCGTCGTGTCGCCGCCCAGTGCCTGGATGCGGGCGAAGATCTCCTCCGCCTCGGCCTCGATCCGGTCGGTGAGCGCCTCGACGTACCACGATCCGCCCAGCGGGTCGGTGACGTTGACGACCCCGGTCTCCTCCAGCAGCACCTGCTGGGTGCGCAGGGCGATCTCCGCGGCCCGCTCCGACGGCAGCGCCAGCGTCTCGTCCAGCGCGTTGGTGTGCAGCGAGTTGGTGCCGCCGAGCACCGCCGACAGTGCCTGGACCGCCGTACGGACCACGTTGTTGTACGGCTGCTGCGCGGTCAGCGACACGCCCGCAGTCTGGGTGTGGAAACGCAGCCACTGGGCCCGATCGGTCGTGGCGCCGTACACGTCACGCAGCCAGCGGGCCCAGATGCGGCGGGCTGCGCGGAACTTCGCGATCTCCTCGAAGAAGTCCGCGTGCGCGTCGAAGAAGAAGCTCAGGCCGGGAGCGAACGCGTCGACGTCGAGCCCGCGCGACATGCCGAGCTCGACGTAGGCGCAGCCGTCTGCCAGCGTGTAGGCGAGCTCCTGGGCGGCGGTCGAGCCAGCCTCGCGGATGTTGTAGCCCGAC
>JBBSMN010000197.1:0-5317 GCA_038233135.1 Propionibacteriales bacterium
CCGCGTCATCAAGCGGAAGATGCCCCAGTGGCACGTCAAACGCGGCCACCACGCAGCCTGGCCACAACCCCATCCTGATCCGTCCTACACCATTCGACGATGTTAACTGGACGGTATTGGTGCTAGCGCGTGCTAGCGCTATTACTGCCCGACCGCCCCGCCCGGTTGACCGCCGACAGCACCGCGCGCAGCGACGCCGTGACGATGTTGGGGTCGACGCCGACGCCCCACATCACCTGGCCACCGACGGCACACTCCACGTACGCCGCCGCCTGTGCGTCGTCCCCCGACGACAGCGCGTGCTCGGCGTAGTCCAGCACCCGAACGTCGACGTCCAGCCCCGACAGCGCGTCGACGAACGCCGCGATCGGGCCGTTGCCCTGTCCGTGCAGCGCATGCGGCTCGCCGTCGATGTAGACGTTGACGGTCAGCGCGTCGTGCTCACCCGCCGCCGCCGAGGTGTGCACGGAGTTGAGCCGCAGCCGGTCGTCCGGGGCGAGGTACTCGGCGTTGAACACCCGCCAGATCGTCTCCGCGGACACCTCGCCACCCTCAGCTTCGGTCAGCTGCTGCACGACCCGGCTGAACTCGATCTGCAGCCGCCGCGGCAGGTCGAGCTTGTGCTCGGCCTTCATCACGTACGCGACGCCGCCCTTGCCCGACTGGCTGTTGACCCGGATCACCGCCTCGTACGACCGGCCGATGTCGTGCGGGTCGATCGGCAGGTACGGCACCTCCCAGGGGTGCTCGCTGACGGGCACCCCGGCGCCGGCGGCCTGCCGCTCGAGCGCCTCGAAGCCCTTCTTGATGGCGTCCTGGTGCGAGCCGGAGAACGCGGTGAAGACCAGGTCGCCGCCGTACGGGTGCCGCTCCCCGACCGGCAGCTGGTTGCAGTGCTCGACCGTGCGGCGGATCTCGTCGATGTCGGCGAAGTCGATCTGCGGGTCGACCCCCTGGCTGAACAGGTTCATGCCCAGCGTCACCAGGCAGACGTTGCCGGTGCGCTCACCGTTGCCGAACAGGCAGCCCTCGATGCGGTCGGCACCGGCCAGGTAGCCCAGCTCGGCCGCGGCGATCGCGGTGCCGCGGTCGTTGTGCGGGTGCAGCGACAGCACCACCGAGTCGCGGGACGCGAGGTGCCGTCCCATCCACTCGATGGAGTCGGCGTACACGTTCGGCGTGGCCATCTCGACCGTCGCCGGCAGGTTGACGATCGTCGGCCGCTCCGGCGTCGGCTGCCACACCGCGTTCACGGCATTGCAGACGTCGACGGCGAACTCGAGCTCGGTGCCGGTGTAGGACTCCGGTGAGTACTCGAACGAGATGTCGGTGTCACCCATCCCCTCCGCAAACTTGGCGCAGGTCTGCGCACCCCGTACGGCGATGTCGCGGATGCCGTCGCGGTCCAGGCCGAACACCACCCGGCGCTGCAGGGTGGAGGTGGAGTTGTAGAGGTGCACGATTGCCTGCTTGGCGCCGCGTACGGAGTCGAAGGTCCGCTCGATCAGCTCGTCACGGGCCTGGGTGAGCACCTGGATGGTGACGTCGTCGGGGATGAGGTCGCCCTCGATGATCTCGCGGACGAAGTCAAAGTCGGTCTGGCTGGCCGACGGGAACCCGACCTCGATCTCCTTGTAGCCCATGCCCACGAGCAGCTCGAAGAAGCGGCGCTTGCGCTCGCTGCTCATCGGGTCGATCAGGGCTTGGTTGCCGTCGCGCAGGTCGACGGCGCACCAGCGGGGTGCGGTCGTGATCGTGGCGTTCGGCCAGGTGCGGTCGGGCAGGTCGATGGGTGGGAAGGCGCGGTAGCGCTCGTACGGCATACCGCTGGGCTGCTGGGGGTGTACGGCCATGGGGCGGGGCTCCTCGGTGCTTGGTCCGCGGTCAGGCGACCGGCGCGACACGACTCCGCGGCGAGGATCCGGCCTGGTCAGGCCTCGCCGCGGCACGCAAGGAGGAGCAGCACGTCGCGCATGATGCCCGACAGCGTAGCCCAGACCGCGAAACTCGGTCGACGCATGGGCCCATGTGGTGGTTGCCTGGCCGGTGTGAGCCCCACGACGACCACGGTGCAGATCAGCTCGCTCGATCCCTCGGCGCTGAGCGACGGCGACGCGGCGGCTCTGGCCGCCGTGTCCAACGCGGTGGACGCGGCGGACGCTCCGCACCTCGACCCCGTCGATGCCGCGTACGTGCAGGGCAACCTGGCCTACGGCCACGACATGCACCCGGTCAGCGCTCTGCTGGTCGCACGTGACGACGCCGCCCTGGTCGGCTACGCCGAGCTGCACGTGAGCCGGTGGGACAACCCGGCCCACCTGTACATCGAGCTGCAGGTGCACCCCGAGCACCGGGACCGCGGGGTGGACGACGCGTTGCTGGCCCGGGTGGTCACATGGGCCAGGGCTGCCGGGCGCAGCCAGCTCATGGGCGACGCCTGGGTGGACAGCCCGGCCGCCTCCTTCTGGGAGCGGCAGGGCTTCACGGTCGGCTCGAGGAGTGCGCACCGGCGGCTGGTGCTGGGCGACCTCGACCAGCCGCGGCTCGCCGAGCTGCTCGCCGGCGCGGAGGCCGCCTCGGACGACTACGAGCTCGTCGCCCTGCCCAACACCGCCCCCGAGGCGATGGTGCCTGGCCTGCTGGGTCTGCACTCGGCGATGAACGACGCCCCGCTCGACGACCTCGTGCTGGACGACGACGAGTGGCCGGTCGCGCGGCTGCGCGCGTACGAGCAGGCGATGACGGCGCGACGCTTCCGACTACACCGGCTGGTGGCCCGTCGTCGCAGCGACGGGGAGCTCGGCGGGCACACGGTCGTCGTGGTCGAGGACGACCGTCCGCTGATCGCCGCACAGGAGGACACCGCCGTCGTGGCGGGCCACCGCGGACACAAGCTCGGACTGCGGCTCAAGATCGCGATGCTGCACCAGCTGGCCGAGCAGGAGCCGCAGGTGCAGCACGTGGACACGTGGAACGCCGAGTCCAACCGGCACATGCTGGCGGTGAACGACGCGATCGGATGCGTGGTGGTCGGTCGCGCCGTGGAGTTGCAGCGCACCCTCCCCTAAACCGCGATCCGTGAGTTTTTGTGCCCGTCCGCGGGGACGATGCGGTGTTGACGTTCACCGGACGGCGCGCGGATGAACGCGTACGACGCAGTCGGCGACGACTCAGAAGCCCAGCCGACGCAGCTGGCGGGGGTCGCGCTGCCAGTCCTTGGCTACCTTGACGTGCAGGTCGAGGTAGACCGGGGTCCCGAGGATGCGCTCGATCTGTTCCCGCGCCGCGGACCCGATCTGTTTGAGGCGCGCACCCCGGTGCCCGATGACGATGCCCTTCTGACTGTCGCGCTCCACGAACACCCGGGCCCGTACGTCGAGCAGCGGCCGGTCCGCATCCCGGCCGGCGCGCGGCACCATCTCCTCCACGACCACGGCGATCGAGTGCGGCAGCTCGTCGCGGACACCTTCGAGGGCCGCCTCGCGGATGAGCTCGGCGACCAGCGTCTCCTCGGGCTCGTCGGTCAGCTCACCGTCGGGGTAGAGCATCGGACCCGCAGGCAACCGCGCTGCCAGGAGGTCGGCCAGCAGGTCCACGTTTGCACCCGTCGTCGCCGAGACCGGCACCACGTCCGCCCACTCCACGCCGGCCTGCTCGCCCAAGGCGGCGATGGCGGTGAGGTGCTCGGCGATCCGCTCCGGACGGGCCAGGTCGGTCTTTGTCGCCAGCGCCAGCACCGGACGCCGCCGCAGCCGGGCGACCTCGCCGACCAGGTAGCGGTCGCCAGGTCCGACCCGCTGGTCACAGGGTAGGCAGACCCCGATCACGTCCACCTCGGTCCAGGTGCTGCGGACCAGATCGTTCAGCCGCTCCCCGAGAAGCGTACGGGGACGGTGCAGGCCCGGCGTGTCCACGACGACGAGCTGGCTGTCCGGCCGGTGCACCAGCCCGCGCACCGCGTGCCGTGTGGTCTGCGGGCGGGACGAGGTGATGGCCACCTTGGCGCCGACCAGGGCGTTGGTCAGTGTCGACTTGCCCGCGTTGGGGCGCCCGACGAAGCAGGCGAAGCCGCTGCGGAAGCCCTCGACGTGCGCAGGGCCGCCGGCATCGCCGGTCACGTCGTGGCCATGCCCACCGGCTGACCGGAGCTGTCCCCGATCACGACCGGTATGCCGGCACCGCCCAGGTCGGCCACGACCGCCAGGTCTGCGGGGTCGACCGCGTCGGCGCCGGTCACCACGGCGGCTGCCTCTAACCCAGCTGCACCCGACGAGACGGCCATGGCGGTGGCGAGCGCCAGCGCCGAGACCTGCAGGGACGGCAAAGCGACGGTGACCGCTGCGTAGGTGCGCCCGTCCAGGTCGCGCACGGCGGCACCCTCCGCTGCGCCTGTCCGAGCACGACCGCTGCGCGCCAGCACGAGCAGCTTGCGGTCCTCGGGGTCAGCCACGTCGGTGCTGCCAATGTTGTCGGTGCTCACGCAGCTACGCTAGCCAAGTGCTCGGCGAGCTGGCCGAGCACCGTACGGCGCAGTACGGCGGGGACGGCTAGCCGTGCTCGTGCAGCGATTCGTGTGCGTCGTCGGTCGTTTCCGGTCGATGGTCCAACCCAGCCGAGGCGTGCGCACCGTCCGGTTCCGGCTGCGCCGGCCCGACCACGACGCTGCCGATGCGGTTGCGGCGCCCCGACGGCGCCTGCGCCTCCAGCCGCAGCCCCTCGAGCTCGACGACGCTCCCCGCGATCGGCACCTTGCCGAGATGCTTGGCCATCAGCCCGCCGACGGAGTCGACGTCCTCGTCCTCGACCTCGACTCCGCACACGTCGACCAGGTCCTCGATGGGGAAGCGTGCGCTCACCCGCACCAGCCCGCCGCCCAGCTGCTCGACCTGGTCTGGCTCGACGTCGTACTCGTCGGTGATCTCCCCGACGATCTCCTCCACGATGTCCTCGATCGTCACCATGCCGGCCGTGCCGCCGTACTCGTCGACCACCACGGCCACGTGCGTGCGCTCGGTCTGCATCTCGCGCAGCAGCACGTCGACCGGCTTGGAGTCGGGGACGAACAGGCACTCGCGCAGCACCCGCTCGACCCGCTCGGTCGACTCGGCGTCACGGTTGTCGAAAACCCGGCGGACGACGTCCTTGAGGTAGGCCATGCCGACCACGTCGTCGATGCTGTCGCCCACCACCGGGATGCGGCTGAAGCCCGACCGCAGCGCCAGCGAGAGGACCTGGCGCAGCGTCTTGTAGCGCTCGATGACCACCATCTCGGTACGGGGCACCATCACCTCGCGCACCAGCGTGTCGCCGAGCTCGA
>JBBSMN010000198.1:0-5288 GCA_038233135.1 Propionibacteriales bacterium
GGTGGGGTGCGGGCCGCCGATAGAGTCGCGGGCATGGGCGGAGCGCAGGTGCGCGTGGATGAGGTGTCGCTCGGCGGCACCCGGTGGCGGGTGCACGACCTGGCGCTGGCCTGCTGTGCCCTGGAGTACGCCGCGGCCAGCGTGCGCGTGCGGGTGGCCCGCGCCGGGGCAGGCAACGCCGAGGTGGGCAGCGGGTTCGACCTGGCGGCCATCAGCCCTGAGGACGCCGATGTGCTTGTCGTGTCCGGCACCGTGACGGACGCGCTGGCGCCTGCGGTGCTGGCGACGTGGGAGCGGATGCGTGTGCCCAGGTACGTGCTGTCGTTCGGCTCGTGCGCCAACTCCGGCGGTCCGTACTGGGACTCCTACTGCGTGACCAAGGGGGTCGACCAGCTGTTGCCGGTCGACGTGTACGTCCCCGGCTGCCCGCCGCGGCCGGAGGCACTGCTCGACGGCCTGACCAAGCTGGGCCGCCAGGTCGCGAGTACGCTGTGAACGGCGACTGGGCCACCGCGGTGGCTGGGGCGTTGGACGTCGAGGTGCAGGACGACTTCGGACTGGCTCGGGTCGACGTTGACCGGCCCGGCTGGGTCGACGCCGTACGCGCCGCCCGCGACGACCTCGGGTGTGCGTTCTTCGACTGGCTGACCGCCGTGGACGAGCTGCCGGACGGCTACCGGCTGGTGTGTCACCTGGCGGTCCCCCCAATGGGGGGTGCACCCTTGCAGGCGCTCCTGGTGCGGACGCTGCTGCCCCGCGACGAGCCAGTGGTGGCTTCAATCGCTGCGGTGTTCGCCGGGGCCGCCTGGCACGAGCGCGAGGTGGCCGAGATGTTCGGGGTGGGCTTCACCGACGCCGCCCCAAGCAGCCAGGACGGGCTTCTGCTGCCCGCCGAGTTCGAGGGGCACCCGCTGCGCAAGGACTTCGTGCTGGCGTCTCGGGTCGCCGCACCGTGGCCGGGCGCCAAGGAGCCGGGGGAGTCCGACGCGTCGCTGGCCGGACAGGCCACGGCCGGCCGCACCCGCAGTCGACGTGGTCGTCCCCCCGGCGTCCCGGAGCCTGGCCGGTGGGGTCCACGCGAGCCGGGCTCGACCGAGCCGGCACCCGCACACCGCTCGAGGCGAGGCGATGCTCGGTGAGCACGGAGCCGCCGGCCCTCCCCGAGCGCTCCCGCGGGGTGATCGCCCTCATCGAGGACCGTTGCACCTCGTGCATGCTGTGTGCCCGCGAGTGCCCGTCGTGGTGCATCCACATCGACAGCCACGGTGTCACCGACGTGCCGCCGGAGGGCGGCCGCCCCCGTACGACCGCTGTGCTGGACCGCTTCGCGATCGACTGGTCGCTGTGCATGTACTGCGGGATCTGCGTCGAGGTGTGCCCGTTCGAGGCGTTGGAGTGGGCACCGGCGCACACCTACGCCGAGCCGGCAGCTGGTGCGCTCCTGCACGAGCGAGACCGGCTCGCCGACTGGCTCGTCGACTGAGCCGTGCGCAGGCGCATGTGCACATGCACCCACGCACGGTAGGGTTGCGGGGTGGCCAAATCGGTGCAGATCCGCGACCTCGATGACGACGTGTACGCCGGACTGCAGCGGCACGCCGCCGAGGCGGGCGTGAGTGTGCCCGAGCTGCTGCGCGGCGAGGCCGCGCGGCTGGCGGCCCGGCCGAGTCTGCGGGCGTGGCTGTCCAGTACGAGGCAGCGGTCCACGTCCCTGGAGCGGGCCGAGATCTTGGCGGCGCTCGACGATCAGCGTGGCTCCTGGCCCGATGCTCGTCGTTGACGCAGGCTGCCTCGTCGAGGTGCTGATCGGCGCACCCGGTGCCGACGCGGCGCGCGATCGGCTCGCTGCCGACGTCGACCACGCTGCCCCGCACGTCATCGACGTCGAGGCCTTCGGGGTGCTGCGTCGCGAGCACTTGCACGGGCGGCTCGACCGTACCGAGGCCAGGCTCGCAGTCGCCGACCTCGCAGCTTGGCCAGGCGAACGATTCGGGCACCGCCCGCTCCTGCGCCGGGCCTGGGAGCTGCGGGACACGGTCCGCGGCTGGGATGCCATGTACGTGGCGCTCGCTGAGGCCCTCGACGCACCACTGCTCACCACTGACGAGCGCTTGGCCGCAGCGACCGGCCCTCGCTGCAGGATCGAGATCGTCGCAGCGTCCTGACACTGACATCGTGCGCACTCACGACTCGGGCCGATGCCCGATCGTCCGCGCAGGCCATGGCAGGCTCGCCGGCATGACCGACGTCACCTTCGCCACCCCCGATGGTCACCGACACGCCTACCTCGCCGAGCCGCCAGGCAACGATCCGATGCCCGGTGTGGTGGTCATCCACGAGCTTTTCGGGCTCACCGAGGACATCCGCACACTGACTGACCGCGTTGCCGCCATGGGCTACCTGGCGCTCGCGCCGGACTTCTTCGAGGGCCGCCACTGGACCACGTGCCTGCGGGGAGCCTTCCGACAGCTCACGGCCGGCAGCGGTGAGCTCTTCGACGCGGTCGAGGCGGCGCGGGGCTTCCTGGGTGCCCACGAGGGCGGCACCGGTCAGGTCGGTGTGATCGGTTTCTGCCTCGGTGGCGGCTTCGCGCTGCTGTCCGCGTCCGCGTACCCGTTCACGGTCGCGAGCGTCAACTACGGCGAGGTCCCAGACGACGCCGAGCGAGTGCTCACCGGCGCCTGCCCGATCGTCGCCTCGTACGGCGGGCGGGACCGGTCGATGCGTGGGCGGCCCGAGCGCTTGCAGCAGGCACTCGACGGCGCCGGCGTCGAGCACGACATCAAGACCTACCCGTCGGCCGGCCACAGCTTCCTCAGCACCCAGCCCTACCCACAGGGAGTCCGGGCGCTGGGGAGGGTGATGGGTATGCATGCCGGACCGCAGGCCGAGTCAGCAGACGACGCCTGGCGACGGATCGACACCTTCTTCAACACGCATCTGCGCGACAGGTGACGGCCCTGCTCACGGGATGACCACTGTCGCCTCGGGTAGCTCACGAGCCAGGCCCAGATCGAACGTCGCGAGTCGCGCGTCGGCCTGGGCCGCAGCCAGGGCGACCAGATAGGCGTCGGTGACCTGGCGATGACCTCGAACGTGCCCAAGCGTTGCGTCGGCGTAGGACAGTGTGGCCGGCCAGAAGGTGCAGCGAGGCATGTCGTGCATTGCGCGCAGCGCTTCGGCGGCGACATGCGTGCTCTCGCCGACCCGCACGAAGAAGCGCACCAGCGCCCCCTCGACGATCGGGCACACCGCAAAGCGGTCGACGGTCGCTGCCCAGGACGACGCACGCTCGTGGTGCTCGTGGTCGGCGACCGTCAGGGCGATCAGCACGTTGGCGTCGAGGAGATGCGTCGTCACTCGTGGTCCAGGGCGGCGACAGCCTCCGCCGTGATGTGGCGACCGACACTGATGACGGGGAAACCCGAGCGGTCATCAGTGCTGATGACCACTGGCTCGTCGAGCTGGCTCAGCCCGCGTACGGTCAGCTCGGTGACGGTCGCTGACACGGACTGACCGCAAGCCCGCGCGAGCTCCTGGGCACGGTGGTGGACCGCGGGCGGAAGGTCGACCGTGGTACGCATATCCGCCTCATACGTGCATCAGCGACGATGCAAACCCGTCCTGGCAGCGTCAGTCGGTGAACTGCACCACGAAGTCATAGTCCTGCGCCTTGACCAGTGCGATCACGTCCTGCAGATCGTCGCGTTTCTTGCTCGTGACGCGAAGCTCGTCGCCCTAGCAGCGATCACCTCGGCGGCACCCGCTCGCGGGTGCAGAGTCAACGCGGGTCGGCGGTTCGATGTCGCGATCAACGAGATCAACGTGTGCCCGGTTCAGATCCAAGGGCACCAACATCGCCATGGGCCACGTGCCGACGATCCGGGTCGGCCGGTGCGCGCCGAGGTCGTCGAGATGCCGTTCCGGGCGTCGGTCAACCCCAACCAGCGCGAGATCCTCAAGAGCAGGGGGCTGGATTCGGCCGTCTGAGGCCCGCAGCCGGTGCGGACCGGGGTCAGCGGTAGTTGGTGAACTGGACCGCGAAGTCGTAGTCCTGCGCCTTGACCAGCGCGATCACGTCCTGCAGATCGTCGCGCTTCTTGCTGGTGACCCGCAGCTCGTCGCCCTGAACCTGCACCTTGACGCCCTTGGGTCCGTCGTCGCGGATCAGCTTGCCGATCTTCTTGGCCTGCTCCTGGCTGATGCCCTGGGTGAGCGACGCGCTGACCTTGACCTCCTTGCCGGACTGCCGCGGGTCGCCGGCGTCCAGGGTCTTCAGCGAGATGCCGCGCTTGACGAGCTTCTGCTTGAACACGTCGAGCACCGCGAGCGCGCGCTCCTCGGCGTTGGCCGAGATCTCGACCCCCAGCTCGCCCTGCCAGTCGATCGCGGCACCGGTGTGCTTGAAGTCGAAGCGCTGCGAGATCTCCCGCTGGGTCTGGTTCAGCGCGTTGTCGACCTCCTGGCGGTCCACCTTGCTCACGATGTCGAAGCTCGAGTCGCCGGCCACGATGCCTCCCTCCGGTCCGGCCCCGGCGGTGGGGCAGCCCATGACGTCTGCGCTATTGTGCTCCCCGCCGATCGTCTGGCCGTACCCGGTTGGGGTGCGCGGGGGCGAGGTGCCCGGCAGGTTGCCCGAGCGGCCAAAGGGAGCTGACTGTAAATCAGCCGGCACAGCCTACGCAGGTTCGAATCCTGCACCTGCCACGCCCGAAGGGCCCGGTCCGGCCGGGCCCTTCGGCGGCGCGGAACCGCTTCCGGCGCGGTTTCCCGGCCGGCCCGTCCCCCGTGTATCCTCAGTCGTCGCTTGCCCCTTTAGCTCAGTCGGCAGAGCGTCTCCATGGTAAGGAGAAGGTCTACGGTTCGATTCCGTAAAGGGGCTCTGGGTGCTGTCCACCCGAGACGTGCGCAGCGGCGCACGGTTCGGCGGTCCGGCCCGATGGCGGGGTAGCTCAGGTGGTCAGAGCACACGGCTCATAATCGTGGTGTCGCGGGTTCAAGTCCCGCCCCCGCTACGCACACCGTCCAGCGTGCATACCGCACGCGCACCGCACTACAGAAGGCAGCATCGTGGCCAGGAGCACCGACGTCCGCCCCAAGATCACCTTGGCTTGCACCGAGTGCAAGGAGCGGAACTACATCACCAAGAAGAACCGGCGCAACGACCCGGACCGCCTCGAGCTGTCGAAGTACTGCCCGCGCGACAAGCGGCACACCGTGCACCGCGAGACTCGCTGAGGCCCAGTGCCTCTCGACCCCGCGCTGGTCGGCCGCAGCTTTCCCGCGAC
>JBBSMN010000199.1:0-5283 GCA_038233135.1 Propionibacteriales bacterium
CCCCGGCGGGGTCGCCTACCAGGCGACCTGGCCCGACGAGCTGATCGTCGAGTGCACCCTCGAGACGCTGGAGCAGACCGTCAAGGCGCACAAGCTGTGGAAGCACACGCTGTTCCTCGTCGGCCGGGCGCTGGGTGCCGCAGGCACCCGCTCGCACCTGTACCACCCGGGGCACTTCCACGGCTACCGGCGGGCCGACCGCGAGGCGCGGCGCTCGCTGCGGGAGTCCCGGCGATGACCGAGCACCCCGTCCAGGGGCCAGACGCTGGCCCGGCCGAGGGGCCAGACCTGCGCGAGCCGGACCTGCCGCGGACGGCGAAGGTGCGTCCGAAGGCGCTGCGGACCGGGTGGACGACCGGCACCTGCGCGTCCGCGGCCGCCAAGGCGGCGACGTGCGCGTTGCGGGACCAGCAGCAGCAGCGGGCCGTTGAGATTGGCCTGCCCAGCGGGCAGCGGGTCGGCTTCGCGGTCGAGTCGTGCACCTTCTCACCAGCCACCGCGACCGCCGTGATCGTCAAGGACGCCGGCGACGATCCGGACGTCACCCACGGGGCACACCTGACGGTGACCGTCTGCGAACACGACCGGCCCGGTGTCGTCCTCGAGGGCGGCGAAGGGGTGGGCGTGGTGACCAAGCCCGGGCTGGGCCTGGAGGTCGGCGGCCCCTCGATCACCGGCCCGCCACGGGCGATGATCACCCAGGCAATCGGGGAGGTGGTCGACCTGGCCGAGCGCGGCGTACGCGTCGTCGTCTCGGTGCCCGGTGGGCAGAGGATGGCACGCAAGACCACCAACGCCCGGCTCGGAATCGTCGGCGGCATCTCGATCCTCGGTACCACTGGCATCGTGCGCCCGTTCTCGACCGCCTCGTGGCGGGCCAGTGTGGAACAGGCGGTGTCGGTGATGGCGGCACAGGGGGAGCGCACCGTCGTGCTGTGCACCGGCGGGCGTACCGAGAAGGGCGCGATGGCGCTGCTTCCTGACCTGCCCGAGGTCTGTTTCGTCGAGGTCGGCGACTTTACGGGTGCAGCGATTCGCCGCGCGCTCAGCGTCGACCTGGAGCGGGTCGTGTTCGTGGGGATGGCCGGCAAGCTGGCCAAGCTGGCCGCCGGGGTGCTGATGACGCACTACACCCGGTCGAAGGTGGACCTGGGCTTCCTCGGCGAGATCACCCGCGCAGCCGGTGGCAGCGACCTGGTCGTCGACGAGATCACAGCCGCCAACACCGGCCGGCACGGGTACGAGATCTGGGAGCGCGAGGGTCTGCTCCGCGCCGCCGGCGACGAGCTGTGCGCCCGGGTGCGCGCGGTGCTGCTGCGGGCCGGAGACGGCCGGCTGACCGCGGACGTGGCAATGGTCGACTTCACCGGTCACCGGGTCGTCGGCGCCTCCCAGCCGGAGTGGGTGACGGCGGCGTGATCACCGTCATCGGCTACGACGGGTCGCCGCTTGCCGACCGAGCAACGACGGCGCTGGCATCGGCGACGCTGGTCGTGGGCGGGCGGCGGCACCTCGAGGCGGCGCCCGTCCCTGTGGACGCTCGGACAATCCTGCTGGGCGACGTGCGGGCGGCCGTTGATGCGGTCGTGCGCCACGACGGCCACCAGCTGGGCGACGCGGTCGTGCTCGCCTCAGGGGACCCCGGGTTCTTCGGCATCGTCCGCCGGCTGCGGGTGGCCGGTGTCACCCCGGTCGTGCACCCCGCAGTGTCCTCCGTGGCGATGGCGTTCGCACGTGCCGGCATTGCCTGGGACGACGCACTGGTGGTGTCCGCGCACGGTCGCGACCCCCGGCGTGCCCTGGCCGCCTGCCGCTCGGCGTCGCCCGTGGCCGTGCTCACCGACACGGTCACGGGCCCGGCCGAGGTGGCCCAGGCCGTGGTCGGCACCTCGCGGGTCCTGGTGGTCTGCGAGCAGCTCGGCGAGCCCGACGAGCGGGTAAGCAGGCTGAGCCCGGCCGAGGCGGCCGGTCGCCATGACTGGCGCGACCCCAACGTCGTGCTCGTCCTCGACGGCCCCCCCGAGACCGACGCGGACTGCGGCCCCGGATGGATCGTGGGTGCCCGACCGCTGCACGCGGGGTGGGCCTTGCCCGAGGACGCCTTCGACCACCGGGACCAGATGATCACGAAGGCCGAGGTGCGTGCCGTGGCGCTGGCCCGGCTGTCTCCCGCCCTCGGCACGGTGGTGTGGGACGTGGGGGCGGGCAGCGGCTCGATGGCGGTCGAGTGCGCGCGGCTCGGAGCCGCGACCTTCGCCGTCGAACGCGACCCGCAGCAGTGCAGCCGCATCGGGGCCAACGCCCGGCGCCACGGCGTGGACGTGACCGTCGTCTCCGGGCAGGCACCTGCCGCGCTCGACGGCCTGCCCGACCCCGACGCCGTCTTCGTCGGTGGCGGCGGTCCCGAGGTTGTCGCCGGGGTGGTCGCCGGGGTAGTCGCCGGGGTCACGGCTGGTACGCCCGAGCGCGTCGTGGTCGCGCTCGCCGCACTGGAGCGCCTCGGCCCGACGTACGACGTGCTGGCAGCTGCCGGCTACCGCGTGGACGGCGTCCAGCTGCAGGCCTCCCGGCTGGCCGCGTTGCCGGGCGGCGCGCACCGGCTGGCGGCCACCAACCCCGTCCTCCTGCTCTGGGGGGAACGCCCATGATCGGGCTCATCACCGTCACCGCGGCCGGCGGGGCAGCCGCGGACCGGTTGGTCGCCGCCTGGCCGGGCGAGGCTCGCCGCTATGACCCGCCGGCTGCCGAGGCGGTCGCGCGGGCGTGGGCCGAGTGCGACCAGCTGGTGTGCTTCCTCGCCGCTGGCGCCACGGTCCGGTTGGTGGCCCCATTGCTCGCGGACAAGCGCACCGACCCCGCCGTGGTGTGCGTCGACGAGGCCGGGCGCCATGCGGTCGCCCTGCTCGGCGGGCACCGCGGCGAGACGGGTGCCGGGGCTGGCGCCAACCGCCTCGCCGAGCGGGTCGCCGCGGCCCTCGGCGCCCAGCCGGTCATCACCACCGCGACCGACGCAACCGGGGTGGCGGGCCTGGACACGCTGGGACTGCCGGTGGAGGGGGCGGTGGCCGCCGTCAGCCGGGCGCTGCTCGACGGCGACCCGGTGCAGGTCCACGCCGAGGTCTGCTGGCCGGTGCCGGCGCTGTCCGGCACCCCCGTCAACAAGCCGGCGGACGAGCGCGCGGACCAGTCGGTGCCTCGCATCGTCGTGACGGACCGGGTGGTCACCGCCGACCCGCACACGGTGCTGCTGCGCCCGCCGACACTCGTCGTCGGCATCGGCGCCAGCCGGGGGGTCAGTGCCGACGAGGTGACGCGGCTGGTCGGCGACGCGCTGGCCGAGGCCGGGCTGTCGCCGCGCAGCGTCGGCGCCGTGGCGACCGTGGACGCCAAGGTCGACGAGACCGGCATCGTCGAGGCCGCCGAGCGGCTCGGCCTGGCACTCACGACCTACCCCGCGGAACGGCTTGCTGGGGTTCGCGTGCCCAACCCCAGCGCCGCGCCGCTGGCCGCACTCGGGACACCGAGCGTCGCGGAGGCCGCCGCTCTGATCGGTGCGGGAGCTGGCAGCGCCGACGCGCTCGTGGTGCCCAAGCGCAAGTCGGCCATGGCGACCGTCGCAGTGGCGCGACGGCAACCCCGCGGCCGCCTCGCCCTGGTCGGCCTCGGCCCCGGCGCGCGTGACCTCCTGACTCCCCGCGCGGTGGCCGAGCTGCGCACGGCGTCGGTGGTCGTCGGCCTCGACCAGTACGTCGACCAGGTGCGCGACCTCCTGCGTCCCGGCACCGAGGTCCGCTCCAGCGGGCTCGGTGACGAGGAGGCCCGGGCGCACGAGGCGGTCGCCCAGGCCCGTACGGGTCGGGCCGTCGCGCTCGTCGGCTCCGGGGACGCCGGGGTCTATGCGATGGCGAGCCCGGCCCTGGAGTTCGCGGGCGACGACATCGACGTGGTGGGCGTGCCCGGGGTGACGGCCAACCTGGCCGCGTCGGCGTTGCTCGGCGCCCCGCTCGGACACGACCACGCGGTCGTGTCCCTGTCGGACCTGCACACCCCGTGGGAGGCCATCGAGGCCCGGGTGCGTGCTGCGGCCGAAGGCGACTTCGTCGTCACGTTCTACAACCCACGCAGCCGCGGCCGCCGTCGCCAGCTTCCGTTGGCCCTGGACTTGCTCCGCGCCCACCGTCCCCCGGCGACCCCGGTGGGCGTCGTGCGCGACGCCACCCGGGCGGACGAGAACGTGGTGCTCACGACGCTGGCCGACCTCGACGTCGACCTCGTCGACATGCGCAGCGTGGTGATCGTCGGGAGTACCAACACCCGCACGGTCGGTGGGCGGATGGTCACCCCGAGGGGGTACCGGTGGCTGCACGTGTGAGCCCGCTCGTGACCATCGGCGCCTGCCAGGGGTGCGGCGCCTGCCTGCTGACCTGCCCGGTGCACGCCATCCGCCCGGTGGTGGGCGGCCCGCACGTCGGTGCCTGGTTGACGGTCCTGGACCACTGCACCGGGTGCGGCGAGTGCGTCGAGGTGTGTCCCGTCGACGTGATCGAGATGACCGTACAGACCCAAGGAGGCAGGGCCCGGTGACCGCTGCAACATCCCCGATCACCTACGGCAGCTGGACCCGGGCCGAGCGGATGCGCCTGTCGGGCATCGTCGGCGTGATCGCCCTCATGCACGTGGCGGGCTGGTCGCTGTACTTCTACTACAGCACCAACCTGGCCGCCGCCACCACGTTCGCCGGCGCCGGCACGCTGGCGTACGCGCTGGGCGTGCGGCACGCCTTCGACGCCGACCACATCGCCGCGATCGACGACACCACCCGGCTGATGCTGCAGCGGGGCCGCCGGTCGGTCGGGGTCGGCTTCTTCTTCGCGATGGGCCACTCCTCGGTGGTCCTGGTGCTCTCCTTCGTGGTCGCGCTGGCAGCCGGCGCGGCCGCCGACAGCGGTGTGGCCGCCTTCCGGTCGTACGGCGGGATCATCGCGTCCGCCACCGCGATGACGTTCCTGCTGCTCGTGGCCGCTCTCAACGCCGCGGTCCTGATCGGCATCTGGCGGCTGTGGAAGCAGCTGAGCGCCGGCTGCCTGGACGAGCGCGAGCTCGAGCTGCAGCTGCTCAACCGTGGCCTGATGAACCGGATGCTGGGCCGGCGGGCGCAGTCGATGATCCGCTCGTCGTGGCACATGTTCCCCGTCGGGCTGCTTTTCGGTCTGGGGCTGGAGACCGCCTCGGAGGTCACGCTGCTGACGCTGTCGGCGAGCACGGCAACCGCCGGGGCGCTGC
>JBBSMN010000200.1:0-5210 GCA_038233135.1 Propionibacteriales bacterium
GGCCGCGCTCCGCCGCCTGCCAATCCAGGAACCGGCGGAGTGCGGCGGCGGCCTCGGCGCGCTCGACCGCACTGGCCCACGACACCGGGAACTGCAGCTGGCCCCACACGCGGTCCAGCTCGGCGAGCAGGGCGGCACTGCTGGCCGGGACCTCGCCGTCGAGCACCGCAGCGGCCAGCGCGTGCACGATGCTGCCGAACCCCTGTGCACTCGTGCTCGGCTGCCCGCCGCCGGCCTCCCGGGACAAGAACCAGCGCAGCGGGCACTGTTCCAGCGCGGCGACGGCGCTGGCCGACAGCGTCACCGGCCGGTCGGCGGGACGTACGGGTATGGCGGCGTCAGACGTCTCCCGTACGCCCCACCAGCGGGCCGGATCGGCGGCGGGCACCGCGCCGGAGCGGGCCAGTCGGGCGATGCGCCGCGCCAGCGCCGCGCGCAGTGCAGGGTCGTCGGTCATCTCCGCGCGGGCCCGCAGCTCGCTGAGGACACCCCGCAACGACAGCGGACGGCGCGGTCGCGTCTCGGGGCCACCCACCTCGACCCCGAGGTCGTCGAGGAAGCGCGACGGCTGCTCGCCGGCCTCTCGACCGCTCTGCACGGCGGTGACGACCAGGCGCTGCTGCGCCCTGGTAATCGCGACGTAGAACAGCCGGCGCTCCTCGGCGAGCAGCTCGGAGGTCGCCGGGAGACCCGGCAGCTCACCGTCCGGCCCAAGCAGGTCGGTGGCCAGCAGCGAGCCACGACGACGCACCGACGGCCAGCCGCCCTCCTGCACGGCAGCAACCACCACGACCCGCCACTCCAGGCCCTTGGACCGGTGCGCCGTGAGCAGCCGGACCACGTCGGCACGGACCGCCTGCTCGGCCAGCGTGTCCGCCGGGATCTGCTGGTCGTCCACCTCGTCGAGGAAGGCACCGAGCCCGCGGTGCGGGTGCCGCTGCTCGGCGCGGCGGGCCAGGGCGAAGAGCTCGACCACCGCGTCCAGGTCACGGTGCGCCGCGCGAGCCGTCGCGCCCGCCAACTCGCTGGCGCGGTGCAGCTGGTGCGGCCACTGGGTGCCGTCCCAGACCGTCCACAAGACGTCCTCGACCGGGACCCGGGCCACCAGCTGGTCGGCAGCCGCGCCGAGCAAGGACGCGATCTTGTGTGCCCGCGCGGCATCGCCACGCGGGCCGAGGGGCAGGTCGGCCAGCGAGTCGGGGTCGGCGACGGCGACGGCGAGTAGGTGCGCCGACGGCAGCGGTGGGCGCGTACCGGCGTTGTCAACGCGGTCGCGCTCCCTCAGGGCCCGGGCGAGTCGGCGTACGGCGGCGGGCCCCATGCCGGCCAGCGGCGAAGTGAGCAGCGCTTCGACGTCGTCGGGCGGCAGCGGCGGTGGCGAGTCGGTTGCAGTGCTGTCGGGCGCCCGCCGTCGGCGGCTGGTGGCGAGGCCCTCGGCCATCCGGAGCATGTGCAGCAACGTCTGCACGGCCGGCTGTGCGCGCAGCGGCAGCTCGTCACCAGCGACCTCAACCGGCACGCCGGCCGCAGACAGGGCACGCTGCAGCCGCGGGATGGACTGCACCCCCGAACGCACCAGCACCGCCATCTGCGACCACGGCACGTCGTCGTCGAGGTGCGCGCGCCGCAGCAGCAGGGCGATATTCTCGGCCTCGGCGGCCGGCGAGGTGAACGTGCGCACCTCGACCAGGCCGTCGCCGGGGAGCGCAGTGATGCTGGCGGGCGCACGGAAGCGCTGGAACGTGTCCCGGTCCAGGCTGCCCGGCACCGGTAACCGGTCCACCACCGACCGTGACGCGGCCAGCAGGGCCGGCCCGAAACGTCTGGTGCTACCAAGCGCGGCCACCGGCGCCGGTTGTCCAGCGCGCGTACGGAACTTGTCGGTGAAGCGCAGCAGGCCACGCACGTCGGCACCGCGGAAGGCGTAGATGGACTGGTCGGGGTCGCCGACGACCAGCAGGTCGCGCCCGTCGCCGGCCAACACCTGCAGCAGCGCGACCTGAGCGGGATCGGTGTCTTGGTACTCGTCGACCACGACGAAGGCCAGCTCCCGGCGCAGCACCGCCTGGTTGGCGGGGTCCGCGGCCACGATGGTGGCCCGGTGCACCAGCTCGGCGTAGTCGAGCAGGTGCTCCTGGTCGAGCACCTCAAGGCTCTCGGCGAACAGCTGACCGGCTGCGACCCACTCGGCCCGCCGGTCGTTGACTCCTGCCGCGACCAGGTCGGTCGGGTCCATGCCCAGCGAGCGGGCCCGCGCCATCAGCTCACGCAGCTCGCCTGCCAGACCGCGGCTGCGCAGTGCCGGCGTCAGGGTCGCCGGCCAATCGACACGGCCGGTGTGGAGGCTGCCCTTGAGCAGCTCGCGCAGCCGTACGTCATGCTCCGGAGCCGACAGCAACGACGGCGGGGCGGCATACAGGTCGGGGTCGGCGAACCGGCGCACCAACGCGTAGCAAAAGGCGTGGAACGTGCAGGCGAGCACGCCCGACGTCGTCCGGCCCAGCCGGGCGCCGATGCGGGTACGCAGCTGCGCCGCCGCCTGGCGGCTGAACGTCAGCACCAGTACCTCGCTCGGCGCCAGGCGGCGCCGTTGGATGCGATCTACCACGCTCTCAACGAGAGTGGTCGTCTTGCCGGTGCCGGGGCCCGCCAGCATCAGCAGCGGTCCGCCCGGGTGGTCGACGACAGCCTGCTGGTGCTCGTCGAGCACCGGGGGCGGGGGGTGGTCGGCGTTGGTGTGGCCGCTCAGCCTGTACGTCGTGGGCACGGCTGCACTCAAGCAGACCCCACCGACACCGCGATCCGTGAGTTTCTGCACGCTCATCCGTGAGTTTCTGCAGGGCGATCCGTGAGTTTCATTGAGTGAAGGCCCCCGCAGCAATGTCCACGCCGACGATGTGGCCGTCGCGATCCGCACGCAGCGGGGTGCCCTCCGCTTGATAGCGCGCAACGGCCTCACGCCGGTGCGACGCAGGCAAGCTGCCGTCGGCACGTACGACCCGCCACCAGGGCACGGCTGCTCCATGGCGGGATAGCACCGACCCGACCCAGCGGGGGCCGCCGAAGCCGACAACGTCGGCCAACGCCCCGTACGTGGTCGCCCGACCCGGCGGCACGGCCTCCACCAGGTCGAGGACCTGTTCGATCAATGCGTCCCGGTCAGGGGTCGTCATCGAACCCCGCATTACTCCCCCGCCGACCAAATCACAGATCGCCCTGCAGAAACTCACGGATGAGCGTGCAGAAACTCACGGATCGCGGGGGTGGGGGGTCAGTAGGTTGGTTGGGAGGGGTCGATCTGGTTGACCCAAGCGACGACACCACCACCGACGTGCACGGCGTCGCTGAAGCCGGCGTTCTTGAGCACCGCCAGCGCCTCGGCCGAGCGGACGCCGGACTTGCAGTGCAGCACGACCGGCTTGTCCTGGCTCAGCTTGCCCAGCGCCTCACCGGACAGGAACTGGTCCTTCGGGATCAGCACCGAGCCGGGGATCTGGTTGATCTCGTACTCGTTGGGCTCCCGCACGTCGACCAGCTCGAAGTCGCGCGACCCGTCCTGTCGCTCTTTGAGCATTGCCGACAGCTGGGTCACCGAGATGGTGGAGCCCACCGCGGCCTCGGCGGCGTCGTCGCTGATCGCCCCGCAGAAGTCGTCGTAGTCGATCAGCTCGGTGACCGTGGGGTTCTCCCCGCAGACCGCGCAGTCGGGGTCCTTGCGGATCGTGAGCTTGCGGTAGTCCATCTCCAGCGCGTCGTACACCACCAGCTTGCCGACCAGCGGGGCGCCGATGCCGGTGAGCAGCTTAATCGCCTCGTTGACCTGGATCGAGCCGATCGAGGCGCACAGCACGCCCAGCACGCCGCCCTCAGCGCACGACGGCACCATCCCTGGCGGCGGCGGCTCGGGGTACAGGCACCGGTAGCACGGTGCCTCACCACCTGGCGCCGAGGCCCAGAACACCGACGCCTGCCCGTCGAAGCGGAAGATCGAGCCCCACACGTACGGCTTGCCCAGCAGCACCGCCGCGTCGTTGACCATGTAGCGGGTCGCGAAGTTGTCGGTGCCGTCGACGATGAGATCGTACTGCTCGAAGATGCCCATGACGTTGTCGTTATCCAGGCGCTCGGCATGCACGACGACATCGACGTACGGGTTCGTCTCGGCGATCGTCTCCTTGGCCGACACGGCCTTTGACTTGCCGATGTCGCTCTGACCATGAATCACCTGTCGTTGCAGGTTGGACTCGTCGACCTCATCGAAGTCCACAATGCCCAGCGTGCCGACCCCGGCAGCGGCGAGGTAGAGCATTGCCGGGCTGCCCAGCCCCCCGGCACCGATGACCAGCACACGGGCGTTCTTGAGGCGCTTCTGCCCGGTCATCCCCACGTCGGGGATGATCAGGTGCCGGCTGTACCGGCGGACCTCGTCGATGCTCAGCTCGTCGGCGGGCTCGACAAGTGGCGGCAGCGCGGTGGTCGACACGGGGGCCTCCAGGGGCGTCACGGCGGCACCGGCAGGTCCGGTGCGGGGCTCATCAATGCAACCAGTCGGCCGGGCACGGTGTTCCGCTGACCCCGCCACCGGCCCGAGCGCGTGGCTAGGATCGCTGCTTCGGGCCACCGGCTGGCCGCCGCACGAAGGGTTGGTACGGGCGCATGGGCGAGACATCGGCACCGACGCAGCAGCGCCGCGGGCGGCTGCCTCGTCCCGCGCGTCGCGCCCAGCTGCTGGAGGCGGCGCTGGAGGTCTTCGTCGTCCAGGGCTTCCACTCCGCGGCGATGGACGACATCGCCGACCGCGCCGGGGTGTCCAAACCGGTCCTCTACCAGCACTTCCCCAGCAAGCTCGACCTGTACCTCGCGCTGCTGGAGAGCTCGTGTGGGGCGGCCGTCGACGCCGTACGTTCGGCGCTGGCAGCGACCGAGGACAACAAGGAGCGGGTGTCGGCGACGGTCGACGCGTTCTTCACCTACGTCGCCAACGACAAGGCCGCCTTCCGGCTGGTGTTCGAGTCCGACCTCACACAGGAGCCCGCCGTACGCCGGCTTGTCGAGCAGGTCACCACCGAGTGCGCGACGCTGGTCGCGGCGGTGATCCGCGACGACACCGGGCTGCCCGAAGCCGCCTCGCAGCTGCTGGCGGTCAGCCTGGTGGGCATGGCGCAGGTGAGCGCCCGCTACTGGCTGTCTGGTGGCATCGACGTCTCTCA
>JBBSMN010000201.1:0-5207 GCA_038233135.1 Propionibacteriales bacterium
CCGTCCGGGAGCTGCTCGGTGACGTACGGACCGTAGCGGCCGTTCTTGGCCACGATGACGTGCCCGGACTCGGGGTCGGTGCCCAGCTCGTGCTCGGCACCCGTCGGGTTGGCGAGGAGCTCACGGGCCCGGTCGACGGTCAGCTCGTCGGGTGGCAGGTCGTCGGGCACGTTGCCGCGCTCACCACTGCCGTTCTCGACGTACGGCCCGTAGCGGCCCACGCGGAGGACGATGCCGGACTCGGCTCCGTCTGCCGCACGCAGCGGGAACGTCGCCAGCTGCTTGGCATCGATGTCGCCCAGCTCGCTGACCAGCTCCTTGAGGCCGGTGCCCGGGGTGGTGTCCCCGCTGCTGGCATCGTCACCGCCGAACCAGAACCGCCCGAGCACCCGCTGGGCTTCCTCCCGGCCACCCGCCACCTCGTCCAGCACATCCTCCAGCCGAGCGGTGAAGTCGTAGTCGACGAGCCGCGCGAAGTGCTCCTCGAGCAGCCGGGTCACCGAGAACGCCAGCCAGCTCGGCACCAGCGCGGTGCCCTTCTTGTAGACGTAGCCACGGTCCAGGATGGTGCGGATGATCGAGGCGTACGTCGACGGCCGGCCGATCTCACGCTCCTCCAGCTCGCGCACAAGTGAGGCCTCGGTGAACCGGGCCGGCGGGCGGGTCTCGTGCCCCTCGGCGTCCATGCGGGCCACGGCCACCAGGTCGCCCTGGGCCAGCTGCGGCAGTCGGGTCTCGCGGTCGTCACGGTCGGCGTCGGGGTCGTCATGGCTCTCGACGTAGGCGCGCAGGAAGCCGTGGAAGGTGATGACCCGACCGGCGGCAGCCAGCTCGACCTCGGTGCCGTCGGCGGTGGCCGCACCCAGCCGCATCTGCACCGACTGGCCCTGCGCGTCGCGCATCTGGGAGGCGACGGTGCGCATCCAGATCAGCTCGTACAGCCGGTACTGGTCGCCGGTCAGCCCGGTCTGCCCCGGCGTGCGGAACGACTCACCGGACGGGCGGATCGCCTCGTGCGCCTCCTGGGCGTTCTTGACCTTGGAGGTGTACGTGCGCGGCTTGTCGGGCAGGTAGTCCTCGCCGTAGAGCTCGCGGGCCTGCTCGCGGGCGGCGCTCACCGCCGTGCCGGACAGGGTCACCGAGTCGGTGCGCATGTAGGTGATGAAGCCGTTCTCGTACAGCCGCTGGGCGATCTGCATGGTGACCGCGGCGCCGAAGCCCAGCTTGCGGCTGGCCTCCTGCTGCAAGGTGGTGGTGCGGAACGGTGCGTACGGCTTGCGGGTGTACGGCTTGGGCTCGACCGAGCGCACCGCGAACGCCAGCCCGCGCACCCCCTCCGCCAGGGCACCGGCGCGGGCCTCGTCCAGGTCGACCACGTCGCGGTCGGGCGCCAGCTGGCCAGCGGCGGTGAAGTCGCGTCCAGCAGCGACCCGGATGCCGTCGAGCGCGGCCAGGCGGGCCGGGAACTGTGGCGGGTCCGCGTCGCGGGCGGCACCGCTGGCGGGGTCGGTGCTGGCGTCCATGGTGGCCTGCAGGTCCCAGTACGAGGCGGAGCGGAAGGCCATCCGCTCGCGCTCGCGGTCCACGACCAGCCGGGTGGCGACCGACTGGACGCGTCCGGCCGACAGCCCAGACATGACCTTCTTCCACAGCACGGGGCTGACCTCGTAGCCGTACAGCCGGTCCAGGATGCGCCGGGTCTCCTGGGCGTCCACGAGCGACTGGTCGATCTCGCGCGGGCTGTCCACGGCGGACCGGATGGCGGCCGGGGTGATCTCGTGGAAGACCATGCGGCGCACCGGGACACGGGGCTTCAGCTCGTCGAACAGGTGCCAGGCGATGGCCTCGCCCTCGCGGTCCTCGTCGGTCGCGAGGTAGAGCTCGTCGGCACCCTTGAGCAGCTTCTTGAGCTTGGCCATGTGGCTCTTCTTGTCCTGCGGCACCACGTAGACCGGCTTGAAGCCGTTGTCGATGTCCACCCCAAGCCGGGCCCACGGCTCGCCCTTGTACTGGGCCGGCACTGCGGCCGCGTTGTTCGGCAGGTCACGGATGTGCCCGATCGAGCTCTCCACGACGTAGCCGTCGCCGAGGTAGCCCGCGATCGTGCGAGCCTTGGCAGGCGACTCGACGATGACGAGTCGGGTGCCGGACGGTGCTTGTGCCACGGTGCTCCTGCGGTCGTTGCTGGGTGACAGCCTGGTGGGGCGGGACGCCCGACACGGTAACGCCTGCCGCTGACCGCCACCGGTCGCCGCACCTCGACGTACCCCGCCGACCGCCGCGGACGGTGCAATCGGCAATCTGTGGATTCGCGAGATTTCTCGTGACACCGATACCTACAGTCGGCGACATGAGTATGAAACAACGGGGGTCCGTCCTGTGCGCTGCGGTGCTCACGGCAGGACTGACAGCAACCATCGTGCCGGCCGCACCGGCAGCAGCCCATGACGAGGGACGGTGCGGGATGTATCCCATCGCGCACCGCGGCGACCACGTCAACTACGACGAGAACACCATCCGCGCGATCACCGCGCTCCGGCACACCGAGACCGACCTGCGGGTGACCAAGGACGGCCACTTCGTGTTGATGCACGACGCCAACGTGCGGCGCACGACGAACGGCGAGGGCCGGGTCGAGGACCTCACCTGGAGGTACATCAGGACCCTGCGCACCGAGCCGCACGGCGGGCGGGTGCCGTCGTGGACCAAGGCGCTGCGCGCGATCAGGGACTCAGGGACGACCCTCACGACCGAGATCAAGAGCTACGGCGCCACCTGGACCCGCAGGGAGCTGCGGCAGGCGGTGCGGCAGGTGCGCAAGATGGGGCTGCGCAACCGGGTCTACCTGGGGGGCTACGCCGGCGCCTACCCCCCGCTGCAGGAGGTGGCCTCCGACATGCAGCTGTACTGGCGTCCCGGCCCGCGTGAACGGGTCACCGCCCGCACCGTCCGCGGCCACGACGCCGCCGCCGCGCTGGTGCTTCCCAGGGTGCTGACCCGCAAGATGTCACGCCGGGTGAACCGCGCCGGCGCCGAGATGTGGGTGCGTCGCAGCAAGAAGCCGTCCGACCTGACCATCAAGCAGTACTGGTCGCAGATCGCGTCGCGGCACCCGCAGGGGTTGTACACCGACACCCCGTACTCGTTCCGCAAGTGGTGCGGCTAGAGCGACGACCGGCGGGGCCGCTGGGGTACGCTCCACCGCTGAGCACCCTGGCGCCACCTCGCGAAGGACGTCCCCATGACCCGTGTCTACCTGCACGTCGGGGCGCCCAAGACCGGCACGACGTACCTGCAGTCGGTGCTGTTCCGCAACCGCGGCCGGCTGCGCGCCGCCGGGGTTCTCTACCCAGGTGACACCGCGGATGCCCACTTCCGCGCGACGCTCGACCTGCGCGGCTTGAGCTTCGGCGGCTACGACGACCCGGCGGTGCACGGCGCGTGGGAGCGGTTGGCCCGCCGGGTGCGCCAGTTCGACGGCGAGAGTGTCGTCGTGTCGCATGAGCTGCTGGCCGGTGCGCCGACCGAGCAGTTGGACCGGGCCCTCGACGACCTGGGCGACGCCGAGGTGCACGTGGTGCTCACCGCGCGAGATCTCGGTCGGCAGGTGCCCGCGGTGTGGCAGGAGATGGTCAAGAACAACCAGACCCTGTCCTACCCGCGCTACCTGGAGCAGCTGACCGGTGCCCGCAAGGGCCGTGGGGCGCGGATCTTCTGGCGCCAGCAGGACACCGCGGAGGTGTTGGAGCGCTGGTCGCAGCGGGTGCCCGCCGAGTGCGTGCACCTGGTGACCGTGCCCCCGCCGGGTGAGCGGTCGTCGCTGCTGTGGGAGCGGTTCAGCTCGGTCATCGGGCTTGCTCCCGGCGACTACGACTCGGCGCCGCTTCGCGCCAACGCCTCGCTCGGCCTGGCCGACGCCGAGCTGATACGACGGGTCAACGCCGCGCTCGACCAACGGCTGACCTGGCCCGACTACGCCCCGCTGGTCAAGGGCAGGCTGGCCGAGCAGGTGCTCGCCGGCCGTGCGGACAGCCCCCGGGCCGAGGTGCCAGTCGACCTCCGCGGCTGGTTCGACGAGGTGGCCGCCGAGATGATCGACAAGGTGTCCCTGCGGGGCTACGACGTGGTCGGCGACCTGACCGAGCTGTGGCCTGTGCACGGCGCGGACGACGCCGGCTCGGCCGCACCCGCCGAGCAGGTGGCCGACGCTGCGGTGTACGCACTCGCCGAGCTGTTGGTGCTGATGGCCGAGCAGGGCCGCACCGGTGCCGGCCGGCTGGTCGCCGACGCCTCGGCGCGGCTGTCAGGTCGCACCCGTCAGCTGGCCCAGCGGCTGCTGCCGGCGCGGCTGCGCCGGACACCCGCCGGCGGCTGAGCTTCAGGCGGTGGTCGCCGCGGTGGAAGAACCGCTGTTGTCCGCGTCGCCGATCGACACCGGCCGCCGCTTGGTGACCACCAGCGCCACCGCGATGATGCCCGCAGCGACCAGCGCGATCAGGATCCGCAGCGCGACGTTGGCGTCGTCGCCGATCGACAGCGACACGATTGCCGGGGCGATCAGCAGCGACACCAGGTTCATCACCTTGAGCAGCGGGTTGATGGACGGCCCGGCGGTGTCCTTGAAGGGGTCGCCGACGGTGTCGCCGATGATGGTGGCCTCGTGGGCGAGCGAACCCTTGCCACCGTGCGAGCCGTCCTCGACCAGCTTCTTGGCGTTGTCCCACGAGCCACCGGCGTTCGCCAGGAAGACCGCCATCAAGGTGCCGGTCCCGATCGCGCCGGCCAGGAATCCCGCGAGCGGGCCCACGCCCAGGCCGAAGCCCACGGCGACAGGTGCCAGGATCGCGAGCACGCCGGGGGTGGCGAGCTCGCGCAGCGAGTCGCGGGTGCAGATGTCGACGACCTTGCCGTACTCGGGGCGACCGGTGCCGGCCATGATGCCGGGGATCTCGGCGAACTGGCGGCGCACCTCGAACACGACCGCGCCGGCAGCGCGTGACACCGCGTTGATCGCCAGCCCGGAGAAGAGGAAGACCACCGCCGCGCCGATGATCACGCCGACCAGCACGTCGGGGTTCACCACCGAGAACAGCTCGTTGGGGTCGATGGCCTCGCCGGCCTCGGTCACGATCGCATCGGTGTAGGAGCCGAACAGCGCGGTGGCCGCGAGGACGGCGGTGGCGATGGCGATGCCCTTGGTGATGGCC
>JBBSMN010000202.1:0-5167 GCA_038233135.1 Propionibacteriales bacterium
ACGGGAACCGCCGAGCTGGTGCGTGACGTGCGCGGTGCCGCCGACCTCGAAGGCGTACGGATGGGTCGCAGCCGGCCCGCCGCGGTCGGCACCGGCGGGATGGTGACCAAGGTGCAGGCGGCGCGGATCGCGACCGGAGCCGGCATCCCGGTGGTGCTGACCGATCCCGCACACGCCGCGCAGGCGCTCGCGGGCGAGGCTGTCGGCACCCGGTTCCACCCCACCGGCAAGCGGCGGCCGACCCGCCTGCTGTGGCTGGCACACGCCACCGAGGCTCGCGGCAGCCTGCTGCTCGACGAGGGTGCCGTACGCGCGATCAGCGACCGGCGCGCGTCGTTGCTGCCCGCCGGCATCGTCGGTGTCGAGGGCACCTTCGCTGCGGGCGACCCGGTCGACCTGATCGATCCCGGGCGCACCGCGGTCGCCCGCGGGATGGTCAACTACGACAGCGATGAGCTGCCCGGGCTGCTGGGGCGCTCGACCCGCGAGCTGGCCCGTACGCTCGGCCCGTCGTACGAGCGGGAGGTCGTGCACCGTGACGACCTCGTGCTGCTCGACTAGCCTCCCGAGCCCCGGCAAGGGGTGTTTGTGACCATTCTCCGGCGGCAGCGGCACGGCAGGGACCACACTTGCTCCTAGAGGGGCGAGCGAAATGGATGAGACGTCGGTGGACAACGCGGCACGGCTGTGGCACGTCACGGTGACGGCGGCCGGATCGGCACACGACAGCGACGTGGTACGGCAGGCGATGGCGCGCCTGGCCGAGGAGCGACCCTTCCTGCACGCCCTGCGCTACGGCCCCGAGCGGGTGGAGATCCGCTACTGGGAGGAGGCGGTTGACATGCTGGACGCGGCCTCGCTGGCGCTGCGGGTGTGGAACGAGCACCGCGACAGCGCCGGTCTGCCGAGCTGGGAGGTGGTTGGCCTCGAGGTGCTCGAGCGCGACGCGTTCAACCGTCGTGGGGACGACCGGGCGCCGTCGATCGGCCTGCACCAGCCGACCCCCCAACCGTTCTGACACGCCCCTACAGTGACGCCGTGAGCCAGCACGCCTGCACCGACGTCCCCGCAGCCGCCCGCGGCGCCCGGGTGGCGGCCCGGCAGCTCGCCCGGGCGTCGCGCGCCGACAAGGATCGCGCACTGCTTGCCATGGCCCGGGCGCTGCTCGACGCCGAAGTTCAGGTGCTGGTCGCGAACGCCGAGGACCTGGCCGGCGCCGAGAGCAGTGCCGCGACCGAGGGCACCGGCGCGCACCTGGTCGACCGGCTGCGCCTGGACACCCAGCGGGTGGCCGCGATGGCCGCCGGGCTGCGCCAGGTCGCCGACCTGCCCGACCCGGTGGGCGAGGTGGTGCGCGGGGTCACGTTGCCGAACGGGCTCGAGCTGCGCCTACGCCGGGTGCCACTCGGTGTGGTCGTCATCATCTACGAGGCGCGACCCAACGTCACCGCCGACGCCGCCGGGCTGTGCCTCAAGGCCGGCAACGCCGTGCTGCTGCGCGGCTCAGGCTCGGCGGCGCGTACGAACGCGGCCGTCGTGACAGCCTTGCGGGCGGCGCTGGACGAGGTGGGGTTGTCGAGCGACGCGGTGACGCTGCTCGACGCCGGCAGCCGGGACACTGCGACCGCGCTGATGCGGGCGCGGGGGCTGGTGGATCTGGTCGTCCCCCGCGGCGGGGCGGGGCTGATCCGCACCGTCGTCGAGCAGTCGACGGTGCCGGTGGTGGAGACCGGGTTCGGCAACTGCCACGTCTACGTCGACGTTGACGCCGACCTCGACATGGCGCGTGCGATCGTGCTCAACGCGAAGACCGACCGGCCAAGCGTCTGCAACGCCGCGGAGTCGCTGCTGGTGCACGAGGCGGTGGCCGCCGCGTTCGTGCCCGACATCGTCGCCCACCTGCACCAGCGCGGCGTCACGGTGCACGGTGACGCAGCGTTCCAGGCTGCCTCGCCCGATGTGCTGCCGGCGACCGACGACGACCATGCCGAGGAGTTCTGCGCGCTGGAGATGTCGGCTCGCGTCGTCGACGATCTGGACGGGGCGCTGGAGCACGTGGCTCGCTTCGGCACCGGCCACACCGAGGCGATCGTGACGGGCTCGTTGGCCGCGGCACGGCGATTCGCCGAGGGCGTCGACGCCGCCGCGGTGATGGTCAACGCGTCCACCCGCTTCACCGACGGTGAGGAGTTCGGTCTCGGCGCCGAGATCGGCATCTCCACCCAGAAGCTGCACGCCCGCGGCCCGATGGGTCTCACCGAGCTCACCACGACCACCACCGTGGTGACCGGCGACGGCCACCTGCGCTGAGGTCCGTCGCACCGGCTAGATTGCGGTCATGCTGAGTGCCGCCGTGCGCGCCGAGGAGAAGCTGCGTGACCTTCCGGTCGACCCGATCTGGGTCGGTGTGATCGTCCTCGGCCTGTTCCTGGTGCTGATGGGTGCCCTGCTCGTCTTCGGGAAGGGGCGGCCGCACACCTGAGCGGTCACCCGCTCCGGTCCTGCGGTCCACGTGTTGCCGTGCGCCTTCCCGACAAGGACCTCACTCGCACGCGTCGGCGGGTCGGGGTCATGGGCGGCACCTTCGACCCCATCCACCACGGCCACCTGGTGGCCGCCAGCGAGGTGCAGGCGTCGTTCGGCCTTGACGAGGTCATCTTCGCGCCGACCGGTGCGCCGTGGCAGAAGCAGGCACGCAAGGTCGCCCCGGCCGAGCACCGTTACCTGATGACGGTCATCGCCACCGCCTCCAACCCGCGCTTCTCGGTCAGCCGCGTGGATATCGACCGGGACGGGCCGACCTACACCATCGACACCCTGCGTGATCTCCGCCAGGAGGTCGACGACGAGCTGTTCTTCATCACCGGGGCCGATGCGCTCGCGCAGATCCTCACCTGGCGCGACCATGACGAGATCTTCGACCTGGCGCACTTCGTCGGCTGCACGCGCCCAGGGCATCGTCTCGACGCCTCTACCCTGGCGGGGCTGCCCGGCAATCGGCTGACCCTGGTCGAGATCCCCGCGCTGGCGATCAGCTCGACCGCCTGCCGCGACCGGGTGGCTCACGGTGACCCCGTGTGGTATCTCGTTCCGGACGGAGTCGTCCAGTACATCGCCAAGCACGGACTGTACGGAGACGGCGATCCGGCGGTGGCAACCCACGAGCCTTCGGTGGAGCCTCCAGCCGAGTCGGTCCCCGCCCCACCTCGAGGGAGCCTGTGACAGCGACCAAGCGCGCGATCGACCTCTCGGTGGCTGCCGCCTCGGCCGCCGCCGACAAGCTGGCCAGTGACATCGTCGCCTTCGACGTGTCCGAGCAGCTGGTGATCACCGACGTCTTCGTGGTCTGTTCGGCGCCCAACGACCGGCAGGTGCGCTCGGTGGTCGACGCGGTGGAGGAACGGCTCGACGCACTGGGGGCCAAGGCGGTCCGCCGGGAAGGCGAACGCGAGGGCCGGTGGGTGCTGCTGGACTTCATCGACATCGTGGTGCACGTCCAGCATGACGAGGAGCGCGCCTTTTACGCCTTGGAACGGATCTGGCGTGACTGCCCGGTGCTGCCGCTGCCGACCGCGGCTGCGGACCCGACGGCCGGCGAGGGGCGTTGAGCGCGCGGTTCGTGCTGTGGCGGCACGGACGCACCGCATGGAACGTCGAGGGTCGCACCCAGGGCCAGTCCGACACCCCCCTCGACCAGGTCGGTGTCGAGCAGGCCGCGTCGGCCGCCGCCCGACTGGCCTCGCTCGCACCGACAAGGATCGTGTCCAGCGACCTGCGACGCGCAGCCGACACCGCGGCGGCCCTGTCCCGGCTCACCGGTCTCACCGTGTCGTACGACGCTCGCCTGCGAGAGGTCGACTTTGGTGCGCGCGAGGGCATGACCACCGACGAGGCGTGGCAGCGGTGGCCGGCGGAGATGGCCAGCCGCGACGCTGGTGCCGATGTGCGGTTTCCCGACGCTGAGACGCTGTCCGAGGCCGCCGAGCGCTTCGCGGCCGTGCTGCAGGAGGCGAGCGGGACGATGACCGCCGACGACACCGTGGTCGTGGTCGGGCACGGCAGCGCGATGCGGGTCGGTGCGTGCGCGTTCGTGGGGTTCCCCACCGAGTACCGCACCCGGTTCGGGGGCTTCGCCAACTGCTGCTGGGCGGTGCTCGCCGATAGCGGGCGCGGCTGGCGTATCGAGGACTGGAACGCGGGCTCGTTGCCCGAGCCGGTTGTCGGCGACGACCGCTGATCGGCGTCGTGACCGACCGGCAGCGAGCCAGGTCAAGCACGCAGCACCGACCCGTTATGCTTACGCGGTTCGCCCGGCCGCCCGTCGCGGTCGGTATGGGGCTGTGGCGCAGCTGGTAGCGCACCTGCATGGCATGCAGGGGGTCAGGGGTTCGAGTCCCCTCAGCTCCACCCCTGGGGAGTTGCCCACCGACTGCTGTCCGATTTGTCACCGAGTGTCAGTCTGTTATCACGCAGTGTCGAGATCGCGCAAGGTTGTGCACACCTTGATCAACAGCGGTGGACAAACTCCCAGGTCACGGGCCCGGTGCGGTAGTCTGGAACTATGCAGTCGAGCCTGCTCCTTATCGTGCCGCGCTGACACCACGATCACCCGTCAGTGCGGCCGGCCCCTCGTGCCCGAGGGGCTTTTTCATGTCCGGGGCAGACCACAGGCAGGAGACGCGCGTGAGCACCGCAGAGACGACCGAGCCGGCGCGGCCGGCACCGGCCGAGCCGGCGACGTACGACGTGCACGCCGCGCAGGACAAGTGGCGACCGGTGTGGGACGAGCTCGACCCGTTCCGGGCCCTGGACGACGGCTCCAAGCCGCGCCGCTACGCGCTGACGATGTTTCCCTACCCCTCCGGCGACCTGCACATGGGCCACGGCGAGGTGCTGGCCCTGCACGACGTGCTGGCGCGCTACTGGCGGATGCGCGGCTTCGACGTGCTCAACCCGATCGGCTGGGACTCCTTCGGCCTCCCGGCCGAGAATGCCGCGATCCGCCGCAACGAGCACCCTGCCGTCTACACGTACGCAAACATCGAGGTGCAGGCCGAGTCCCTGCGCCGCTATGCGGTGAGCTTCGACTGGTCGCGGCGGCTGCATACCTCCGACCCCGACTACTACCGCTGGACCCAGTGGCTGTTCCTGCGCTTCCGCGAGCAGG
>JBBSMN010000203.1:0-5099 GCA_038233135.1 Propionibacteriales bacterium
AGAAATTGCTCCCCCGCGGGCCGCCAGGGACGACGAAGGGCCCGGCATGACCGGGCCCCTCGGACGTGGCAGGTGCAGGCTTCGAACCTGCGAAGGCTGTGCCGGCTGATTTACAGTCAGCTCCCTTTGGCCGCTCGGGCAACCTGCCGGGTACCCCTGCGCGCGCACCGCAAACCGGGTGCGACAGGTGGAGGGGCGGGGAGCACAATAGCGCAGGCTTGGAGACTGGCCCCACTGCCGGGGCCCGACCAGAGGGAGACGACGTGGCCGGCGACTCGAGCTTCGACATCGTGAGCAAGGTGGACCGACAAGAGGTCGACAACGCCCTGAACCAGACCCAGCGTGAGATCTCGCAGCGCTTCGACTTCAAGCACACCGATGCGCAGATCGACTGGCAGGGCGAGCTGGGGGTGGAGATCTCGGCCAACGCCGAGGAGCGGGCGCTGGCCGTGCTGGACGTGTTCAAGCAGAAGCTGGTCAAGCGTGGCATCTCTCTGAAGACCCTGGAAACTGGCGAGCCCCGCTCATCGGGCAAGGAGGTCAAGGTCAGCGCATCGCTCAACCAGGGCATCAGCCAGGAGCAGGCCAAGCAGATCGGCAAGCTGATCCGCGACGACGGACCCAAGGGGGTCAAGGTGCAGGTGCAGGGCGACGAGCTGCGGGTCACGAGCAAGAAGCGCGACGACCTGCAGGACGTGATCGCGCTGGTCAAGGCGCAGGACTACGACTTCGCGGTGCAGTTCGCCAACTACCGGTGACAACGGGCAGGTTGCATCATCGGTGATGCACTTATGATGCAGACATGCGCACCACGGTTGACCTTCCTCCCGCGGTCCACCGCCGTGCCCAGGAGCTTGCGCGGGCTCGCGGTCAGTCCGTGTCAGCAACCGTCGCCGAGTTGACCGTGCGCGGGCTGAGCCAGCTCGATGAGCCGGTGGTCATCGGCACAGATGACCGCTCGGGCTTCCCGGTCATCAGTGTCGGTCGCCACATCACAGCGGAGGCTGTCGCCGCCGCCCTGGACGACGAGTGACGACGTACCTCCTCGACGCCAGCGTGCTGATCGCCCTGACGCTCGCCGACCACGAGCAGCACGAGCGGGCTTCGTCCTGGGCAGCGACCGTCGACCGCTTTGCGGTCTGCCCGATAGTCGAGGGAGCGCTGGTGCGATTCCTCGTACGCGACGTTCAATCTGGGCCTTGCACGTGAGCCGTCACCCGCCGCGCAGGTGGGTGCTGAAGAAGTCGTCGATCCGCAGCCAGGCGTCGTCTGCTGACTCGGCCTGTGGCCCGGCGTGCATACCCATCACCTTCGCCAGCGCCCGGACTCCCATCGGGTAGGGCTGGGTGCTGAGGAAACTGTGGCCCGCCGATGGGTAGGTCTTGATGTCGTGCTCGACTCCGGCGCCGTCGAGTGCCTGCTGCAAGCGATCGGGGCGTCCCGCCATCGAACGGTCCCGCCCGCCGTACGAGGCGACGATCGGGCAGGCGCCGGTGAGGACTCGCTCGGGGTCGTCCGGGACCTCGCCGTAGTTGACGCTCGCGACCGTGAACGGGTACGCGGACGCGGCAAGCAGCGCGAAGCCGCCGCCGAGGCAGAAGCCGATCACACCGACCTGGCCGGTGCCGCCCTCGTGGGCACCCAGGAAGCCGCGCGCCGCCTCGATCGCGTCGAAGAACTCGCCGCTGCCGGCCGTGAGCTGTCGGAAGGCGCCGCGCAGGCAGGTGGTCCAGTGGCGGCCCTCGAAGAAGTCCGGCGCCAGCGCCACGTAGCCCATCGAGGCGACGCGGTCGGTCAGTGCGCGGATGTCGGCGTTGAGCCCGAACACCTCGTGGATGACCACCACACCAGGCCTCGGGTCGGTGCCCGCCGGCTCGGCGAGGTACCCGTCTCGGTGACCATCGGGGGTGGCGAACGTGACGTCGGTCATGGCGGCGAGCCTGCCACACCTGCGGATCAACCCTCAGGTGTCACCGATCTGGACACTTCACCAGCCTACCGTGCGTATGTGCATGTGAACATGCGTCTGCGCACGGCTCAGTCGGCGAGCCAGTCGGCGAGCCGCTCCCGCTCGTGCAGCAGCGCATCGGCTGCCGGCTCGGCGTAGGTGTGCGCCGGCGCCCACTCCAGTGCCTCGAACGGGCACACCTCGACACAGATCCCGCAGTACATGCACAGCGACCAGTCGATCGCGAAGCGGTCCAGCACGGCCGTCGTACGGGGGCGGCCCCCCTGCTCCGGCACGTGGGTGACGCCGTGGCTGTCGATGTGGATGCACCACGACGGGCACTCGCGGGCACACAGCATGCACGAGGTGCAACGGTCCTCGATCAGGGCGATCACCCCACGGGAGCGCTCTGGGAGGGGTGGCGGCTGGGTGCTCACCGAGCACCACCTCGCCTCGACCGGCGCGCCGGCGCCGACTCCTTCGTGGCCGGCTCGGTCGGGCCCGGCTCGCGTGGACCCCACCGGCCGGGCTCCGGGACCCCGGGGGGACGGCTGCGCCGACTGCGGGTGCGACCGGCCGCGGTCTGCCCGGCCAGCGACGCGTCGGACTCCCCCGGCTCCTTGGCGCCCGGCCACGGTGCGGCGACCCGCGACGCCAGCACGAAGTCCTTGCGCAGCGGGTGCCCCTCGAACCCGGCGGGGAGCAGGAGCCGGTCCCCGCCCCTGGTTTCGGCGTCGGTGAAGCGCACGCCGAACATCTCGGCCACCTCCCGCTCGTGCCAGCCGGCCCCGGCGAACACCGCTGCAACCGAGGCCACGGCGGGCTCGTCACGTGGCATTAGCGTGCGCAAAAGCAGCGCCCGCATGGGCGCACCTCCCCCCGGGGGGACCGCCAGGTGGCACACCAGCCGGTAGCCGTCCGGCAGCTCGTCGACGGCGGTCAGCCAGTCGAAGAACGTGCAGCCGAGGCGGTCGCGGGCGGCGCGTACGGCGTCGACCCAGCTCGCCGGGTCAACGTCCACCCGAGCCAGCCCGAAGTCGTCCCGCACATCGACCTCCAACGCCCCCGCCACCACGGCGGCCCAGTCGCTGTTCACGGCGCGCTCGCGACCTGACGGCCCAGCTGGGTCAGGCCGTCGAGCAGGGCCTCGGGTCGCGGCGGGCAGCCGGGCACGTACACGTCGACCGGCAACAGCTGGTCGACCCCCTTGGTCACGCAGTAGGAGTCCCAGTACGGCCCGCCGGAGTTGGCGCACGACCCGAACGACAGCACGTACCTGGGGTGTCGCATCCGCTCCCAGGCCGCCAGCACCGCAGGCGCCAGCGCGTCGGTCACGGTGCCGGACACGACCAGGACGTCGGCGTCCTCAGGGCTCGCGACCGACAGGTCGAACCCGCTGCCCACCTCGGCCTCCCCCGCCCCGGCGCGGGCCACGCGCACGCTGGCCGCGGCGTACTCCAGGGCGCAGCAGGCCAGCGCCAGGTCGTGCACCCGCCACCGGGTGCCGCCGAGCGACACCTCATCCACGCGCACCTGCGCTCCGCCCATGCCCGCGACTCTATCGGCGGCCGGCACCCCGCCCGAGTTGTCACTGGCAGACTGCGTTCTAGGGTCGTGAGCCGGTGACAACTCGACAGCTTGCGAAGGGACAGTCATGCAGCAACGAACCATCGGTGCGGTCAAGGTCTCGGCCATCGGCCTGGGCGCGATGCCGCTCTCGGTCGAGCCGGTGCCAGACAGCGCCCGAGCGGACGCCACCGTGCACGCGGCCCTCGACGCCGGCGTCACGCTGATCGACACCGCGGACGCCTACACCGTCGAGCAGGTCGGGTTCGCCGCCGGGCACAACGAGGAGATCGTCGCGCGGGCGGTGCGGTCGTACGGCGGTGACATCGGCGAGGTGCTGGTCGCCACCAAGGGTGGTCACGTCCGCGACCGGTCTGGGGCCTACACCGTCAACGGTCACCCCGACCACCTCCGCGAGGCGTGCGAGGCCTCGCTGCGCCGCCTCGGCGTCGAGGCGATCGGGCTCTACCAGCACCACCGGCCCGATCCCGACGTGCCGTACGAGGAGACGATGGGTGCGCTCAAGGACCTGTACGAGGCCGGACTGGTGCGGCACGTCGGCATCTCCAACGCCGACCCCGACCAGATCAGGACCGCGTACGACGTCATCGGCGCCGGGCTGGTCAGCGTGCAGAACCAGCTGTCCCCCGCCTTCCGCTCGAGCCTGCCCGAGGTCGAGGTCTGCGACGAGCTCGGCCTGGCGTTCCTGCCGTGGAGCCCGCTGGGCGGCACCGGTGGGCGCGCGGAACGGCTGGGCTCCGACCACGGTGCGTTCGCCGACGTCGCCGAGGGCCACGGCGTGAGCCCCCAGCAGGTGTGCCTCGCCTGGTTGCTCGGGTTGTCACCGCGGGTGCTGCCGATCCCGGGGGCCAGCCGAGCGGAGACGATCCGGGACTCCGCAGCGGCAGCCGACCTCGAGCTGTCCGACGACGAGCGCGCGAGGCTCGACGCCGCCTAGCAGCGACTCACCACCACGTGTCGGACGACACGTGGCTGGCCGGCCGTGGGCGCCTACCATGGCTGATGGCACTCGCGCGGCCGCCGTCGTCGCCGGGCCAGGAGGAGAGAGGACTGCGTGAGCAAGCAGGTCAAGCAGCTCGACCGCGTCATCATCCGGTTTGCGGGTGACTCCGGAGACGGCATGCAGCTCACCGGTGACCGGTTCACCGCAGAGACGGCCGCCTTCGGCAACGACCTGTCGACCCTGCCGAACTTCCCCGCCGAGATCCGGGCCCCACAGGGGACCATGGCCGGCGTCTCGAGCTTCCAGGTGCACTTCGCCGACCACGACATCCTGACACCGGGGGACGCGCCGGACGTGCTGGTGGCGATGAACCCGGCCGCGCTCCGAGCCAACCTAAGGGACGTACCTCGCGGCTCGGCGATCATCGTCGACACCCACGACTTTGGAGCGCGCAACCTCACCAAGGCCGGCTACACAGAAAGCCCGCTGGACGACGGGACGCTCGACCCGTTCCAGGTGCACGCGGTCGACCTCACCACGCTGACGGTCGAGTCCATCAAGGAGTTCGGGCTGTCCCGCAAGGACGCCTCCCGTGCCAAGAACATGTTCGCGCTCGGCCTG
>JBBSMN010000204.1:0-5065 GCA_038233135.1 Propionibacteriales bacterium
ACCGAGTTGGCCAGGGCGAGGGTCTGCCGGTCGTTGTCGGCGAGCACCAGCCGCGCCACCTCCTCGGTCATGTCCACGAGCAGGGCGTTGCGCTGCTTGCCGGTCAAGTCACCCGCCTCGACGACCCGGTCGAGCAGGATCTTGATGTTGACCTCGTGGTCGGAGGTGTCGACACCCGCCGAGTTGTCGATGAAGTCGGTGCAGATACGCCCACCGGCCAAGGCGTACTCGACCCGGCCGCGCTGGGTGAGGCCCAGGTTGCCGCCCTCGCCGACACAGCGTGCACGCAGCTGCGACCCGTCGACACGGATCGCGTCGCTGGCCTTGTCACCGGCGCCGGCGTGGGTCTCGGTGCTCGCCTTCACGTAGGTCCCGATGCCGCCGTTCCACAGCAGGTCCACCGGCGCCGTCAGGACCGCCCGCATCACGGCGTTGGGTGTCAACCGCTCCACGTCGTCGTCGAGACCAAGCACCGCCCGCACCTGCGGCGACAGCGGGATGGACTTGGCGGTACGCGGGAACAACCCGCCACCGGCCGAGATCAGGTCGGAGTCGTAGTCGGCCCAGCTGGACCGCGGCAGCTCGAACAGCCGACGCCGCTCCGCGTACGACGCGGCCGCGTCCGGGTCGGGGTCGAGGAAGATGTGCCGGTGGTCGAACGCCGCGACCAGCCGGGTGTGCTCCGACAACAGCATGCCGTTGCCGAAGACGTCGCCGGACATGTCGCCGATGCCGACACAGGTGAAGTCCTCTGCCTGGCAGTCGACACCCATCTCGCGGAAGTGCCGCTTGACCGACTCCCACGCCCCCCGGGCGGTGATGCCCATCGCCTTGTGGTCATAGCCCTCCGAGCCGCCGGAGGCGAAGGCGTCCCCCAGCCAGAAGCCGTAGTCGGCGGCCACCTCGTTGGCGATGTCGGAGAACGCGGCGGTCCCCTTGTCGGCGGCCACGACCAGGTAGGCGTCGGCACCGTCGTGACGCACGACCTGCGGCGGGGGGACGATCTCCTCGCCCGCGAGGTTGTCGGTCACGTCCAGCATGCCGGCGATGAAGGTGCGATAACAGGCGATGCCCTCGGCCAGCCAGGCATCGCGATCCGTCGCGGCATCCGGGAGCTGCTTGCAGTAGAAGCCGCCCTTGGCCCCGACCGGCACGATCACCGCATTCTTGACCATCTGCGCCTTGACCAGGCCGAGCACCTCGGTGCGGAAGTCCTCGCGGCGGTCCGACCAGCGCAGCCCGCCGCGCGCGACAGGCCCGAAGCGCAGGTGCACCCCCTCGACGCGCGGCGAGTAGACGAACAGCTCGAAGCGCGGCCGGGGCTGCGGGACGTCCTCGATGCCCTGCGGCTCGATCTTCAGCGCGATCGCCGTACGGGTCGGCTCGCCGTCGGCCGTCGGCAGGTAGTAGCTGGTGCGCGCGGTGGCACAGATCGCGGTCATGTAGGAGCGCAGGATGCGGTCGTGGTCGAGGCTCTCGACGTCGTCCAGCGCCGCCTTGATGTCGTCCTCGTGCTGGGTGACGGCGGCGACCCGGGCCTCGTCGTCCGCGGCGGCTTCCTCGCTGCCCGGGTCGAAGCGTGCCGCGAACAGCCCGACCAGCAGCCTCGCGACGCCTGCGTGGCGCAGCATCGTGTCCTCGAGGTAGGTCTGGCTGAACGGTGTCCCGACCTGCCGCATCCAGCGGGCGTAGGCACGCAGCAGCGACACCTCACGCCACGACAACCCGGCCGCAAGCACCAGCCGGTTGAAGCCGTCGGCCTCGGCGTGGCGCTGCCAGCAGGCCCGGAACGTGTCCTGGAACAGCTCGCGACCGCGCTCCCCCGGCTCGCCGGCATAGCGCAGCCCGAAGTCGTAGATCCATGCCAGGGGGCGCGCGCCGTGCCCGTCCTCCAGCACGTACGGACGCTCGTCGACGACCTCCACCCCCAGCGAGCTGAACAGCGGCAGCACCTCGGTGAGCGACAGCGGCGCCCCGGTGCGGTAGATCTTGAACCGGCCCTCACCGGGCGGGGCGTCGGACGGCTCGTACAGGTGCAGGCCCAGGCCGCTGTCCCCGACGTCCTCCAGCCGTTGCAGGTCGCTGACGGCCACCCGCGGGTCGAAGTCCTCCTTGTACGCCTCGGGGAACGACCCGCCGTAGCGGCCCAGCAGCCGCGACCCGTCGGCCTCCCCCAGCATCTCGTAGCTCACCTGGGCCAGGTCGTCGCTCCACGAGCGCGTGGCGTCGCCGAGCAGCCGCTCGATGACCGGCTCGTCGATCTCGCCGACCAGCTCGCCGCTCGGCGGGCGGACCACGAAGTGCAGCCGGGCCAGGACCGACTCGCTGACCCGCGCGGTGTAGTCGGTGCTGACCCCGTCGGCCTCGCCGCCCTCGGACAGCGCCTCGGCGAGGATCTGCTCCATGCGTCTGCGCACCTGCGTGGTATAGCGGTCGCGGGGCAGGTAGACCAGGCAGGACAGGTAGCGGCGGTACGGGTCCTCGCGCACGAACAGCCGCAGCTGCCGTCGCTCCTGCAGGTGCAGCACCGAGTGCATCGTCGGCACCAGCTGGTCGACCTGGGTCTGGAAGAGCTCGTCGCGCGGATAGGTCTCCAGCAGGTCCATCAGCGCCTTGCCGCTGTGGCTCATCGCCTGGAACCCGAGCCGTTCAAGCACCTCGACCGCCTTGCGCCGCAGCACCGGGATGCGGGTGACCGACTCGGTGTAGGCCGCAGAGGAGAACAGGCCCAGGAACCGTCGCTCGCCGGTCACCTCGCCGTGCTCGTCGAAGGTCTTGATGCCGAGGTAGTCGAGGTAGGCCGGTCGGTGCACCGTGGATCGCGAGTTGGCCTTGGTGATGATGGCCAGCTCCTTGGCGCGGGCGAGCTCGGCCACCGGGGCAGGCAGCCGCTTGCCCGCCGGTGGGGCGTCGGAGCGAAGGATGCCGAGCCCGCTGCCTGGCACAGCCTTGAGCACCGCGCTGCTGTCGCTGTCGGAGCCCGAGCCGGGGCTCGGGCTGGGGCCGGAGTCAAGGACGTACTCCCGGTAGCCGAGAAAGGTGACGTGACCGTCACCCAGCCAGGTCAGCAGCTCCGCGACCTCATTGACCTCGATGTCGCCCAGCGGCGGTGGGTCGGAGCGCAGCTCGTCGACGATCTCGGTGGCTCGGGTGTGCATCTTGGACCAGTCCTCGACCGCCTCGCGGACGTCGCGCAGCACGCCGGTCAGCCCCTGCTCGAGCTGGTCGGCCCGCCCGGTGTCGTCGATCCGGTCGATCTCGACGTGCATCCAGGACTCGGTGCCCCCGTCACCGTCCGCGACGCCGTCGTCGGCCGCCGGCGCGAAGTCCTGCAGGCTCCCCGCGACGTCGCGCTCCACCTGCAGCTGCGGGTGGATGACCAGGTGGATGTCGTGCCCGTGCTGAGCCAGGTGCATGGTCACCGAGTCGACAAGGAACGGCATGTCGTCGGTGACGATCTCCACCACCGAATGGCCCGCGGCCGACCACCCGTGCTCGCCGACGACCGGCGTCGACACCTGCACCGTGGCCGTGCCCTGCGGCCGCTCGGCGGCCAGCCGCAACTGACTCATCGCGGCGCCGTAGACGTCGGCCACCTCCCGGTCGGCAAGCTCCTCGGTGGTGACCTGGCGGTAGTACGCCGCCAGCAACCGGTGCACGGTCTCGCCGTCGACCCCGGACGTCCCGCGACGTGCCTCCGCGACCTCGTCGGCAGCATCCAGTATCGCCGCCAGTGCTCGGTCCTGCTCGGCGCGCATCGCGCAGATCACCTCGCACCCGGTGTCGCGTCGCACATCGTTATGCGACACCTGAGCCTATCGCTGCGGCACTCGCACGACGGCGTCGATACGGTCGGAGGCATGAAGTTCCTCGAGCAGCACCAGTACGACGCCGCGCCGGTCGACGTGTGGGCGATGCTGCGCGACCGCAGCTTCCGCGAGGACGTGTGTCGCGCGACAGGCGCCCGGGAGTGGGCGGTCGGCATCGATGCCGACGTCGAGGGCGGCACGGTCACCGTCACCCGGGTGATCTCCGCCAACGTCTCCGAGGCGATCAAGAAGCTGGTCGGCGAGACGGTCACGATCGTGCAGACAGAGCAGTGGGGAGCAGCCGTCGAGGACGGCGCCCGCTCCGCGGACATGCACCTGGACGTGGAGGGTCAGCCGGCCACCATGACCGGTACGCACTCGCTCGTCCCGCAGGGCGCGGGCACGTTGTTCGAGGTTGCCGGCGACCTGAAGGTGTCGATCCCGCTGCTGGGCGGCAGGATCGAGAAGGAGATCGCCAAGGCGGTGTCGGCCGGTCTGCGCGAGGAGCACACGCTGGGCGAGACCTACCTCAGCTGAGCATCAACCCGGGTCCGGCGCCATGTGCGGGTAGGCATGGTCGACCGGCGGGACGAGGGTCTCCTTGATCGCCCGCGTCGAGGTCCACCGCTGCAGGTTCTGCAGCGAGCCCGCCTTGTCGTTGGTGCCCGACCCGCGGGCGCCGCCGAACGGCTGCTGGCCGACCACTGCACCGGTCGGCTTGTCGTTGACGTAGAAGTTGCCGGCGGCGAACCGCAGTCGCTGCTGGGCGTCGACGATCGCCGCCCGTTCGGTCGCGATCACGGCGCCGGTGAGGGCGTACGGTGCCGCCGACTCCATCTGGTCGACGACCTTCGGGTACTGCCGGTCGGGGTAGACGTGCACCGACAGGATCGGCCCGAAGTACTCGGTGGTGAACATCTGGTCGGTCGGGTCCTCCCCGACGAGGATCGTCGGGCGCACGAACCAGCCCTGCGCATCGTCGTATGTCCCGCCGGCGGCCACGTCAATGGACGCCGTGGCGCGGGCCCGGTCAATCGCGGACTTGTGCTTGGCGAAGGCCCGCTCGTCGATCACGGCACCCATGAAGTTGCCCAGGTCGGTGACCGACCCCATCGGCAGCGACTCGGTGGTGTCGACCAGCTCCTTGCCGATCTGCTTCCACAGGCTGCGCGGGACAAACGCGCGCGACGCGGCCGAGCACTTCTGCCCCTGGTACTCGAACGCGCCGCGGATCATCGCCGTGCGCAGCACGGCCG
>JBBSMN010000205.1:0-5040 GCA_038233135.1 Propionibacteriales bacterium
CAGCCCGCCGTGCTCCTCGGCCTGTGCCAGCAGCTCGAGGTTGGTGCGCAGGCTGGTGAGTGGCGTCCGCAGCTCGTGGCCGGCGTCGGCGACCAGCTGGACCTGCCGCCGTCTCGACGCCGCGAGCGAGGCCAGCATCATGTTGAAGGCCGCGGTCAGCCGGGCGAGCTCGTCGGTGCCGGTGCCGGCGTGCGGGATCGGCGTCAGGTCGTCGGTGCGGGCCACGTGCTCTGCGGCACGGGTCAGCCGTCGCACCGGTCGCAGCCCGTTGGTCGCCACCCCCCAGCCAGCGAAACCGGCGAGCAGCACGCCTGCCAAGCCGACCGTCCAGGCGACCAGGGCCAGTCGCTCGAGCGACCGGTAGGTCGGCTCCATCGACTGCGCCAGGACCAGCGCGGTGCCGCCGGGCTGCGGAACGGCGACCATTCGCGTGCGGTCACCGTCGATCACCACCGTGCGCAGCGACTGCGGTCTGGCGCCGCGGGCGACCGCGAGCTCGGCCGCCGACAGGTGGTCGATCAGCGGACGCTCGCCGCTGGCGGTGCCCGCCGGGCCCAGCACTGCCAGGCGTACGTCGGAGGCGGTCACGTACTGGGCGGGGATGTTGCGGTCCAGCGCCGACTGCAGCAACGGGACGTCGGCGGTCGCGTGCGCCCGCTCGACGAGCGAGTCGTCCAGGGACGACTCCAGCTCCATCCGCAGCGTGACGTACACGGCGGCGCTGGCCACCGCCAGCGTCAGACCGACCGCCAGCGACGTCAGGGTGGTGACCCGGGCGGCCAGCGTGACGTGCCGCGCGATCCGCTCACGACCGATCGCCGGCCACCGGGCGTGCGTGGGCCAGACCGTCACGGCGGCGTCTCGCGCAGCACGTAGCCGACGCCGCGCACCGTGTGCAGCAACCGGGGCTCACCCTCGGCCTCGGTCTTGCGGCGGAGGTAGCCGACGTACACCTCGAGGGAGTTGGCGGTCGTGGGGAAGTCGTAGCCCCACACTTCCTGCAGGATGAACGCCCGCTCCAGCACCCGTCGCGGCCTGCGCAGGAAGAGCTCCAGCAGCGTCCACTCGGTGCGGGTCAGCGTGAGCGGGCGCTCGCCGCGGCGTACGTCTCGGGTGGCCACGTCGAGCGTCAGGTCGCCGAAGCCGAGGACGGTGTCCTCGTCGTCGGTGGTCTGGCTCGCACGGCGGAGCAGGGCGCGCAGGCGGGCCAGCAGCTCCTCGAGGGCGAACGGTTTCGTGAGGTAGTCGTCCGCGCCGGCGTCCAACCCGTCGACGCGGTCACCCACGGCGTCGCGTGCGGTGAGCACGAGGATCGGCAGCTCGCTGCCGGCCGAGCGCAGCGCGCGGGTGGCCTCCAGCCCGTCGAGCCGGGGCATCATCAGGTCCATGACCACCGCATCCGGACGGACGACGGGCACTCGGGCCAGCGCCTCCGCACCGTCGGCCGCTGTCTCGACCTCATAGCCGTTGAACTGCAGCGAGCGACGAAGGGAGTCCCGGACCGCCCGGTCGTCGTCGACGACGAGGATGCGCATGTACCCAGCCTGCCAGCAGCGGCTGAGACCCGGCTGAGGACTCAGGCGGCCGACGGCGCCAGCGCGGCCCGTGCGGCGGCACCGGCGCGGGCGCCGTACGAGCCCCCGAACATCGCCGCGTGCACCAGCAAGGGGTGCAGCTGGTGCAGGGGTATGCGCTGCTGCCAGCCGTCGGCAAGGGGGGTTGCCTGCTGGTAGGCGTCGACGACGCGCTCGAGCTGGGGGAGGCCGAACAGCGCGAGCATGGCCAGGTCGGTCTCGCGGTGCCCCCCGTGTGCGGCGGGGTCGACGACGTAGGCCCGGAGGTCCGACGACCACACCACGTTGCCCGACCACAGGTCACCATGCACCCGAGCCGGCGGCTCGGCCGGCCCGGCGAGGTCCGCGACGCTTTGCAGCACGCGGTCCACGTCGGCCGCGTCGGCGTCGTCGATGGCGGCCCGGTCGCGCGCCAGCCGAAGGTACGGCTCGACCCGCGCAGCCGCCCAGAACTCCGGCCACGTGTCGGTCGGTTGCTGGGGCAGCGGCGCGGTGCCGATCCAGGTGGTACCGCCGCCTGCGTGCCCGAAGGTCGCGGCACCGGCTGCGTGGGTGGCCGCCAGCTCGTGGCCGAACCGCTCGGCGGCCTCCGTTGTCGGCCGGCCCGACTCGACCCAGGAGATGACCAGGCAGTCGTCGGCGACCGCGTGCACCCCCGGCACTGCGACCCCGCTGCCCTCGTCGGCGGACGCGAGCCACTCGAGCCCGGTGGCCTCGGCGGCGAAGAAACCCGCAGGTGGGTGCGGCCGCGTCTTGACCAGCACGGCGGAGCCGTCGGATAGCCGCACCTTGGTGGCGGTGCAGATGTCGCCACCCGGCACCGCGACCGTCCCCACCACCGACCGGCCGAGCAGCTGCTCGGTGCGGGCCGCGACCGTTCCCATCCGCGCCATGCCGAGCACCGTACGCTGCGTGAGCGGCTGGCCCGCTCAGCGCGTGTCGAGCGTGCGCACCAGCTCGGCGGACGTGCGCTCCACGATCGCCAGCACGTCGTCGAACCCGTCCGGCCCGCCGAACCAGGGGTCGGGCACGTCGGAGTCGCCCGGGCCGGCGGCCGGGTCGTAGGAGCGGTAGAGGGCCACTCGCGACCGGGCGTCCTCGTCCGGGGCCAGCCGCTGCAGGTCGGCAAGGTTGCGCGCGTCCATGGCGAGGACGAGGTCGTGTGCGCCGAACCACGTGCTGCCCACCTGTTGGGCGTGATGGGCGCCGGGGTCGTAGCCGGCCGCGCGCAGCGCAGCCTCGGCGCGCGCGTCCATGCCTTGGCCGAGGTGCCAGTCGCCGGTGCCGGCCGACGTCACCGACACCGCGCCGTCCAGCCCCGCGGCGGCCAGCTGGTGCTCGAGCACGACCCGGGCCGTCGGCGAGCGGCAGATGTTGCCCAGGCAGACCAGGGCGACCGAGCAGTCAGTCATCGAGCACCGCGCTGACGGCCATCCCCACCAGGGCGATGACCAGCGCGCCACCGACGTACGTCCAGAAGCCGTCCACGATGAACCGCAGGTCGAACGCGCCGGCAACCTGGGTGGTCAGCCACAGCATGGCGGCGTTGACCAGCAGCAGGAACAGCCCGAGCGTGAGGATGATCAGCGGGAGCGACAGCAGCTTGACGACGGGTGTGATGATCGCGTTGACGAGCCCCAGCACGGCGCCGACCAGCAGCAGCGTGATGATCTCCTCGGCGGTGCTGACCCCGCCGACCCGGATGCCGTCGAAGAGCGCTGCTGCGACCGCGAGGGCGACGGCGTTGGCAAGGATGGTCACGAGCACGCGTTGCACGGCCCAATGGTAGGGGGAGCCCAGTGGTGCAGCTCAGGGGTGCAGCGCCGCGTCGAGCGAGGCCCGTGCGCCGTGGAGGTGCTCCCGCAGCGCCTGGACGGCCTCCTCGCCGCGGCCCGCCTCGAGCAGGTCCAGCAGTTCGCGGTGGGCGGCAACCTGTTGGCGGGCGTTGCCGCGTACGCGGTCCACGTGCGCCAACGTGAGCCGGATCTCGCCGTGCAGCCCGTCGACAAGTGCGAGCAGGCGGTCGCTGCCGGTGAGCGCAGTGAGCGCCCGGTGCACCTCGATGTGCGCACGGGTGAGCCGCCCCGGCTCGGCGCCCGAGTCGGCCAGCCGGCCGTAGTTCTTGACGCTGTCGCGCAGTGCGAGCCGGCGCTGCTCGGGCGCGTCCGGCCATGCCCGGGCGCCGGCCTCCTCGAGCACCGTACGGGCCCGGAAGACATCTGCGAGCGCGGCGGGGTCGAGGTCTGCCACGGCGACGCCCCGGTTGGGGACCCGGGTGACCAGGCCCTCGGCGATGAGCAGCCCGAGGGCCTCACGGACCGTGCTGCGTGCGACACCGAGGGAATCGGCCAGCCCGACCTCGCGCAGCGGGGTGGCGGGCTCGATCTCGCCCGCGAACAGGGCTCTGCGCAGCTCGTCGGCGGCCCGCTCGACCGTCGATGAGTGCTCCAGGGTGAGCGATTCGTACATGACGTCTCCTTGGTGCATCATGGTCCCACAGTCTGATTGTCCGACAATCAGGCAACGATGTGCGAGCAGTAGAGGATGGGCGCGATGGGGCGGGTGCTGGAGTGGGGACGGCGGTATGGCGCGGTGCGACCGGACCACTTCCGGGTCGACTACGAGATCAACCCGTTCATGGATGTGAGCGACCAGCCGGACCCGGTCCGAGCACTCACACAGTGGGCCGAGATGGTCGCCACCCTGAAGGGCTCAGGCGCCTCGGTCGACGTGCTGGCGCAGCGCGCGGACGCCCCCGACATGGTGTACGCGATGAACCTCGGGCTCGCGGCGACCGTCGGTGGCCGGCCACGGGTCGTCATGTCACACATGCGCCACCCGCAGCGCCGCATGGAGCGGCTGTCGGCGGAGCCCTGGTTCGCCGGGCTCGGGTTCGACTGCTCGTCGGTCGGCCGAGACGGCGTCGGCGGGCACCTGGAGGCCGGCGACGTGTTCCCGTTCGGTGACGCGCTCGTCGCCGGCTACGGACCCCGCAGCGACGAGCTGGGGCTGAAGGCGCTGGCCGTCGAGCTCGGCGTACGGGTGCGGGCGTTGCGGATCGTGCATCCGGGGATGTACCACCTCGACCTCGCCTTCTGTCCGCTCGACTCCACCCGGGCGATGGTGTGCCCCGACGCGTTCGACGACGCCAGCGCGCGGGCGGTGCTCGATCTGGTGCCCGACCCGCTGGTGCTGACCGAGGCCGAGGCGCTGACCATGTGCGCCAACTCGGTGGTCGTCGGCCGGACGGTCGTGATGCCGGCCTGTCCCGTCCGGGTGCGTGCCCAACTCAAGCGGTGGGGCTTCGAGATCGTGCTGGTCGAGGTCGGTGAGCTGCACAAGGGTGGGGGGTCGGTGCGCTGCCTCACCAACCCGCTGGACATCGTGGTCGGGCGCGACCTGCCGGTCGTGCCGGGCGGCCAGCTGATCTACCCCAGCTGATCTACCCCAGCTGATCTACCCCAGC
>JBBSMN010000206.1:0-5003 GCA_038233135.1 Propionibacteriales bacterium
CGCCGCGAACGACAGCACCTCTTGCGTGGTCATGACCCAAGGATGGCACGCATCACCGGTCTGCTGGGGCTCCGTGACCTGCTCGACGGAGTCGAGGGGCGGGTGTAGGTCGACGGCCGCCGTACGCTCCCGTCATGGGCACCGACGTGCACGGACGCACCCACCGGCTGGAGCTGGCCGACCAGACGCTGCGCGAGTGGGACGCCGTTGTCCTGACCAGCGACCCCGAGCAGGGGATCGTGCTGGACCGCTCTGCCTTCTACCCCGGCGGCGGCGGGCAGCCGCCGGACCAGGGGGTGCTGCTGTGGGGCGGCGTGCAGACCCGCATCGTCGGCGCCCGCACCGGCGACGACCTCCAGCTGCTCCCGCACGAGCACGACCCGCTGCCGCCAGCCGGGACCGCCGTACGCGGGGCGTTGGACGACGAACGACGTACGACCTTGATGCGCACCCACTCCGCACTGCACCTGCTCTCGGGCGTGGTCTTCCGCGACTTCGGCGCGCTGGTGACCGGTGGAAACATGGCGCCGGGCGAGGCCCGGATGGACTTCGACCTCGCCGAGCTGCCGGCCGGGTTCAAGGAGCGCGTCGCGGATGCGTGCGCGGTCGAGGTAGCGGCCGACCGGGCCATCCAGGTGGCCAACCTCCCCCGCGAGGAGGCCTTCGCGATCCCCGACATCATCCGCACCGCGACCAACCTGTTGCCGCCCGAGCTCCAGGTCGTGCGGATCGTCGACATCGTCGGTCTCGACACCCAGGCCGACGGCGGCACCCACGTCGCCTCCACCCGCCACATCGGCGGCATCGACGTGGTGAAGGTCGAGAACAAGGGCAAGGGGTTCCGCCGGCTGCGGGTGCGCCTCACCGACGGGTCCTGACCTCCGGAACGCTCGTCGGCACGTGACCGGATTGCCCGACCGGTCCGTAATCGCCCCAGGCGCCGAACGACCGCAGCCAGGCCGCGGGCCGGGACGGCCTTTACGGCAGCGCCATTCGAGGAGCATCATCCGTGACAGCGGGGGAGAAACCCTGCGAGGCGGCGTGTCGCCGCGGCTGGATGGTGCACCATGACGCTCCCCGTCGCCGGTGGAATCGGGCTGGGCCGGCTGCTCGCCGGTGACAACGGGCCCGCCGAGCCGGACACCTACTTCCCGACCCTGCTGCGCGAGCTGGCCGACGCCTTCTGGTCGGGCCTGCGCGAGCGCGCCCGCACCGAGCTGCCCCAGTTCCTCGGCCGCGGCGACCTGGCCGCGCCCGGAGTGACGCTCTACGACATCGAGGTCCGCCTCTCCGACGCGCCACTCGCACTGCAGGTCGAGGAGACCGCCGGCGGCGGCATCGCCGTTGACGTCGTGACCGGGCGCAACACCGTCATCGCCACCTGCACGACCCCGACGCCGCTCGGGAGTGACTTCGACCCCCGCTTCTCCCTCGACTTCGGCCTGCAACTGCGGTTCGTTCTCGACGTGCCGTGGCGCGTCGGGCGGCTGTCCGTACGCGACGTGGCTGTCGCTCGGGTGCTGGCACCGGACCTGGACAGCCAGAACTTCGTGGCCGACGTCGTGCGCTTCCTCGACGACGTTGTCGAGTTCTTCACCGGCGACAGCGTCGTCGCCACGCTGCAGAACTGGCTGGCCGCGCAGGACTTCTCGAGCGTCGTCGAGGCCGCACTGGAGCCGCTGAACACCCGCCTCGACCAACTCGCCGCCGACGGGTTCTGGCAGCTCGATTCGTGGCTTGACCGGCTCGATGGCAACCCCACGGGTGTCGCGCCCCGAGCGCTGACGTTCGTCGACGCGCCGGCCGACCGCCTGGACCTCGTCCTGGCCGCACGCGGCTGGCGGCTGGACGGCGTCGTCGAGGGCGTGGTGGCCTGGCCCCGCGAGCTCGGCCGCCCGGTCCGTGAGGGCGTCGTCGACCCGGTGCGCCAGCTGGACGTGTCGGCGGTGGTGGCCCTTCCGTCGCGCGTCGTCGCAGTGGCGGACATGGTCCCGGCGGTGCAGAGCCTCCTTGCCCAGCCGGTACGCCGGGGGTCGGACCCGGCGTCCCGGTCGACCGTGGCGCGGACCGAGATTGCCCACCTCGGCCCCGCCGTCGAGGCACTGGCCGCTACGGAGCCAGCCTCCCGCGACACGCTGCTCACGCAGGTGCGGGCGGGCGCGGCCACCAGTGTGGTGCAGATCGTCGGCGGACTCGACCGCTTCCGCCTCCTGGTCGAGGCCTTCCGGCGTACGACCGACGATCTCGTCGTCTTCACCGACCTTGCCGCCGGTGGACCACCCGGCAGCTTCGGCACCACCCGCAGGGTGACCACCGAGATGACCGCGTGGCAGGACGACGAAGGCGACGAGTGCCGGCGGCGCTACGTCGCCCGGGGGCTGCCCGTCGGCGTACCGTTCCGTCCCCAGGTCGCCTTGGCGCCGGGATATCGCTGGTCGGGGGCATCCGGGATCACCGAGATCGCCGGTGAGCCCGACGGCTGGCGCGGCGAGGTGCTCGTCCGCCCGGAGTCCGAGCGTCCCACCGTGGACCTGAGCCTGCAGGTCGTGGACGTGCGCGAGCCGTCGGGTCACCTGCGCCGCGTGTTGGCCGATGACCTGGTTGCCGCCGGGCTGTCCGCGACCGAAGTGCGCCAGCCCGGGCTCACCGTGGCGGGCCTGAGCTCCCGGCTCGAACATGTGGCGTTGAACCCGCAGCCGCTGCCGCCGAAGGAGTCGACGTCCTCCCGTGTCCTAGGTGGCCTGGGGGCGTTGCGCAGCAGGACCGGGATCAGCCGGTCGTCCTCCCGCGGGGACTCCGGGGTAGCGGTCGCCAGCGCGTCAGAGGCGGCGAGGCAGGTCGATCTCACGGCGGTCCTGGAGCGGGTCCGGGAGTCGCCGACCGGCTACGGCCGGGTCGAGGGCATCGATTTCGTGCTCGCGCCCTACACCCCGCCGATCGTGCGCTGAGGCCGATCGTGCGCTGAGACGTTGGATGTCGACACGGCGGCCACCCGTGGATCGCCGAGCGACACAGCGGTTCTGTCGGCGGCAGTCTCTAGCGTTCGGCCATCGACCAACCGACCTGGAGGTGCCCGATGACAGACGTCCAGACCCTCGCCTGGCTCGACCAGGAGGATGCCCACGTGTCGGCGGTGATCCGCAAGCACGGGTGGTTCATCCAGTACGTCGGAGGCGGGTGCTCAACGAGCTGGGCGCCCGGATCAGGGCCGGAGAGAATCTCGTCGCCGGACAGCTACTGACCTTCAAGCCGTGGCCGCACCGCATCGTCGTCGAGACCGTGCCCAATCCGGGAGAGATCGTGTTCGCCGCCAACCGCCACTATCAGCGTCCGTCCCAGGCGTCTGTGCCGGTGTTTCAGCTCAGCTATGACGACACCTCGGGACGGTTCCCTTGGGACGCTGACTACGCGGCGCCACAGCTGCAACCACGGCCCGGCACCTTCCGGGCTTGACTCACGCGTGGAGGCGAGTCGCGCGTTCGTCTCGCAGATGAGAAGGCGGCAGACCCTCGACCACCCGCAGGACATCGGTGGCGAGGAAGAGCTTGTTGCGCGACCGATTCCCCACCTCGTGCAGCATGCCCGCATCCACGAGCTTGTCGATGTTCAGCCTCGCAGCCCGGTGCGTGACACCGAGCAGCGTCACAGCGCGCGGGATAGTGAGCGCCGGCGTCTCGAAGAGCGCGTCGACGAGCACGCCGAGCAGTCCGGACGAGCGCGCCGTGGCCACCCGCAGGCGATAGTCGTCGCGGAGCTGCTGCAGGCGCTGAGCGCGCCCAACGGCGTCGACGGCCTGCTGCTCGACCGCACCGAGGAAGAAGCTCACCCACCCTGACCAGTCCCCGTCTGTGGAGACAGCGAGCAGCCGAGCGTAGTACTCGTCGCGGCGCGGCTCGATGTAGGCGGATAGGTCGAGCAGTGGGTCGGCGAGCAGGCCCCACTCGGCGAGCAGGAGCACCACGAGCAGTCGACCGACGCGCCCGTTGCCGTCAATGAACGGGTGGATCGCCTCGAACTGGTAGTGCAGGCACGCGATCGTGATCAGCGGTGGAAGATCGTGCTTCGCGTGGAGGTGCTTCTCCATTGGGTCCAGGAAGTCCCACAACGGCTGGTGCGGCGGTGGCACGTACATTGCGTCGTCGAGCGTGCAGCCCGGTCGACCGATCCAGTTCTGCGACCTGCGGAGCTCCCCCGGGGTCGCATAACCGCCGCGCACACCGGTGAGAAGGATCCGGTGGGCCTCCCTGAGCAGGGACAGGCTCAGCGGCAGTCGTCGCTCCCGGTCGAGAACGTGCTCGACGGCCGCGACGCAGTTGTAGACCTCACGCACATCAGCCTGGTCCGCGCCGTTGCCACCCGCCTGCGCCTCGAAGAGGACGAGATCGGACAGCGATGCCTGCGTGCCTTCGATCCGGCTCGACAGCACCGCCTCCCGCCGCACCATGCTGCGCGCGAGCAGGTGCGGGTTCGGGAGGGTACGACCGGCGCCGGCGAGCACGCCGAGAGCGCGGTCAGCGGCCGAGAGCTGACGCACCAGGGCCAGATCAAGCCGCAAGTCCGGCGGCAGCGGAGGTGGCGAGAACGCCCAGTAGCCTCCGTCAGCGCGTACGACGTACGCTCGCTGGGCTGGTGCGAACTCGTCCGGTCGCACTGCTTCACGTCCTCACCACCGCGCTGTGATACTGAAGGGCACCATTGGTACCACACGCCGGTCCCAACTATACGTAGGTACCACTCCGGCGCCGCAGTACCGCTCACGGGCGGTGGCGCGGCGCCCAGGACTGTGCCTGCAGGCCGAGGACGGCACCGGCACGGCCGAGCGGCGTGAGCCCGACCGTACGGGCGCCCCACTCCCCGGCCTCGACAACCCAGCCGAGCACTTCCCCCACCACCAGGTAGTCGCGCAGCGCCCGCGACACCGACCACTCGTCGACCGGGCCGCCACCCTGCACCATCCAACGACCCTGCACCGCCGCCGTGACTCGCCCCTCCAGCTCGGACCG